>DEPD01000135.1:0-19473 GCA_002358575.1 Lachnospiraceae bacterium UBA3401 | reverse complement strand
TGCATCAATTGTTGCAATTCACACCCAATCATCTTAAATGAATACGAAATCTGGCGTGGGTGTGAATTGTAACCACCAAAAATGGAAACTCGTACAACATCATTGCCCCCCATCCAATTAAATAGGACCACGGGAGAGCAATAATTCCCATTTTGCAGACAAATACAAGCAAAATACAGGCAAGTACGCGCGCCCCCATATTTACCAGACTGCTCCACAGCGTAATTTTCAAGTCTCCCATTCCGCGAAAATATCCTTGAACCCCATTTGTGACTGCAGGAATAACATACATCCATGCAATTAAGTGTAAATACTGCTCTCCAAGAAGTATTGTCGCTTCATCTTGGGTAAACAGACGCATCACTGGATTGGCAAACAACAGCAAAAAAACCCCCAGCGCTGCACCGTATATCAGTTCGATAATCATTCCCATTCGAAACGCCACTCTAACGCGTTTGTATTCTCCTGCGCCACGGTTTTGTGCCATCACACTGGTCATGGCATGACCAATGTTTTGTTCTGGAATATATGCGTAATCATCAACTCGATTAATTGCAGTAAACGCTGCTGTTGCGGTCACTCCCATTGTATTGACAATGCCTTGTATGCCAAGTTTTCCAAACTGAACTGTGGACTGCTGCAATGCGCTGACAAAACCATATTGAATGATTTCCTTTAACAAGTCTTTATCAAAAACAAACCATTGTTTACTCAAATTTAAAACAGGAATTTTTTTCTTAATATATTCCCAGCACAACAGACAGCTTAGTGCCTCACTCAGCACAGTGCCGACCGCACAACCAATCGTTCCCATAGAAAACACCACCACAAAAATCAAATCTCCCACAATGTTAATCAGTGCACTAATTCCAAGAAAATAGAGTGGCGATTTGCTGTCCCCCATCGCTCTTAAAGTGCTGGCAAAAAAATTGTAGATAAAATTAAATACCAGTCCGCACATTAATATTCGCAGATATGCCACCGCCTCGGGTCGAATTGCCGGACCGACTTGCAAAATCGTCAGTAATACAGGCGCTGCTGCCAATGAAATTGCTGTCAATGCCAACGAGAAAACGACACCAGAAATCATTGCTGTGCTGACTTCTCGTTGCAGTGTTTTATAATCCTTTGCACCATACAATGTTCCCACTAAAATACCAGCGCCAAGACATATTCCTTGCACAAACAAAATAATCAGCGTAAAAAGTGGATTGCTTGTCCCCACTGCAGCGAGCGCATCCTTTCCCACATACTGTCCAACAATAATACTGTCAACTGCATTGTAAGTCAACTGCAACAGATTGCCTAGCACCAGAGGAACTGTAAATTTAATAAGAATGGGAAAAATCTTCCCTTTTGTCATATCGTTTGTCATTATTTTTTCCTACAATTCCTTATTTCTAATCTCCCAAATAAATATTATGATACCAATAAAATATGCTGATTCCCACACAATTTAAGCGCGCTCACCAAGGAACATACGCCCTCTGTCATTCCGTCGGACGCGTCTGTGATTATGATAACTGTATCGTATTTTTGCAATTCATAAACATATGTTGTCCGCGCATGGTCATACAAACTTGTCAGCTCATACCGCGCATGAAGCGGATATTCTTCCTCTGTGCTTACTGCAATGGGACTTCTTGTTGTCGCGTGAAATCGAACTTCCTTTCCCTGTGCTTCCAGTTGACAAGCCGTGTAAAGCGCTGGATACATATACTCTTCGGTTCCAAGTACCAATATCTTATGCGCATTGCCAAGGTCTGCCTGACTTATTATATTCTGATATAAGGACGCACAGAATTGTTGATACGTCACGCAATGGACCATGCGACGCGTATCCATTCGTCCATTCGCCTTAATGTATGTAATCTTTGGCATTTTTGTTTCAGTTTCCTGTTTACATGAAATATAGGTTCCATTCCCTTGAAATCCTTCAGCTATTTCTGTGTAAACGGCATGATTTGTTTTTACTAGCCAAAAAAGGTCAATTCCATACTTTTTGTAATTGTCCAAAGCGTCTTGGTTCATTCCATTTAGGACAGAAGCAACGGAAAATTTAATTTTTTTGGCATACTGTTTTCTTAAAATATCTACAATGTTTTGAATTGTTTTCCCTGTTGTGACCTCATCCTCCACAAACAAGATTCTGTCAATTGTTTTAACGGCACAGTCAATATCATCTTTCACAAGTTTCTGTTCTGTAGCATGGCTGTGTTCTTCCGAAAAATACAGATACGCCACATTAGGAATAAGTTCTCTTGTCGTCTGTATATAATCCGCGTTAAGCGCCACTGCAACAGCAGCACCAATTGCCGTCGCTGTCTCTGCAAAACCGATTACTAGCAATGTCTCCTGTTGATAGTGACCTTGCACTTGATTGGCAAGCGCCTGAAACATTGCAAGCGCCTCATAAGGCTTTACTGGAATATGCTTTCCTTGTAGTCTGTTCACCACCAGATATTTTCTTTTTTGATTATTCTCCCGCTTGGCAATTCGCACCAAATTTTGTTCTGTATACATTTCTTATCCTTTCTTTTAAAATATATCATGCACTGTTTTCTTTTGACGTCAAGATGCATAGGTTATTTGTTTATAATTACTTATTATATCGTCATATAGTTTGCGTTACAATCCACACCTATAGAATTTGGCTTTTTTAGATTGTTTGGTTATTATTCATGGATCAGGAATGCGCTAAACTGCGCATTCCGTGAGATAAACATTTACTAAGACATTGAAAAAGAAAAATAGGAATGTTATACTAAAAGTGCGCGCCAGGCGGGTCTCTGTCAGTTTAATGACAGATTTCATTTGGACGCCCACGCGCATAAAAAATGTATGAAATTAGGAGAATCTTACAATGCAGAAAAATCAATTTATCGCCCTAGGAGCTCATGTTATAGGCGAGGTTCATCTGGGTAAAAATGTAGGCATTTGGTACAATGCCGTCGTTCGCGGTGATACCAATACAATCACTATTGGAGATAATACAAATGTGCAGGACAACGCTACAATTCACACAGACGCGGACTTTCCAGTACAAATTGGATCGGGTGTCACAATCGGACATAACACGGTAATTCACGGCTGCACTATAGGAGATAATACTGTGATTGGTATGGGCAGCATTATCTTGAGCGGTGCTGTTATTGGCTGTAATTGCATTCTTGGTGCTGGTTCTCTAGTCACTGGAAAAACACAGATTCCTAACAACACGCTCGCCTTTGGAAATCCTGCAAAGCCAATTAGAATAGTCACCACTGAGGAGAAAAAAAACAACTGGGAAAATGCAATGCATTATGTAGAACTTATAAGCCATTAAATCGTTGGTGCTTCTTTCTTCCAATTGAAATTGTGTTCCTTGCTCAATGCAACTGCCCGGGCAACCTGTGACACCATCTCCTAAAATAACGTGGCGGAAAGTAATATTAAAGTGTTATTAATAACTTTGCGCTCTCCCGCCAAGTTTCGTCTCGCTGCGCATTTGCTGGTATCACCTTGGTCAGTTGTAGTATTATCTCGCTAAAATACCGTGCAGGAACATCTTTTAAGAAATATGCCTTCTCTTTGTCCGCCTCATCATAAATATAACTGCCATGCGCTATTGTTCCCGCCTTATAAAAACGCACATCATAGATTGTCACATTATCATTCATGCCTCCGACATATGCCCCTGAAAAACGCAACTCTACGCCAATCCCAATCTCTTCCTCTTCGCGGTAATAACTATAAAAAACTCCTTCATCCTGCACGGAACCACGATACCAACCAAGTCCTGTCAGTTTTCCATTCAGAGAAAGGTCATTGACAAGATACCCGCCGAAACGCTCCAATCCTTTTTTGTCTGCTTCTTCCTCAGTCCTAACATAAACTGCCCTGTCCAACTGTTCGATTGGCTGTGTAATTTCATAATCCTCCAATTGCTCCTTCCATGCAGCTTTCTCCTCATCAGAAAGTTCCATAGGGTGCATCAAACTGATGTGCGCATCTTCTGGCAATGTGTACTCTTCCTCGTCCTGTGTAGTAAAAGAACCATCCTCCATATAACGAAAACTTTGAATCAACTTATCTTTATCATAAACGCCCCAGATTAAACCAATTGCAAACTGATGCATCAGCGGATTTTTTACAAACAGATTCTTCCATGCATCTACAAGCCACTCCCGTCGAACAGACAGCGCATATTCCAATCGTGCTTTCTGGCTGCTAACAGTTATTTTCATCTGCTTTTTTAGTTGTTTAAAATCCTCATAAGCCGCTGCTACCTTGGCTTCATCATCTTTCTTTCCTGGTGCAGGCAGATTTTTTAACTTTTTTTCGTTCTCATCATATATTTCAAGGTCAAGCACTGGCGAAAGCTTAACAATAAACTTATGTTCTCCATAGTCAAATACTCTTTCCATATTTGCATCAAATCCTAAATCGGGCACAATGCGGTCAGAAAGTTCCTCGCGGGTAATCTTTAGTTCGGACGCAGCAAACGCAAGCGCCTCTTGCGCAGCCGCCCGAACCTGTTTGAACTTAAATTTCCGCGCAATACCATCTACTAGAAGTAACGCGCGCGGTGATGGACTCAAAGCAAGTGCTTTCACTGCTTCCGCAGCAAGGGCTCCCCTTGCCGCCTGTGGCCATTCCTGTATTTGATGTTGTAACTTTTGCACCATCTCTTCGCCTCCGTGAATTGCCGTTGCATAAAGCACCCAACGCTTTTTGGTCTCAGCGCCCGCCGCAAGCCATCTGTCGAACAGCTCATTCATATAAATTGCAATCTCTGTGGGCTGCAAATTCTCTGCAAGCAATTGCGCATTTTTACTAATACCGCTTTTGTCCTGCGACACATAGCACAACAAAATGGCTTGCAAATGCGATTCGGAAGCCTCCCCGCCATCTGTTCTGTGCACTGGAAAAAATGGCTTTTCATAAGCCCACGCCAAACTTTTCTTTTTTCCGCCTTTATGTAGTTGCTTTATCAATTCCTCTTGTGAAAGGACCTGCTGTGGCAAATCACACTCTTGTATGTTGAGCGTACTCTGCATCAGGGACTGGACTTTTGCATTTTTCTCTTTTTTCATTGCTTGCAAAAACACATCTTTATAATTGCTGCCTTCCTGCTGCCAATGTGCTAACACCTGCACCGCCAGCTCCCGCTGTACCGCTTTCTTTGCATCTAAAAGAGCCTTTATATCCTCCTCCCAATCTCTCTGTTCGTACAAAATATCCAAAAGCACTTCTTTGACAATCTTTGTGCTATCTGATGTATAGTTTAAAATTTCCTGTTTGTTTCGCCCAATATCTTTGCGCATTGCAAGCAGCGCCAAATAACGCCCCTCCGCCTTTGCATTGGAAAAAGCTGTGAGCGTCTCCTTCCGCCGTTCACTGTTCAGATACTTTGCAAACACATTGATCGCTCCCTTTACAAATGTTTTGGTGGTGCATCCGTTCGGTCCATTATATGCCTTATATGATGCCACAAAACCATTGATTTGATGGGCAATATCCAAATTCTCATGCTCAAGCATCTGGAAAAACTGTTCCACTTGTTTTGTTTGTTCCTTGTCACGCTTCTCAACAATAGTTGTGCGGTCAGAACCAATCAGCACTAGAAAGGTCTTACACCGATGGAGAAATGCGATATCCTTCCAGTGCTTTTTATGTTTCTCTAAATAGCCATAGAAAATATACGCTGTAGAAAATTCTTCCTCATACGGATACAATTCTGAAATCGTTCCATGTCCCCGCAAATACTCTCTTGCTAACTCTGCGTGCGGTGTGTCCTGAACCAAATAATGAATAATTTGTTCGTAATTTGGCTTTCCTGCACCAATCTTTTCATACAAAGCCGGATTCTCCTTCTGCAATATATCTTTTAACACATTAATAGAACTAATTGCTTCATCCAATCTGTATCCCTTTTTTGCAAGAAGAGTTGTGTATCCTTTTTCACCTAATGCCTTTAAATAACTTTCCTGATTTTTTTCAAGCTGTCTCTTTAAAATTGGTATCTGAACCGAACATACATATTCTTCATGATATCTACACACCGTATACGCATATGCAATCTCAAAGGCAGCCCATCGAATATATGTTTCTGGTTCAATCCAAAACAATTCACTATAATCTTGTCCAATTCTATCTTTGGCACCTGGCGATTTATCTATCGCATCAGACATTGCAAGAAGTATCCATTCCGCATCCACGGCCAAACATGTCCTGACAATATCCAATAGCATTTCAGACAGCATAACATTTAAATATGACATACTGCCAATAAAACAAAGCTTTTTACGATCAGAATCTGTAAAACTGCATGGTTTCACACCAACAAGTAATTCTGCTGTAAGCTGCTGTGTATGGATTGCGGTCACAATTTTTTCCCGTGTAGGACAGTTTTGCTGCGCCAGCCATTCATCAAGACACTCTAACATTCCCTCCTCATATACTTGCATCAACTCCGTATCCTCTGCCGCTATCAATTTTGCATCTGTATATTTTTTATAAAAATATGCTGCTAAAACTGACAAATAATATTTTGCTCCCTCGTTTTTTAATTGCGCTATAATTTCTCGTACTTTTTCAGGCTTATTATCAATCTCATGCATTAGTCCACCCATATCAAAACAAGTCTTGTGATGATTATTTAGATATCCTGTTTCCTCAGAACATTTTTCTATATAAATTACCATCGCTTTATAGCGCTCACCATTCACACAATTATGAGAAAACAAAACACTGCTTGTATTATGACCAATTGCAAACAGCACATTAAATAGTCGTATCCACAATGGATACCCTTCGCCTCGTCCAATAATTTCCCACTCAATCGCATCAAGCTCTTGCAGCACTTCATCTGGAATTTGGACGGCCGTAAAATCAATTCGCTGAAATTGGTCTAACACCTCGTCACCAACTCTGCCATCCAAATACTTTTCTGCCAATGCGCAGTCTGGTCCAGAAATACCCAATTTTTCCAGAAAGATCAGCATTCTTATAATTCTCTTGTCCTCTGCGTTTATTACCATGACAAAATCTCTCCTTTTCCATATCGTCTATTTCGTCGTAGCCTTAAAACCTCTTTCCTTTAAATAGGCTTCTAAAAACTATATCAGCCTCGTATCCTTGCGCCAGTCTTCATCCCGTTCTTCACACGATGCAGTTAATCTTGCAAGCTGCAGCACAATCTCGCTAAAATACCGCGGTGGAATATCCTTTAAGAAATATGCCTTGTTTGCATCTGCCTCGTCATAGGTATAACTGCCGTGTTCAATTGTTCCCGCCTTGTAAAAACGGACATCATAGATTGTCACATTCCCCTCAGAATACCCAACACAAGCGCCTGAAAAGTGAAGCTCCACACCAATACCAGCCTCTGGATCTTCGCGATAATAGGTATAAAAACAGCCCGCATCCTGTACAGAACCACGATACCAGCCAAGTCCTGACATTTTTCCATTTAGGGAAAGGTCGTTGATAAGATATCCGCCAAAACGCTCCAATCCTTTCTTGTCTGCCTCCTCCACTGTCATATAGTAAATTGGTCTGTCAAGTTGTTCTATCGGCTGTGTAATTTCATAGTCCGCAAGCTGTTCCTTCCACGCCGTTCTCTCCTCCTCTGAAAGCTCCATGGGGTGCACCAAACTAATATGCGCATTTTCTGGCAGAGTGTATTCTTCCTCGTCCTGTGTGTTAAAGGAACCATCCTCCATATAACGGAAACTCTGCACCAGTTTTTCTTCCTCATAGACACCCCAGATTAAACCAATTGCAAACTGATGCATTAACGGATTTTTTACAAACAGATTTTTCCATGCATCCACAAGCCATTCTCGCCGAACCAACAATGCATACTCCAACCGCGCTTTCTGACTGCTGACAGTGGTTTTCATCTGCTTTTTCAACTGCTTAAAATCCTCATATGCCGCTGCTGCCTTTGCCGCATCATCCTTCTTTCCCGGTGCAGGCAGATTTTTGAGTTTCTTTCCATTTTCATCATATACTTCAAAATCAAGAGTCTGTGTAAGCTGCACCTTAAATATGCGTTCACCGTAATCAAATGTCCGCTCCATATTTTCATCAAATCCAAGGTCTGGCACAATTCGATCTGAGAGCTCCTCGCGCGTGATGCCAAGCTCAGAAGCCGCAAACGCAAGCGCCTCTCCCGCCGCAGCCCGCACCTGTTTAAATTTAAACTTTCGCGCAATCCCATCCACAAGTAACAACGCACGCGGCGAAGGATTTAGTGCGAGCGCCTTCACTGCTTCCGCCGCAATCGCTCCTCTTGCTACCTGCGGCCACTCTTGTATTTGATGTTGTAGCTTTTGTATTATATCCTCGCCGCCATGAATTGCCGCTGCATACAAAACCCAGCGCTTTTTAGATTCTGCACCCGCTGCAAGCCATCTATCAAACAATTCGTTGACATAGACAGCAAACTGTATTGGCTGCAAATCATCTGCAAGAAGCTGTGCAGTTTTATTGACACCACTCTTTTCCTGTGACACATAGCAAAGTAAAACCGCCTGCAAATATTCCTCGGAAGCCTCCGAACCATCTGTTTTATACACTGGTGAGAATGGCTTTTCATATGCCCATGCCAAACTTTTCTTCTTGCCGCCCTTATGCAACTGCTTTACCAAATCTTCTTTGGAGAGTGTCTCTTCTGGCTTTTCTCTTTCCTGTATGTTCAGTACACTCTGCAACAAAGTCAGCACTTTTGCATTTTTCTCTTTCTCCATCGCCTGTCTAAGCACTTCGTTGTAATCGCTGCCTTCCTGCTGCCAGTGCGACAATACCTGTATTGCAATCTCCCGCTGTGCTGCTTTCTTCGCCTGCAAAAGTGCCTTTATCTCATTTTCCCAATCCTTTTGCGCATATAAAATAGTTAGCAGTTCTTCTCGCACAAGCTTAGAACTGTCCGTTGCATAATTTAAAATCTCCTGCTGATTGCGTGCTGGGTCTCTTTTCATAACAAGTAATCCAAGATAGCGGCCCTCTGCCTTTGCTCCTGAAAATGCCGCAAGGGTTTCTTCCCTCCGCTCGCCGTTTAGATAACGTGCAAATGCCTCCACAGTCCCCTCCTCAAATGTACTCAAGGAGCATCCAATTGCATTATCATAAGCACTGTAACATGCTACGACACCTTTAAACTGATAAGCAATATCTAAATTTTCATCACAGAGCATTTGATAAAACTTCTCTATTTCTTCCAATGAATCTGTACTCCAACAATCATCTACCACTGTTGTATTTTCCGAACAAGTCAATACCATAAACGCCTTACATCTGTTAAAGAACCCCTTGTCACCACAATGTTTCCTTTGCTGTTCCATATAATTATGGGAAACATATTGCCCCGAAAGTTCCTCTACATATGGGTATAATTCTGTAATGTTACTCTCTCCCCGCAAGTATGCTTTTGCCAATTCTGCATGGGGTGTATCCTTGACAAGATAGTCAATCACTACATCATAATTAAAGTTTCTGGCAACTTGTTTGTATAGATTGGGATTTTTCTTTTGTATCACATCCTTCATCTGATTTGTCACATATGGCGCGCTTGTAAAACTTCGGTTTGTCTTCGCAAGCAGCGATGGAAACTTATTTTCCTCCATAGCCTTTAAATAGCTCTCTTGATTTTTTTCAAGCTGTCTTTCTAGGATATGGGTATATTCTTTAACTGCTGCCCAGCGAATATAAGTTTCTGGCTCAATCCAAAACAAAGTGTCATAGTCGCCGCCTTTGCTTTTTATTCTGCGGCTTGCATCCAGCGTTCCTATGGAAACCTCATCTATTGTACATAGTACCCACTCCGCATCCATAGCCATACATGTTCTGAGCACATCTAACAGCACATTAGAAAGCATAAAATTCAAATATGCCATACTCCCTAAAAAACAAAGCTGCTTGCGGGCAGGCTCTGCAAACAACCGGCTCTGACGCACCTGACGCACTTCATCCAGCAGTTGACTTGTAAGCTTTTGTGTGCGAATTGCAGTTACAATTTCCTCCTGCGTGACACATCCTTGCTGTGCAAGATATTCCTTTAACCAATCAAGCATCTCATCTTCATATGCCTTCATAAGCTCTATATCCTCTGCGTCAAGCGGTCGTACTTTTCCATATTTCATGCAAAAATACACAGCAAGCATTATCCGATAATATTTTGCGCCCTCCTCCTTAAGTGGTTCTAGTGTTTCGCGCAATATCTCAGGGTTATTTTGTGCCATTTCCATCAAAGTCTGCAACTCATACACACGTAGATATCCCGTGTACTCTATTCCTAATTCTATAAATAAAACAATTCGTTTGTAGAGTGCACATTCCTTCGCATCCTTAATAATGCTTCGAGACAATAGTGTAAATAGTGCACTACAAGAGCCATGACCAATTGCAAACAACACATTTAGAAACTGGATACAGGTCGCCCGCTTTTCACTTCTATTCAGCCCCTCCATAATGGAGTCAAATGTCTCTCTCTCTGAATATGGAATAGTCATTGCTGCAAAATTTATCTGTTGAAATTGTTCTAACGCCTCCTCTCCTACTTCACAATTCAAATATCTTTCTGCTAGTGCACAGTCTTGTGTTGACACACCACGCTTTGCCAAAAATGTTAGCATATTATTGATCTGTTTGCCGTTTGCATTTACTTCCATTCTTATAATCCACCTTTCATTAATAACGCTCAGAATCTTCTTTTCATCTGCTTTTGTGACAGATTCTCCACTATATGTACACATATTTAATCAGCATATGTTTCATATACTATTAATAAATATCGTAATTCTTTTGTAAAGTGCACACTCCTGTGCCTGCTCAAAAGAATCTTCAGGAGACCCACCAAAGTAAAATAATTCAACACAGGAGGCATGTCCAATTGCAAACAACAGATTAAACAACCGGATACATACCACTCTGCTCTCCTTCCGATCCAATCTTCCGATGATTCTGTCCAATTCATAGCACACCTCACTTGAAACTGCTATCGACTTGTAATTAATCCGCTGAAATTGGTCTAGCGCCTCGTCACCCACCACACCATTTAGATACTGCTTTGCCAGCTCACATTCCTGTTCTGAAATTTTTAACTCTGGCAATATTGCAAACACTTCTGCAATTGATGAACTATTTTTATTTGATTTCATAACAGCGCCTCCTCCCTATCAAAAACCATAATCATGAGTAAAATCCACTCACTTAATTCGTTCCTATATAAGTCCTGCTTCTTTCTTCCAATCCGTATCCCGCTCATCACTCGATACAGTGGCCTTCGTAAGCTGGCGCACAATCTCGCTAAAATATCGTGATGGAACATTCTGTAACAGATAGGCATCCTTCTTGTCCGCATCCATATATCCATAGCTGCCAAATCCTATCGATTTCGCCTTATAAAATCTGGCATCATACACTGTCACGTCTCCTTGATGCCACCCTACACAACTACCCGAAAAGTGCAACTCTACACCCATGTCAATCTCCACATCTTTACGATAGTAAGTGTTATAACTGCCTGCGTCTCCAATAGCGCCACGATACCAACCAAGACTAGCCATTTTGCCATCCAGTGCTAGATCATTCAGCACATAACCGCCAAAACGCTCCATGCGCTTTTTGCCTTCCTCTTCCTCTGTCATACAATAAACAGCCCTGTCAAGCTGCTCAATTGGCTGCGTAATTTCATAATCCGCAAGCTGCTCTTTCCATGCTGCTTTCTCCTCATCAGAAAGTTCTACAGGGTGTACTAAACTAATGTTTGTATGTTTTGGCAAATTATAGGCGTCCCCATCCTGCGTATTAAAAGAGCCATCCTCCATATAGCGAAAACTTTGAAGCAACTTGTCACTCTCATAAACTCCCCATATTAGACCAATTGCAAATTGATGCATCAAAGGATTTTTTACAAATAAATTATTCCACGCATCTGTACTCCACTCTCGCTTTATAGAGAGCACGTGCTCAAGGCGCTCTTTTTGATTTGTAACAGCAGTCTTTATCTGCTTTTTCATCTCTTTAAACGCCGCGTAAGCTTCCGCTGCTTTACTATCATCATCCTTCTTTCCTGGAACTGGCAAATTTTTCAATTTCTTTCCAGTTTCATCAAACACTTCAATGTCGAGCGTCGATGTGAGTGTCACCTTGAAACTGCGCGCTCCATAATCAAATGTCCGCTGCATATTCTCATCAAGATCAAAATTTGGCACAATGCGGTCATCAAGTTCCTCACGGGTAATTCCACGCATTTTAGCTGCTTCATCAAGTGCCATCACAGCACCACCTTTTACTTGCTTATGTTTAAATTTCCGCGCAATATTATCTACGAGCAACAATGCGCGCGGTGATAAATTCAACGCAAGTGCCATCACAGCTTCCGCTGCAATCGCTCCTCGTGACACCTTCGTCCATTCCTGAATTTGATGATATAATTTTGGTATAATATCCTCCTTGCCATGAATCGACGCTGCAAAAAGCACCCACCCTTTCTTTGCCTCTGCGCCCTGCGCAATCCATTTGTCAAACAGCTCATTGACATAGACCGCAAACTCAGATGTATTTAAATCAGCCGCAAGAAGCTGCGCATTTTTGTCAATACCACGCTGTATCTGCGCTGTATAACACAAGAGAATTGCCTGTAAATACTCCTCGTCTGCAATGCTTCCGTCCGTCATATGTACAGGAGAAAATGGCGTCTCATATGCCCATGCAATCGTCCGCTTTCTGCCTCCTTGATGTACCTGTTTGATCAAATCTTCTTTTGTAACTGGCTTCTTTGGCTGATTCTGATCTTTTTCCTGTAGTTTCAATACTTTCTCCAACAATGTCACCAACTTCCCACTCTTCTCGTTTTCAAGTGCCTGAGAGAGCAGTTCATGATAATCTCCACCTTTTTCCTGCCATCTTAACAGTATCCAGATTGCCAGTTGCCGTTGTGATGCCTTTTTTCCATTTAACATGGTCTTGACATCTTCTTCCCACTCTCTATGTGCACAAAAAATGCGAGTAAGTTCCCGTTGAACAAGACTAGAACTGTCTTTTGTATAGCTTAAAATTTCTTGTTTGTAACATTGTGGGTCTTTTTCAAAAAGGCACAGACCGAAACAACGCGCCTCTGCATCTGCTATAGCAAACATTTGTATAGCTTCTTCTCTATTTTCTTGTAAAAACTTCGTATACTTTTCTTCAACACACTTTTTCAGCAGCTTTATCTCATTATCATATTGAAGATTTTCTTTATATAAGAGGGCAAATGCCTGTAATTGATGCGCAAGATCCAATTCTTCTTTGTCAAGCTTTGCAAAAAATTCACTTAATCCCTTCTCACCTTTGCACTCTTGCATCTCATATTCAATATGGGGAAACTTCCTCAAAATTAAAAATACGCGGCATCGGTCTATAAATGCCTCATCAAAATTATGTTTTTTAAATTTGTCTAAAACTTTTTTTACCTTATACAAACCATCCTCAAATCTATCACCAAACTCTTTATCATAAGGATATAACTCAGAAACTTTGCAGTTTCCAAGCAAATACTCTTTTGCCAGCTCCGCATGTGGTGTCGGCGGCACAAGCAGCTCTATCACTGGTTCATAATCAGGTGCTGCATTTCGCACGACTTGTTCATACAAATCAGGATTTGCCTTCTGCATAACATTTTTTAATGTAATAAGCACATCCTCTGTAACTTCAGACACAACCCGCGGAATTCCATTCCTCCATGCACGCATATAAATATGAACCAGTTCCTGGCATTTTTCCCGCTCCATAACCTTTCTGTAACTTTCTTGGTTTTTTTCTAACTGTCTCACTAAAATCTTGTCATAATTGTTTATTGCTGCCATACAAATATACAAAGCTGGTTCAATATGAAACAATTCATCATAGTCCATTCCACGAAAAGCGAGATGTGTTCTGCATCCATTGTTCCCTATAAATACATATCGTATGGAAACAAGCATTAATTCCGCATTTACAGCAGCACATGTCTGAATCACCGCCAGCAGCACATCCGAAAGCTGGAAATTCAGGTATGCAAATGTGCATAGAAAACAAAATGTCCGCTGCTCCTCCATCTTCATACTTGTATGCTCAATCCTGCCAGTGAAATCTCCCGCCTGCTTTTTCTCCCGCAAAGCTGATATTACTTTCTCATGCGCAGCACAGCCCAGTCCTGCAAGCCAGCTGTCAAAACATTCTAGTACAATGTTTTCATATTCCGCCATATATGCCTCGTCTTCTGCTTCCACTGTGCCAGGATTTTCGTATTTTGTACAAAAATACATTGCCAGCCCTGCCGCTGCATACAATTCTGATTCCTCCTTTAAATAAGGAATGGCTTCTATTAGATTTTGTAGATTGTTCTGTGCCATCTTCATTAATTGACTATACTCATAATACTGAAAAAAATTTTCTTCGTCTTCTGTTACCCCTGACATGTATGTAACCATCTTTTTATAAAGCGCATATTCCTCAATATTTAACGCCTCATACCAGAACAAACGATGTCCTGTGCCATGACCAATCGCAAAAATTATATTGAAAAAGCGCACAAACACAGTTCTATTAGCACTTTTGTTTACCTGCCTTGTAATTGTCCACCCCTCGGAATATAGATTATAGGACGGCACACTTAAATCTTTTCGCACAAACTGCTTTAAAACCTCGTCGTCCACTTCCTCGCGCAAATACCTCTCTGCTAGATCACAGTCACGCTGTGAAATGCCCAATTTGTTTAGCAGATCCAACATCCTGCCAATCAACTTATTGTCTGGTGTTACAGTCATAATAATTTACCTCCTATGTTTATTTAGAAATAATTTTATATAGAATTTTCTGTAATTTCCTTTCAAAGTGCAAAATTTCTCTAAACATAGTATACACATTCCCTCTTGTTTTCGCAATACTTAGGAACTGTCTATTATGCGACATCTTATAACATTGCCACCCCGAATCATTACTATAAACGGCTTCCATACCATGAATAGTAACGAGAAACGTTGCAATTCACACCTACGCCAGATTTCATATTGATTTTGATGATTTGAATTGCAACAATTGATACACACAAAATGCCACAAAGCAGGCATTTTGGCATTGGCTCCGACACCGTGCAGCAAGTATAACCAAACCGTTACTTTTGGCTGCCTTAACCCACCGTTTAAAGCCAGTGGGACTGCGGTAGCCTTATTTCAAATTTAGAAAGTTAATGATTGATGAATTTAAGGAAGTGTTAATGCCAGAAATTGCTCTATTGATTAACTAAACAAAAGATTTGTAGGATCTTAAAGCTTTTATCTAATCGATTTATGAGTTAAGGAACCAACAGCTACAATATACTTTGCCACAGACTTTGTGATATCACAAAGTCTGTGGCATAATGATAATCTCAATCTTCTTTTAGATATTCTTTGCTGGATACCTTTGCAGTATTGTCATAGCACTGAAAGATTTTGTCCACAAAGCTAGAATTAATTTTGGGAGAAATCAGACTTACAACCGGAGTCACAATCAATCCGACTATCATTGCTGCCGCGCCTGCGTTAATTGGTGAGGCGATAAATTTAAAGTACATATTAGATACTGTGATACCGACACCACAGACAAAACTTGCCCAGACGCCAGCCCGAGTGACCCCTTTCCAGTAAAGACCATACAAAAACGGTGCGAGGAATGCCCCTGCAAGTGCTCCCCAAGAGATTCCCATAAGCTGTGCAATAAAAGTTGGCGGATTGAGTGCCAGCACGACAGACACAACAATAAAAAATACAATTAACACACGTATGTAAATAAGCTGTTTTTTATCATCCATATCTTTCACAATATTTCCCTTGATAAAATCAAGTGTCAGCGTCGAAGCAGAGGTCAGCACCAATGAGGAAAGTGTTGACATAGAAGCCGAGAGCACTAAAATAATAACAATGCCAATCAGAATATCTGGCAGTGTTGACAGCATTGCAGGAATAATGGCATCATACATTATAGAGCCGTCGGCTTTGTATAATTCTGGTGCGTCGAACAGACGTCCAAAGCCGCCAAGAAAATAACAGCCGCCTGAGACAATGACTGCAAAAAAAGTCGATACAATTGTTCCTGTTTTAATAGCCTTCTCGCTCTTAATTGCATAGAACTTATGTACCATCTGTGGCAGTCCCCATGTTCCTAGTGAAGTGAGAATAATAACACCCAATAAGTTCAGTGGATCTGTGCCAAAAAAGGAAGCGAATGCACCCTGCTGCCCCAGTGTGACAGGCACATCAGACGGAAGCTCTGACAGTTTTCTGACTGCCTCAATAAAGCCGCCTTGACCAGAAAGGACAGCGCCAATAACCGCCACAATACCAAACAGCATAATAATTCCTTGAATAAAGTCGTTGATGGCAGTTGCCATATATCCGCCAAGAATAACGTACACTCCTGTGAGTACCGCCATTGTAACTACACACACCGTATAGGGAATGTCAAACGCCATGCCAAAAAGTCTTGAAAGACCATTGTAAACAGAGGCAGTATATGGAATCATAAACACAAATGCAATTGCAGAAGCCACAACACGTAATATATTGCTGTCATAGCGCTTCCCAAAAAAGTCAGGCATTGTCGCGACTTCCAAATGATGCGTCATAACTCTTGTGCGTCTGCCCATTGCAACCCATGCAAGCAGCGATCCAATCACCGCATTTCCAAGACCAATCCATGTTGAAGCCAGACCATATTTCCAGCCGAATTGTCCTGCGTATCCCACGAATACAACTGCGGAAAAATAAGAAGTACCATAAGCGAATGCTGAGAGCCACGGTCCCACGCTGCGCCCACCGAGCACGAAATCAGTCATACTGTTTGCACTTTTTCTGGCGTATAACCCAACTGCAATCATACACCCAAAAAATAGAATTAATAAGATTATTTTGACTAGCATAATTAATGCTCCTCCCTAGATATACTACAATCCAATATCACACAAACGCTTTAGGACTTCAACGCTTTTATGTGATAAAGTGAAATTATTATAACGCAAAAAAGGGAGGCGTGTCAATGGTTTGTGGAGATATAAATGTGGATTTAATTACAATTCAGCTTAGGACTTTGCACTATGCTGCAAAGTCCGTAAGAAAACGTAGTGGCTAAGATGCATCAAGCCATCGCGAAGCGATTTTGCATGGCTTGATGTGTTACAGTTCGGCAAGGCTGAACTGTAACTGGATTTAGATTGGAAATATTTTGTGCGCCGCCCCATGTAGAAGAGATACGCCGCTAGAACAGCGCATGGGGCGCGCATTATATTATGCTGAGTGGTCAATCCTTCTGATTGCCAGTATAATTTTTATGCCATTCCGTTTACGGTCTTGTATTTGTACAGCATTTCTGCGTGATTTTGTTCCTCAATCTGAATGTCTGCGAGGAGCTTGCGCACACTGGAATCTTTGAAACAAAATACATCTGTATTATACTCTGAGGAAGCAAGTTTTTCGGACACAATACAGTCTGTTGCAAGAAAGTTGTCTGTCTTTTTGTCTTCGGAATTGCTCATCTTATCGTAGGATGCCTTTGGGTTGTAATTTTTGCCGTCAGAATCATTGCAGTTGCATGATGGAACAGAACCTCCAAGTACCTGTTGAAGTGAATTAAAATGTTCCTGTTCCTTGTTTTGTAGTGTCTTGAATAAATCCTTTAAAACGGTGTCCTTTGCCTCACAGGAATAGCGCTGGTATTTCTCAATGCAAGTCTGTTCCTGCTGCTGTAAATCTTTGACTGCCGCTGTCTCTTTTTCTGTTAAGATCATAATTTCCTCCAATCAAAATACAAATTCGTTTTACGGTTCCAGAACAATTGTACGATACTCACGGCAGATAAAATCTGCCGTGAGTATAGCGCCAGCCACAGCCGCACAACGGCATAATTCCGCTGGTGGCTGTGCGCATCATATTATACTGAGTGGCAGATTTATCTGACGCTCAGTATAATATCACACAGAGAAAGGCATATCAGTACAATGAACAATCAATCATATTTTCGTTTGATTGTTTGCTGTATTAGTATCAGGAAAAAATGATTTTTTATTCATGACGCACAGTCTGAATTTTATGCAATTCCGTTTGTTGCAATCGCAGAACAAGGCTTATGCAATGTAATTGGAGTGCCTTCTGTGGTGGTGACTTTTCCGCCAGCTTCCTCCACAATCAGGGAACCAGCAGCCAAATCCCAAGGACACAGGCGCAACTCGAAAAACAATTCGGCTCTGCCTGCAGCTACAGTGCACAAGTCAAGTGCCGCTGAACCGCTTCTGCGCACATCAAGCGACCGTTGAAAATAATCGTATGCCATCTCAAAGGATTTTTTGCTTAACTCTTCATAATAGGGCGCGGTGCCAAACAATACAACACCATTCTCAAGTGGCTCTGATGAGACATGAATTGGTGCATCATTTAAAAATGCTCCCTGCCCTTTGATTGCTGTAAACATTTCATTTAGATAAGGATTGTAGACAACGCCCATAAACCGCTCGCCATCCAACGTAAGCCCGACAGAGACAGCGCTCATATGATAGTCTTTAATAAAGTTAGTGGTGCCGTCAATGGGGTCTACAATAAAAGCGTAGCCTTTAGCAATGGAAGCATGAATATCTTCCTCCTCACCGACAAAAACCGCCTCCGGTAAAATTTTAAGAAGGCGTTTTTGTAGTTCCTTCTGTACTTTTTTGTCGTAGGTAGTGACAAAGTTGGCGTGTCCAGTTTTTGCGTCAATACAATTTTTGCTTCTGTCCGCATGAAGAATGATCTCTCCACATGCGCGCACAGTCTCTGTTATTTGATTTAACAGTTTTTTTTGTTTTTCTTTTTCCATATTGAAACTCCTTTTTCCTTGTATAATAGCATAGATATTTTATAAAGCTGTTCCTTTTTTGGGAATATACAGCTTTGTCATATCTGCTTTTTCCAGCGTGAGAAGTTGTATTTTTCTGTTGATGCCGCCCGCATAGCCTGTTAGGCTTCCATCTGTGCCAACAACCCTGTGACATGGTATTATGATAGAAATTGGGTTGTGGCTGACTGCACCGCCTACTGCGTGCGCTGACATTTTTTCAATACCTCGCTGTTGCGCAAACTCTGCTGCAATCGCCCCGTAAGTCACCGTTTGTCCATAGGGAATATTTAACATAATCTCCCACACTTCTCTGCGAAATGACGAAAATTGCTGCATGGATAAAGATGGTGTAAAATCGGGCTGACGCCCCTCAAAATACATATCAAGCCATCGCGTAGTTTCTGTAAAAATTGGAAGTTCTTTCTGTACATAGGATTCTGTAAGTGTACTGCCAAAATACTTCTGCCCGTCAAACCATAGTCCAATCAATGTTTCCCCGTCACTAGCAAGCAGAATTTTTCCAAGTGTAGAATTATATTTGTGTATGTAGTGCAAAATGAAATCTCCCTTCTGTTTTGTTAAAAAGTTACTTTTCATACCCGCACCATGCACTTGCTG
>DEPD01000026.1:2937-3062 GCA_002358575.1 Lachnospiraceae bacterium UBA3401 | reverse complement strand
AAATCTGTTATAATTCACACCCCAATAACTTATAAGCTGATGAAAACTGACGTTGGTGTGAATTGTAACTAAATAATTCCTCAAAGTACGAAAAGTATTGTAGCTTTTTTGCAAAATTACAAAAA
>DEPD01000026.1:552-2623 GCA_002358575.1 Lachnospiraceae bacterium UBA3401 | reverse complement strand
TTTTTTGCAAAATTACAAAAATACCGATATACACGTATACAAGTTATTGACAGATGCAGAAGACTTGTTATATAGTAGGAAAGGAATACAAGAGAGTACGAATTTGATATGCGTGATTGCGTATGGATGATGGAGGGTATGAAAAAATGAAAGCATACAAGGATTTGAGCAAGGAAGAATTGCGTGCACTTCAGACGGAACTTCAGGCACAGTATGAGGAGTTAAAAAAGTCAAATATCAAGCTTGATATGTCACGTGGCAAGCCAGCCGCAGACCAGTTAGACTTGTCTGTTGATATGCTTGATGTACTAAACAGCAAGTCTGTGTTTAAGGGCGAGGACAAAGTGGATCTTAGAAATTACGGAGCGTTTGATGGTATCAAAGAGGCAAAAGAGCTGTTTGCAGAATTGATGGAGTGTCCTGTGGACCATGTGATGGTGTTTGGCAATTCCAGCTTAAGCATTATGTATGATTTGGTTTCAAGGGCGATGGTGCACGGAATCGGTGGCAATACCCCGTGGTGCAAACAGGAGAAAATAAAATTCCTGTGTCCAGTGCCAGGATATGACAGACATTTTGCCATTACAGAAAGCTTTGGCATTGAGATGATTAACATTCCGATGGATGAGAATGGACCAGATATGGATCTTGTTGAACAGTATGTCAACAATGACGCTGCTGTCAAGGGAATCTGGAATGTTCCTAAATATACGAACCCAGCAGGTGTTGTGTACTCTGACGAGGTGGTCAGAAGATTTGCAAATTTAAAACCAGCGGCGCCTGATTTTAGAATCTACTGGGATAATGCATACGCGTTTCATCATATTTATGTGGATAATAAAATGGAGATGCTCAACATAGTGACAGAGTGTGAGAAGGCAGGCAATCCAGATATGTATTATGAGGTATGCTCTACTTCTAAGGTTACATTTCCCGGCGCGGGTGTGGCAGCATTAATTACGTCTCCTGCCAATCTTGCAGAGGTGAAAAAGACAGTGACGCTACAGACAATTGGTTTTGACAAGATGAATCAGATGCGTCATGTAATGTATTTTAAGAATGCGGCGGGAGTACATGCGCATATGGAGAAACATGCAGCGTTGTTAAAACCCAAGTTTGAGGCTGTTTTGGATTGTCTTGAGAAAGAACTTGGCGGTCTTGGAATTGCTAGCTGGATAAAGCCGCTCGGCGGATATTTTATTGCATTCGATACACTGGAAGGCTGTGCAAAGCATGTGGTTGCTCTGTGCAAAGAAGCAGGCGTTGTTATGACACCGGCTGGATCAACTTTTCCATATATGAAAGATCCCGCTGACACGAGTATCCGCATTGCGCCGACACTTCCAACGCCAGAAGAACTGAAACAGGCGTGTGCTGTGTTTGTGCTTTGTGTGAAGATAGCTTCTGTTGAGAAGTATTTGGCTGCATAAGCTTGCGTGTGAGAAGTGCATAAGGTTTGTACAAATAAGAAGAATAACGATTTCCTCTTTTCTGAGGAAATCGTTATTCTTTTATATACACAAGCATTTTTTTCTACAGTTCCTTAGTTAAATTTTTTTTTGCAGCAGATATTTTTCTGCAAATTCTTTTCTTACTGCATGCTTTATAAGCAGATGATTAATTTTTTCTTGAATCTGGTATTGGGGTTCAAATTTGCTGTTGGTAAACTCTTTGTTTATAATTGCAGTGCATATTTTTTGTACTTGTCCCGTCTGCTTTATATCAAACACATTGGAGAATCCAAGAGTATAGCAAAAGGACAGAACTGTAACCAGAGTGGTGGTGAGAGTTCTTCCAATCAGATCGTCTTTATAAGGTGATGTATTTAAGCGTGCAGTAGGCAAAAATTCTACACTGATAATTTTCCAGTCTGTTTCTATTCGCAGACAGTAAGCAATTCGACAGAAGTCATAAATCAAATAAACGGTTATATCATTATTGTTAATATAGATATAGTAGTTCTTGGCATTATATAGGATTGTGTTAACGGCGCCGTCTAAGAGATATATTTTTTTAAAACTAGCCACTTGTGGATTTGTGGATTCGTCACATTTGATAATCAGCTTATCAT
>DEPD01000026.1:0-243 GCA_002358575.1 Lachnospiraceae bacterium UBA3401 | reverse complement strand
ATTTGATAATCAGCTTATCATGTCGTTTTTTTTTGCGCAGCTTCTCCAGTTCTGAAATCAGATAAAATCCTTCTTTTTGATCATATTCGTAAATCATTAAACAGACCCTGCCTTCCTTTGGTGTGGGAGTGTATTTTTTGCCAGAACAATTATAATATTATAAAGGATTGTTCTAGGTTTTGCAACAGGTATGTAAATGTAATACTATCAAAAAGTTACAGTTCGTTACAATTCACACCCACG
>DEPD01000109.1 GCA_002358575.1 Lachnospiraceae bacterium UBA3401 | reverse complement strand
ATTTTCCTACAATTCCTAAGTGTATAGCCTCTTGGAACATAAGGAACTGTTAATATTAGATACAAAACGGCTCCAAGAGTCTATGGTGTGTGAAAATAACGTATTATAGTATTACTGTAGTCGACCAATTACAGTATATCGTAATTGTGCGATTTGTGTCAACCTTTTTGCGCATAAAAACTTTTGTTCTTCACAAGTATCATGATTTTTGATATACTGTTTATTAATATCAAAAAGTGATATTTCTTCATAGTTCCTTAGAAGCAATATAGATTAAAGATCATAAAGGAGCTTTCAAGAGACGATAGAAAATGGAGGGTGTTTATGCGTTTTGTAATTCAAAGAGTGTGTTCTGCAGATGTTTCTGTGGAGGGAAAAATAATTGGTCAAATTGGTCATGGACTCTTGGTGTTTGTGGGCGTGTCTGACAACGATAATAGGCAGATTGCAGATAAAATGATTGATAAGCTGACAAAATTGCGTATCTTTGATGATGCGGATGGAAAAACAAATCTGTCTATTAGTGATGTGGGTGGCGAATTTTTAATTGTCTCACAGTTTACGCTGTACGCGGATTGTAGGAAAGGGAACAGACCATCTTTTACACTAGCGGGCAAGCCTGACTTGGCAAATGCGCTGTATAAATATATTATCAGTGAAATTGCGAAAAAGGGATTTTCTGTGGCGCATGGTTCCTTTGGGGCAGAGATGAAGGTCTCGCTGTTAAACGATGGTCCGTTTACAATACTGCTGGATTCTGATGAGATTGTAAAATAGTTTATTTTATGGCTGTTTTGGTGAAATGGACTACGACAAGGCTTTTGATATGCAAAGTCAAAGGAATAGGCAAGTCAGGAGGTGCCAGCTATTTTTGAGTAGTTTCTAAGACTTGCAATGGTATAAGAAAGGAGACGACAATTATGTTTACGACAGCTTTTTCTGAATGGACTTGGCAGAATATTTTTGTGAGAATTGTCCTGTCTCTAATCGTTGGCATTATCATTGGTATTGATCGGGGTGCGAAGCGGCGGGGTGGCGGTGCGCGAACTACGATTACAGTGTGCCTTGGCGCCACTATGGTTATGCTGATGGAGCAGTATTTGGAAGTGCTTTATCCAGAGCGGCTTGATATTTCAAGAATTGCAGCGCAAGTCATTAGTGGTGTTGGATTTCTGGGAGCAGGTTCAATATTGGTATCGGGACACCAGATTAAGGGGTTGACCTCAGCGGCAAGTATCTGGACTTGTGCCTGTGTTGGACTTGCAGTAGGCATTGGCTTTCTGGATGGTGCTGTGATTCTCACGGCAGTGTGGCTTGTGGGCGTGCATTTGGTGCCTTATATTGAAGGCAGAGTGTATCAATATTCGCGTTATCTAACGCTTTATGTAGAGGTTGTTGATGGAAAAGCAATCACGAATGTGTCGAGACAGCTTAAGGAGGACAATTGCTTTGTGGATAGTTTTCATGTAGATAAACCCAAGGCAAAGGGGCAACATTTTCAGATTGTTATGACTTTTCGGCTGCCGCGAAAAGTGAGCAGGGAGGCGTATCTTGGGACTTTGCAGAAGCTAAAAGGTGTCTTGTATGTGGATGAAATATAGACGAACAAAATAGGGAGGAAAATTATGGAAGAGATAAATCATGGTTATTTTGAGGAGGCGTTGTCAAACTTTACAAAAGACTTTGCCTATGGCGGTGCGATTCGACATTTAGTAGATCATGGGTACACAGTAGACCAGATTATTAAGGAATTTAACTATCCAATCTCGCGGGAATCGATAGAGAAGATTGTGAATCAATATTTACAGACTGGAAAGAAATGAGGTATACCTAGATGGCAATGACACAGCTGCAAAAGCTTGAATTAAATAAACGGGTGGATAAAATTTTTCACGCGCCATCCAATGCACCAGCAGGCAACCATCAGCCAGAGATTGCATTTGTGACACCAATGTCAGGGGATTTGGAATGCATACAGAGTTCGATAAAGGACGCTGTAGCATCTTTAAAAGCACATGACAAAATGTTTCAGAATATGCGCAGCAATATGGTATATTGGAGCGTTGATAAAATTACTTCAAAAGTGACACCAATGTCATTTATTTTGACGGGAAAAGTATTTGAGGATAATGTTACTGTGGATGATATGGTGAATATTGTGGATAAGTTCCCAAATTTTGAGACGCTTTGTGGATATCTAAAGCTCTATCATGCCAGATGTCGCTGTATCCTTATATTTATGGATTGTACTTATGCAGAATTGGAGACACGGAGGTTTGATATTGTGGATATTGAGGCGGCAAAGCAACACCTCAATCCATTTCTAAAATATCGATTGCTTGTCATTGCCAAAGATAAGATGGTGGCTGGCAGCGAGTTGATGATGTGGATAATGCAGCCATTTTCTTAAAAGTTTTAACAGTCCTGGCAAGGAATGGATTTTGGTAGAGAGGACACGAAATGATATATTTTACGGCGGATTTACATTTTTACCATGACAATATAATTAGGCATACACAGCGGCCGTTTTATACCGCGGAAGAGATGAATAAGTGTTTGATAAAAAAATGGAATGAAAAGATAACAAGTGAGGATACAATCTATATTCTTGGTGATTTTACAATGAAAGGACCCGAGATGGCCTCTTCTATATTGTATTCTTTAAAGGGAAAGAAATATCTAATTCGGGGAAATCATGACAATTTTTTGGACAGAGCATCATTCGACAAATCTTTGTTTGTCTCTATTCAGGATTATATGGAAATTACATATTTAAATTACATATTTGTATTGTTTCATTATCCTATTATAGATTGGCATGGTATAAGAAAAGGTACGATTATGCTTCATGGGCATCAGCACAATCAGAAAGAATACAATTTAAAGAATCGGCAAAATGGAATTTGGCGATATGATGTGGGCGTTGATGCAAATGATATGGCGCCGGTCAGCGCGCAGGAAATTATTTATTTTTTTAGTGAAACTGCAAAGCATTAAGAATTTGATGGAAACTATAAAATGATTAATAGATCAGGCTGTTGAAC
This sequence comes from Lachnospiraceae bacterium UBA3401, assembly GCA_002358575.1. Lineage (GTDB taxonomy): Bacteria > Bacillota > Clostridia > Lachnospirales > Lachnospiraceae > COE1. Next base: position 2,595 of record DEPD01000109.1, on the reverse strand, counting down.
AAAAGAAATTGCAGTCAGAGATATCAGAAACCACAAAACGAATTATTCCAAAACAAAATACTGCAGTGGTCATGTTCACAGCCCGATTAGTACTTGCTGTCATGCTTGCCACCGCAGGTTTATTATTAAAATTCAAACGAAAAGAGTAAATTAAGATTTCTTTTTCAAATGAAAGCGGTTCACCAATTCATGCAGACGCTTGGACTGGTCTGACAGCTCCGCACTCGTCGTTGCACTGTTCTTGGCAAAGGAGGAGTTTGACTGGACTACATTGCTGATCGAATCGACATTTGTTGTAATCTGATCTAATACTTCCTTCTGATTCTGTGAAGCATTGCTGATTTTTTTCACAGAAGATAAGATCTTTTCCGAACCATTTACCACCGTCATCAGCGATTTGGCTGTGTTGTCCGCAATATTCATGCCATTCTCAACCGCTTTTTGGGACGTTGCAATTAGGGATGCCGTCTGATTGACCGCCTGCGCACTCTTTGCCGCCAACTCACGGATTTCATTTGCCACCACAGCGAAACCCTTCCCTGCCATTCCTGCCCTCGACGCCTCAATCGAAGCATTCAATGACAGCAGATTTGTCTGCGCTGCAATATCTTCTATTGTCTTGACAATCTTTTCAATTTCTCCCGATGAATGGCTGATTTCTGACATCGCCTGAATCAAGTGTTCCATCTTCTTATTGCTCTCATCAATATGGAGATTCACTTCAGAAACGAAATTATTTGCCGTCTGCGCATCCTGGGCATTTGCAGACACATCCTGCGACAAACTTTCAATCGAAGCTGCCAGTTGATCAATCGCCGATGCCTGTTCTGTTGCGCCGTCCGATAAAATCTGTGCGCCGGAAGAAACATTCTCAGAGCTTGCAGATACTTCATCCGCTGAGACAACAATCTCGTGCAGTGTTTCATTCAAAGATTCAGAAATCTTTTCAATAGATACTTGAATTGGTATAAAATCGCCTATGTAATCTTGCGTGATATTGATATCCATATTGTTATTTGCCATCTGAGAAAGCTGTTCAGAGATATCGTTCACATAATTATTGACTATCGTACTAATGTGATTAAATGCTTGTGCCAGACGCCCCAGCTCATCATCCGACTGAATATCAATGTGAATATTCAAATCCCCAGCTTCCAGCTTCCCAGCCCCTTCTGTAATCACTTGAATCGGATCGAGCGAGCGCTTGATAATACGATTCATTGATCTTAGCAGCAAAAATCCAAACACCAATACCAAGAAGGTCAGCTTCCCGGCTCCCTCAATGATCGGTCCATAAAATTCCATACCATTGACCGTCATGTGCAGCGTCCAATGCGTTTTGTCATTCACTGTCAACGGTATTGTCACACAAACACCGCCTCTTCTGGTACCATAATTTTTTCTCGCTTTAATAAGCGCACGGCTGCTCCTAAGCTCTCCCGTTGGCATATTACTAAACTTTTGCGCATCTGTATTCATGGTATTGTATCCCACCTCTGAGAAAGTCTTTCCAACCGTCGTATTATCAGCAGAATCCACGAGAATTGTTCCATCCTCCGCAAGCGCTACCAGATGCACGGACTTATAATCCGTGCTGATCAGCAGTTGCTCCTGCATTTTATCCAGTGCCACATCAACACCGCACACGCCAAGAAATTCCCCTTGCGCATCCCAGAGTGGCGCTATGATGCTGATCATCATAATGTTTTTTCCCATCAGCTCATACACGTAAGGGTCCATGATATATGGTTCTCCGCTCTGCTTAATCTGCTTCCAGTACTCTTTATCATAATTGTCAAAAGCATCCTCATGCTTTTCAAAAACATATCCCGTCTTTTCTTCATTCGGATAGACGACCGCCTCATAAGCCATATCTTTTTTGTGCACACTATATGGTACACCATCAGCATCCGCAATGACATTCTGCTCAAAATAAGCAAATGCAGTCGTAAAGTCATCGCCGCCCTCCAAAAGCCCTACCAGAGCTGTATCAATCGCTTCCCTCTGTTCCTTTGAGTCCAATGCGGAAATATTCCTGAGTGCGCCGGAAAAACCAATCACCTTTCCATACGCTTCTTCAATATCGCTTACCAGCAAAAAAGCATTCTCATAAGCAACTGCGGACAGCTTTTCCCGATTTACTCGTATCAGCGACTTTGCAGAGAGTATGGCAGACATTATAATTGTAAGTAAAAAAATAACAGCCGTAATTTCTGCCATCTTCGTGATAATTTTCTGGCTAAGGCTGTTTTTGTCCTTAAAATCCCATTCCTTAGACATAATTATTCCCCCATAAAATCATTTATATACCATGCTTTACCCCTGTATTATTGCGCGAATGACAGGATACCAGCCACAGTATACTATTCTTTTTACGATACTCTATTATATCTATATTTTTCCAAGAAGTCAATCATTTCAGCAATATGTTTGCCTCATACGTTACGGTTCGCTGCAATTCACATCCACGCCAGATTTCATATTGATTTATGATGATTTGGTGTGAATTGCAACAATTGATGCGCACAAAATGCCACAAAGCAGGCATTTTGGCACTGGCTCCGACACCATGCAGCAAGTGCATGATGCGGGTGT
>DEPD01000079.1:3552-5957 GCA_002358575.1 Lachnospiraceae bacterium UBA3401 | reverse complement strand
CCGCTGATGAATGAAACACCAACAGGGGCATAGCAGGACAGGAAAGTAACAGGCAGTTGGAAAGCATCACGAAAGGTCAGGCTTTTGGGGGTGCTTTTCCTTTGTAGAAAAAGAATATTTTTTTTAGTTTTTACTTGACAAAAGCAGAAATGCTTGCTTTAACAAAAGAAGATGTCGATTTTGAGAACAATCAAATCAGCATTACTAAGACTTACTACAGAACGGAGCGTAGGGATATTATTACAACGCCGAAAACGGAACAGTCGGTTAGAGTAATTGACATTCCCCAATTTTTAACGAAGGAGATTGAAACGTATGTGAACCGTTGTTATGGTCTGCCGGATAATGAAAGACTGTTCCCGATTGTAGCAGAAGCGGTACAGCATAAGCTGAAACGTGCGTGTGTGAAATCGGGCGTAAAGCCGATTAGGGTACATGATTTACGTTATAGTCATGTAGCGTATCTTATCAACCAAGGCGTACAGCCTTTGATTATAAAGGAACGGTTAGGGCATAGGGATATTAAAATCACGTTGAATACTTACGGGCATTTATATCCTAATCAGCAAAGGAAAGTGGCAGATATGCTAAACGCTACAAGAAATGAAAACGCCCCTGTCGATTGACAAGGACATTTCACTACAAAGGCAGAGCCTGTTGTATTTATATCTCGCAAATATAGTATAACAAAGGCTCTGCTGAAACTCAATCGAATTATTTCAACGGAGGACGCAAATGGAAGAAAAAAGAGAGAAAAATTATCGTTTAATCAACATGGAAGATGTAGAAGCAAGAGAAGTAAACTGGCTGTGGTATCCTTATATTTCCTATGGAAAGCTGACGATTGTGCAAGGCGATCCGGGGGAGGGAAAGACCACTTTTATTTTGCACCTTGCGGCACTTCTCACAAAAGGCGAAACACTTCCCTGTGAGGAAACAAAAGAGGGCAGAGAGCCGGTCAACGTAATTTATCAGAACGCAGAGGACAGTTTGGAAGATACCATAAAACCCCGATTGTTAGAAGCAGGAGCAGACTGTAACCGGGTGTTGGTAATTGATGAAAGTATTGATTGTTTGGGTATGACAGATGAAAGGCTTGTCCGGGCAATAAGGGAAACTGGGGCAAAAATGGTTGTGTTAGACCCAATACAAGCCTATTTGGGCGCAGATGTGGATATGCACCGGGCAAATGAAATCAGACCAGTGCTGAAGCAGTTGGGAAATATTGCGGAAGAATACGGTTGTGCGATTGTCCTTATCGGTCACATGAATAAGGCAAGCGGAAGTAAATCTACTTACCGGGGATTGGGTTCGATATATTTTCAAGCTACCGCCCGGAGTGTGTTGGTAGTAGGCAGGATAAAAGATGATACAACGCTGCGTGTGATAGTGCATGATAAGAGCAGTCTTGCGCCGGAGGGAATTTCAATAGCGTTTCGCATGGATAAGGACAACGGTTTTACTTGGGAAGGTGTTTATGACATTACGGTTGAGGAATTACTTTCCGGCGAAAGCAGAGGACAGAAAACAAAGGACGCTAAATCATTTCTTGCGGAGATTTTGGCAGAGGGGCAGTTATCCTGCAATGAAATCACAGAAGCGGCAGAGGAGAGAGGTATCAAGAAGAAAACGCTGTGGAACGCCAAAAAAGAAATGAACATTGATAGCGTGAAAGTAGGAAATCAATGGTACTGGACTTTGTAGCAAAGGAAGATAGCAAGATTGCCTTTTCTAAAGATAGGGTAATCTTGCTATCTTGATTAGAAGCGGGCGGCAACAAGGCGGCGAAAAGCCGCCCACCGTCCGCAGGACGGAAAGGTCTCCGCTCCGCTTCGGTCGGTGCAGAGCAGACGTCCCCCGGACGTCTTGCACCCCCAGAGGGCGCAAAGGTACTTTTGATAGAGCGTAGCCTGTCGAAAGTGCTTTTGCGTTACTTTCGCAGAAAGTAACAAAGGCGAAGCGAGGGGACCTCGCTTTTGACTGATTGGCACAAAATATTACAGATAAAAATATAGAAGATAGGAAGATGTGGGATTATTGGAGAGGACAATTAGCGGCATGATGGGGAAAGGTTCTGTCAGCCATAATACAAGAACTTTCAGCGCAAAGAATGTTGATAAGGAACGGAGCAAATATAATGTGGAGTTCTGCCATTTGGATATTAAAGAGGTATATCACGAATTATTTGATGAAGCGTTGGAGCGTTACAATGCAAAGCAGAAACGGAGTGACCGGAAAATTGACAATTATTATGAGAAGATAAGACAGAGCAAGCAGGAGAAGTTATTTCATGAAGTTATTCTTCAGATTGGAAATAAAGATGATACGAATGCGAAAAGCGAAGAAGGACAGCTTGCAAAAGATATACTGATAGAATTTATGGAAGATTTTCAGAAAAGAAATCC
>DEPD01000079.1:0-3160 GCA_002358575.1 Lachnospiraceae bacterium UBA3401 | reverse complement strand
CATATTGATTTTGTTCCTTTTATCCGTAACAGTAAGAGAGGACTTGATACGAGAGTATCACTGAAAGGCGCACTGGCAGAGCAGGGACTTAAAGACGGCACAAGAAGCGCAACGGAGTGGAGTCAATGGATGGAGTCAGAAAAACAGGAGCTTTCAAAAGTGGCGGAAAGATATGGTGTACGGTGGAAACAGTTAGGAACGCATAATAAGCATTTATACGTGTTGGATTTTGAAAAACAGGAGAGGGCAAAAGAAGTTGAAAAATTAGAAAAGGCAGTATCCAGCAATAAAGCGGAACTATCCCACATTATTTATCAGCAAGTTTTGGCTGAAAATGAAATGGAGAAGATAAAGCTGGAGAATGAAGCTGCCCGGCAAGAAACAACAAAACTTTCCATAACAAATTCCGGCGTTGCAAGCCTTGCGGCATATGCAACCCGGCAAGAAACAACAAAACTTTCCATAACCAATGGTTTATTAAGAGAACAGACGGATAAGTTGATAGAAAATAGGGAAAAGCTGATGTTTGATAATAAAGCATTGGAATAGCGGCAGAAAAAGTTGCAGCAGGATATTGAGAAAATGGTTGATTCTAAAGTGGCATCGGAACATAACATACATGCCTATGATGAAGATGCGAAATGGCAGTTGCCAGAGCCGACTGCTTTAATGAGCGCAAAGGCTTATCGGGAAAAGAATGCTATGCCGCTTGTGGAAAGGCTGAAAGAAATTGTAAAAAGTCTTACGATAAAATGCGTCAACTATGTGGAGCAGATAAAACAGTTAAAATCAAAAATCACAAAACAGGCGGAGGATATTGATTTCTATAAAAGTAAGGTACATCAGCAGTATGTAAAATTAGAACAGTTGCAGGAAAAAGCGGATGATTTTGAGCGTGTGAAACAGTATGTTGGAGCAGATAAGATTGATATGATTGTGACAAATGCAAGGGAACTGGAACGAATTGCACAAAGTAGAAAGCAGCAGAACAGAGCATATGGAATGGGCAGATAAGAAAGGATGGATTGATATGATGGATAATGAAAATTTGGGTAGACAGTATTCTATGGAAAATATTATAGTCTGTGAGTACAATATGGATAACGGTTATGTAGAGGTTCATTATTCAGACGGTAATATCTTGCGTTTAAAGTGTGAGGAAATAGAAGCTAATCTGCATACTACAGAACAATCGCTTACGAAGCTGTATGAGTTGTTGGATGACAAGCCGATTGAATATGTTGCGATGGCATTGTCAGGAGAACTGCAAACTTATTGTGACATAGAAGCGGATATGGTAAAAGGTATGTTTGGTACGATTGTTCAAGATTATTTGAAACAGGGATATAATAAAACTATGGCAGAAGTGTTAGCAAGAGAATTCTTTAGATATGAAAGTTGAGGGATAATATGACCGATACGGAAAAGAAAGTAATGGTACGCCTTAATCCATATTTTTAAAAATTCTTTGACATTCTCGGCTATTCTTTGAAATCAGTGGAAAAGTGTATGCGGATGTGCTAAAATTAAAGAGGTTGAAAAGGCGTAAGAACTTTCAGGGAGCAGCTATAAAAATTTTATAGCAGTCATGTATCATTATGAAATGAGGTAAAAGTATTGGCGGAGATAAAATTATTCTCTTTGAATGAAGGAGTAAAGGAATGTACATCATCTGAGGTGGTTTTGGAAAAAGAACTTCAGACGTTGATAGAGCAGAATATGGAAATATTTTTTGGGGTGCGGTTTTTAAAAAGCGAGTATGTTGTTACAAACGGACGTATGGACAGTATTGGAATTGATGAAAATAACAGTCCTGTTATATTTGAATATAAGCGCAGTCAGAATGAGAACGTAATTAATCAAGGACTGTTTTATCTTGATTGGCTTTTAGACCATAAAGCAGATTTTAAATTACTGGTTATTGATAAATTGGGAATGGAAGCGGCTGACAACATAGACTGGTCTGTTCCATGTGTTATTTGTGTTGCGCATGATTTTACAAAATATGATATGCATGCAGTCAACCAAATGCAGAGGAATATTAAATTGGTAAGTTATCGCAGGTATGATAATGGTATGCTCCTTCTTGAACATTTAAATACTCCGATTGTAAAGCCGATTATGGAAAATGTGGGAGATGAAAATGGTACAAAAAATAGTACGCAGAAAACCCACTTGGAAAAATTAGCGGCGATTTCTGAAAATATGAAAAATCTTTACCATTCTATATGTGATTTTATTGAATCTTTAGGAGATGATATTGTATCGAATCAACTGAAATTATATTTGGCATATAAGAAGGTTCAAAACATGGTATGTATCGAAATATACAACAAACAGATTATATTATTTTTGAAGCTTAATCCGGAAACTGTCGAATTGGAAAACGGATTTACGAGAGATATGCGTAGCATTGGACATTATGGCACAGGGGACTTGCAGATAACGATTAAAAATGCAGCGGATTTTGAAAGGGCAAAGCATCTATTGGAGAGGGCATATAATGAGATATAAAAACTGGCTGTAGTGGAACGTATGAAAGCAGAGGAAGAAGATGTTAGATTGTATTATTGAGCGCACAAACAAATATATTGACGATATGCCTAAAAAAGAGCGTAAAAAATATGGTCAGTTTTTTACAAGCAAAGAAACAGCACGTTTTATCGCTGGACTATATACTATTCCTGAAAATTTGTTCAAGGTTCGCATTTTGGATGCAGGAGCAGGTTCAGGTATATTGTCGTGTGCGCTTTTAGAACGATTGGAGCGGATGGCTTCTGTTCAGATAATAGAATTAACTTGTTATGAGAATGATGACAATATTTTGGGATTGTTAAGAGAAAATCTGCATACTTATCAGGCAAATTCAAAAAAGGACATTCAAATTAATATTATCACAGATAATTATATTACAAGCCAGTATTTGGACTTCAATCATATGTTAGGCGGCAATTCCGAGCCTAAGAAATATGATTTTGTTATTGGCAATCCTCCATATATGAAGATATCTAAAGATGCGCCGGAAGCAACAGCTATGCCGGACGTATGTTATGGCGCACCCAATTTATATTTCATTTTTGCGGCAATGGGATTATTCAATCTTGATAGTGAAGGGGAGATGGTGTATATTATCCCTCGTTCATGGACTTCTGGAGCATAT
>DEPD01000125.1 GCA_002358575.1 Lachnospiraceae bacterium UBA3401 | reverse complement strand
TACACTTATATATTAGGAGGATGCATTAATATGAAAAAGTTTAAAAAGTTATTAAGCATAATGGCACTTGGAGTATTATTGATTACAAATGTTGTTCCGGTTTGTGCTGCTGAAAAGGATCAGTCGGCAAAGATAGAAAGCCTGAGTGAGCTTGATTTAGAAGCATACACTCAGGAGCTTTTGGAAGCTGATGACGGGATACAATTATATGGACCGGCTCCGGCATTAACACAGTTCAAGTTATTGCTGATTAATTCGGAAAAGGCAGGACAGGAAACGATTCAAAATTCTTCATCTTCAATGCAGGTCGGTTCCCGTTTGGATCACGGTGGAACATGGTTTCAGGCAATAACGGCAGAAGTGGGATATGCTAAAAGCAGATTTGCATATTTTAATGGCGTGAGAATGACATTGACGGCAACTGAACCAATATTTCTTGATAGCGATAATATCGTAGATGGATATTATTGCCTTTGGACATATGAAGGAAATGAATATGAAGCTGGAACATTCACGGCAAATTCCACTTCGGCAAATTCTCCGTGGAATACAATGAGTTTGAGATTTAATGTGTATTAAGGAGGAGCTGCGCTATGCAGATTAGTTCTAGTTATTCCGTAAGTGGTGTGCCAAATGATATTAGGCATAAGCAGACTAATGTTCCTCAATTTAGTGCTGAATGGGCTGTTAAAGAAAGCGAAAATATAAATCGGTATATGCCAGAAGCGGACTTTGATGAAAAAGCATTTGATATGATTGGTCCGAATGCTCCACAAGATGTAAAGAATGCATGGCTGGGTGCTGCTAAGGAAGTAAATGCGAATGGTTTGGGAATAAAGGGGAACGGAATGTTGAGCCATATATCGCAAATGATGGTGCAAAGGCTTAACAAACAGCTTAGGGGAGAAGGAGATGTGGATAGCTTGGATATTTTGGGAAATACAACAGAATCTGCAATTCAGGCAACGAAACAAGCACTATATAATTTAGATCACCCGGTGGTCTACACTCCCAAAAGTATAGAGGTTCAGCAGGCTTGCATTAAAGAAAGAGAATTTTATGTTGCGTTTCTGGAAAGGTTAGAAAGGTTATAATTTCTTGGCGATGGCAACGGATAAAGCGACAAAGAATGTGCCTGTAAAGAACAGAAAGAACCGATAGGAAAAAATCCTCTTGAATGGAACTTAGGATTAATTCAAGAGGATTTTTTTGTTTTGATGGTCATTTTCTGCAAAAACAAGTCACTTTCTGCAAGAGGGATTGTTTAGAATTGCGTCTGGTGCTATCCTTGTTGACAAAAGAAATTAGTTACATGATATATATATAAGAGTCTGATATACGTTTGTTTGATAGATATTAAGGTAGAATATGGTAATGATCGTGTGTCATATACCATATGCTATAAATATTTTGGGGAAAGGAGGACAATGACATGAAGAAAAAATTGACTAAAAAGAATAAAGCAACCACTGGAACATTGGTTACATATGCATGTAGTGGATGCAATTTTAGCTGCTACTGCAAGACGTCATCGTTGACGGCTTCGGATGTTCATACAGTGAGCGAACTTCGCTACTCTTCTTTGGTATTGGAAACAATTCATTGAGGAAAAATGTTTTTTAGAAGGAAAAGTAGGGGTGTTTTGCTATAATTCTTTCTAAATGTACATGCTAATACATAGAAATTTTTGCATTAGTATGATGAACGGACGGTGTGATGAGTAGGGGATGGTTTTTATCCCCTACTTGGACACTAATTTAGACTGGTGGTGTAATTATGGAAAAAGCAGTTTTTCATTTGTTTAAAACATATAAAAATAAATATTTGTATGATGTTAATACTAATGCACTTATGTTGGTAAGTGATGAGTGTTTTGAAAAAATAGTAAAATATAATAATACTGGAATAGTAAATGATGCAGTTAAAAAATTGCAGGGGCAGGGCTATCTTAGGAAAAGAAACAATTTTATAATGGAGAATCCAGAAACGGATGGGCTGAAATATTCATTGGAAAACGATTTGGGTACAATGGCATTACAAGTAACACAAAATTGTAATTTAAGATGCAAATATTGTGTTTATTCTGGAAATTATGAAAACAGAGAGCATTCTTCCCTAAGAATGAGTAGAGAGACGGCATACAAAGCCATAGATTACCTAGTGGAGCATTCGGCAAACTCTGAAAATTTACATTTGGGTTTTTATGGTGGGGAACCTTTGCTTGAGTTTGAGTTAATTAAAGATTGTGTAGAATATATTAGAAAAGCTACGAATAAGGAAATCATTTTTAATATTACCACTAATTGTGTTTTGCTAGATGAAGAGAAAATAGATTTTTTGTATCAAAATGATTTTAGGGTAACGATTAGTTTGGATGGTCCCGCAAATATTCATGATGCAAATAGAGTAAAACTTGATAATAGCGGTAGTTTTTCAAATGTTATAACAGCAATACAGGTAATAAAGAAAAAGTACCCGGAGTATCTTGGTAAAATTAATATAAATGCTGTAATAGACATTTCCAAAGGATTTAAAGATGTTTATGATTTTTTTATTTCAAATGAAGAAGTCAGAGACATCTATACTACATATAATTTTCAAAGCAATGATTATGCAATAAACAGAAAGGTAATGAGTGAAGAATTTATAAGTCAATATATGTTGGAACAGTTTAAGTATCTTATGGCAATGATCGAGAAAAAAGGAGTATATACCAGATCCAACATATTTGATGCAAATATAAAACAGTTAATTGAACGTGTTCATAAAGTCATAATGTATAAAACATTTGAAGTCTCAAAAGAACATCATAGTGGTCCTTGCGTACCAGGAAAGCATAGGCTGTTTATTAACGTAAGTGGATGCTTTTATCCTTGCGAAAGGGTGAATGAATTATCTGATCCAATGCAAATCGGAAATTTAGATACAGGTTTTATACTTGAGAAGGTTCAAAATCTTTTAAATCTTGGAAAACTGACTGAAACAGAATGTAGGAACTGTTGGGCGTTTAGATTCTGTACAATTTGTGCAGCAAAAGCAGATGAACAAGGTCAATTATCTAGGGACAGAAAATTAGAAAACTGTAAATTAACTAGGGACACAATTCATAGGCTTTTAATAGATTATTGTTTGTTAAGAGAGTTAGGGTTTGATTTTGACACGGATTATGAAATGGAGTAGAAAATATGTTACAAAAAAGAGCAATACTATATCCGGTTACGAAGGAAAATGAAATATTACTTAAGTACAGCAATTTAGTTGAAAAGGTATTTGTAATTGGCGGGTTACAGCTTGAAGAAGCGGTCAAAAACAGTTCGTATGAAACGATAAGATCATACGATACAGATAGATATGATATGGTTGTAATTGGGGATGGAACTATTCTGAAAGAGAATATGCAGGAAAAAATATATAGTGTTATTACTGAGGTCGTATCTTATAAAAAGGATTTAATAATGCTGTATCGAATAAACCGTGAACAATATGAGACAATCAATAACATATGCAGGAAAAGTGGAGTGGACTTTGATATTATAACAGGATTACAGGTAGAAGATAACAAATATTTGCCTAAAATCTATACAATCAATACACCTATAATAGTAGTTGCTGGTATTAATGAAGCCATTGATAAATTTGAAACTCAATTATTATTAAGAAAATATTTTGTCAATGCTGGGTATAAGGTGAGTCAAATAGGAACAAAAAGATTTAGTAGTTTGTTTGGAATGTATGCCTTTCCGGAATTTATGTATCAAGACATTCAGGAGCAGGATAAAATTATCCGATTTAATACTTTATGTAAAAGTATAGAAAAAAAGAAAATCCAGATATTATTATTGTAGGCATACCTGGTGGAATAATTCCAATCAATAATGAGTTTACAAATAAATTCGGTATGACAGCGATTGAAATAGGGTATTCAATAAATGCTGACATTATGGTTTTAAATATAAATTATGATGATTATGCAGATGATTTTTATGATGAGATGAGTTTACTGGTGAAGTATAAGTTTAATATAGACAGTTTATATTTTGGGATGACAAATCACAAAATTGATTTTCAAAGAAGCAGGGAAGCTAATATTTTGCGTTTTGTAACAGTTGATATGGAAAAGATAAAGTGTAAAATATCTCAAAATAACAATGTATATGAAGTTACAGAATATGGAATTAACGAGTTGTATAATAAGATTGTGGAAGAATTAAGTGGATCGGATATACAGATTATATAGGTGATTATATGGAAAAAGAAAATGACATGATTAAAATTATTAGTAAATATATCAATAAAAGTGATGAATACATAAAAGATGAATTACTTGATTGCGATGTGTTTGGTAATAAACTTAATTTTACAGCAATAATGTTATTAGAGCTACTATCTCTTTTTGAGAAAGAGTTTGGAAAAAATTGGGCTATGACACAATAAAGGACTTGAACAAAATTACATTAAGGATAATAATAAACTTATATATGGAGGTAGAATAAAATGAATATTCAAGCTGTTATGCCATAAGTTAATAATATTGTCAATTTACCAAGCAACAACATAGCATGTGGCAATGATTTTGAAAAAATTTTGCAGCAAATAAATGAACAATCTGACATCGAAGAAATGAAGAAATTTTTAGATGAAAAATTTAACATTAACACAGTTGTTGTAGAGTATAGTTGTGAAAAAACGGACGCTGAGGCAGAAATGTATGATACTTCTATGTTGGATAAATATGATTTAAATGGGGGACGCAATGTAATTATCTCTAAAAAAACTTTATTAAGAATGAAAAAAGATAGTAATTTTAGGCAGAAGGTATACAAGTCGATAGGAGATATTCCATTTTCTGATAAATTGACTGGAGGTTGTGTAAAGAGCAACGGAGTATTTATTCATGAAGATGGAACGGGGGGCTATTATCTGGAGTTTGATTGGGGAGATGAAGAAGATCAACTAAAATCAAAGAAATCAAGGTCAGTGTATTCTGATAGTCCAGAGATTAAGGATTTAAATAACTTGGTAGATGATGAACACAATAATATGGATGTACAAACAGAGTTTGTTGCATCTTTGATAGGAGCATATGTTAATAAGAAAGATAAGTAGCTTGATTGTCATGGCAGAAAAAACCTCTTGAATTCAACATCAGTTTGAATCAAGAGGTTTTTCATATGGTAAAAAAATTTATTTGGAATGGACAAGATTTTATAACAAATGTAAAAATACAAATAGAGTGCCTAGATTTCTAAAACGAATCCAATGTTTTTGACAGAGCAGGAATGTCAGAGGTTATTTCCTTACGCTGCTGTTCGGTCAGATCAGAGAACTGTGAAACTGTACTGACATTATATTTTTTCCATAACAGATTGGCTTTCTGCATAGGCAGAATTTCAAATAAAAACCTATCATGCCAGTCATCAAGCGTAATCCCCTTTTTCTTCAAGATAAAATATATTTTCATAGTAAGGGAGTAATCCTGCTCGCATAAGGTATATATGTCATAGGAGGTCTTGTGGTTAAAATCACTTATACATGAGATGCCATTTTTGAAGAGCATGGGGTATATTTTGACCGGGAAGCGGTATTTATCAAAGGTTTCTTTTAGGGAAGCAAGCGATCTGAGCCGTATGTTGTGCGTCTGGCAGATTTGCTCAAGTTCTTCTATGGTTTTATCGCCAAGATTCCGAAATTGCAGGATTTCTTCTTTGGGAATCGCAGATAGCTGTGACAGGTACATCACATTGTTCCTTATAAGGGTATTTTGCAGCCGCTTCGACATGGAAATATCATAGACTGAAATTTCATTTTCCGGAGGTAGGAGATAGCCCAAAGGGTTAAGTTCGTTGATGATAGGTTCTATGATACAGTTCTTCGGGAATATTTTTGCCAATGTTATATAGTTATGTCCTGCAAGGTCTGAAACTTTGGTGAAACCTGTGCTTAGTAAGGCTGATTTTACAGCAGGGGAAATGTTCAGGTCTTGAATTTTTATATCCATAATTTGCTCCTTTGTATATGAAATGGACTGAAACAAGTCCCATTATAGCACCTTTTCTACATAAAATAAAGAAAAAAGGACTGAAACTGGTTCGGAATGTAGGTGCATAATGGAGCAAAAAGTAAAACAAGATGGTATTCAGTTGGGAAAGAATATCCGGCGGATTAGAAAGGAACGGAAAATAGGGCAGACAGAACTGGTTGCATTGATGCAGCTTAAAAATGTGCAGATTACAAGGGAAACTTTGGTCAAGATAGAAAGAGGGATACAGCATATCAAAGCAACACAGCTTAAGGTAATTAAGGAAATACTGAATACATCGTATGAAGAAATTTTCAAAGAAGAATGAATGATTAATATGGTATGCATATTAGGGGCAATGACTATAGACACTGTTTATTGTCAATTTCTGCAAGATTTGGTCGTTTTCTGCAATCATATTGACGAACTTGTGAATACTGCATATCATTTTATTCATGAAAGTATGACTTTTGGCGGTTTCAGCCATAAAGAACACGCATTCTATCCATGTGAGGTAGAAATAAAGTTTGACATGAGTTATGCCGAAATATAATAGAAAGTATGCAACATTAGCGGTAATCATGTTGCTTCTGGAAAGGAGGGCGATGAATGTTCAAAATTGCTATATGTGATGATGAAAACTATTTTACAGAAGAGTTAAAAAATATCCTGTCTGATTGTATGTTGAAAAAAGGACTTGTTTTTGAAATAGATACATATAGCTCTGGAGCAAAGCTCATATCACTGGGTATCGGTATGCTCCAATATTCTATTATATTTTTGGATATTAACATGGATGAAGTCGATGGCATTATGACGGCTAAGAAAATTCGGGAAGTAAGCAAAGAAGCATTTATAGTTTTTGTGACGGCATTCGTAAATTATACATTGGAAGGTTATAAGGTGGATGCCATAAGATATTTGTTGAAAGGCGGCAATAATTTTAAGAATGCGATTGATGAGTGTATAAATGCAATTATTGAAAAAATGAATTATACGATTGTCACCAAAAGTTTTCATTTCAACGAAGGTGTCAAAGAGATTGCATTGCAAAGATTATTATATATTGAAAGCAGGCTGCATAAACTGGAGTTTTATGTTCAGGAAGATAAAATGAAGGTTTATACCATATATGCTACCCTGAATAATCTTGAAGCTGATTTGCAGGATAATGATTTTGTAAGGATACATCAAAGCTATCTTGTTAATTTGAAATATATAATGAGCATTGAGAGGTATCAGGCAACATTAACGAACGGAACGACTTTGATTATACCGAAAGCCAGATATACATATGTTAAGGATAAATTTATTGCGTATCGAGGAGAAGTTTAGATGTTTGAGTCATTACCAACTGTATTGATGATAGTATTTGAGGTTTTTTGTTGCAAAATATTTTTTGAAATATTTGGAAAAGTACGCTATAAAGGCTGGATCAATGCAGTTCAGTTGATACTATTAGTTAGTGGTGTGTTTGGCGCTGTAAAGGGATTTGCAAATATTTTCATCTTAAAACAAATTGCACTTATTTTAATAATTGCCATTTTTATGTTTTGGCATATGAAAATCAGTATAAAGAAGTCATTGATATTAACTGTCCTTTATCAAGCCCTGCTGTTATCGGCGGATTATATAGCTTTTCTAATTTATTATAGCGGATTGGTTTCAAGTGGTGAAACAACAAGCCTGACATATGTGTTGGAAAGTGTTTTGGTTGTTATGCTTGGAAAAATGTTTCTTTACTTTTCTGTTCTTATTATTAAGAAAAAGTTTGGGAAAAAATCAACAGAAAGGCTCGTGGAGTCAGAGTGGCTTAAATTCCTGTTTTTCCCTGTATTTACAATAATTATTATGGTTTCTATGTTTACAGTTTTTGGATATGTGGAAACAACAGGGCAGATATACTTTTTATTTATTATTGCATTTGGAATGGCAGGAATGAATATCGTTGAATTTTATCTGATTAATGACATTGTAGAAAGAGAAATAAAGCTGCATGAAAATGAAATTTTTCATATTCAGGTAAAAAATCAGACAGAGATGTACCGGTCTATATCAGAGAATTTTGATTGTCAAAAAAGAAAAACGCATGAATACAAAAATCAGATTGTATGTATTGAGTCAATACTGGGAAACAAGAAATATCAGGAATTGGAGAAATATGTTAAAGAAATTTATGGTCATTTAGATAAGGAACTGGATGCTATCAATACAAATAATGTGATTGTAAATGCAATCCTAAACACAAAATATCAGGAAGCCGATGCGAAAGGAATTGTTTTTGTGTTTCGGGTAAATGATCTTTCACAGATAAGAATAAAAGACGAGGACGTGGTTACTATTCTGTCTAATCTTTTGAATAATGCGATAGAAGCCTGCGAAAAATGTGATGATAAAAAAGTAATAAAACTGAAATTTGTTAATGAAGATAAAATGATAATTATTGCCGTGAAGAATACATTCAACCATCCAATATGTTATGAGAATGGGGAAATAAAATCTTCTAAAATATCAAGGATAGAAGAACATGGAATAGGGATTAAAAATATCATAAAGGTTATAGAGAAGTATGGCGGATCATATATTATTGAGGATAGTAAAAATGAATTTTATTTTTCAATCATCATTCCCGCCTGAAAAATGAAATTTTAATCTTTTTTGTGTCACTTTCTGCTCTGGAGTGTCTATTTTCTGCAAAGCCTATTGTTTTGATTCGATATTTCTCTATACTTGATATTAGGAAGGAGGTACATGAGTATGATAGAAAAGATGGTATTAAACTTGGTAAGCCAAATGGAATCGAAAAGAATGATAGACAAAGCCGTCAGCGATCAATATGAGTATGCTTTGGTCACTTTGATAGAGCATACCATAACAGTCGGAACCATGTTATTGATCGGGCTGATTTTTAATCAGTTTATACCAACCATTTGTTTTCTGGTATTTTTTCTTTCACTGCGGAAAAGGACTGGCGGTTATCATGCAGATAAATTTTGGCAGTGTTATCTCGTGACTGTCATAATTTATATTTCGATTATACAGGCAGCTACGGTTCTTTCTGAAACTCCGATTGCGGTATATGTAATGTTGTTTTTGGCGGTACTTGTGATTGGCGTTATAGGAACTGTCAATCATCCTAATATGGATATGGACAAAGATGAGTTGCAGGAAGCAAAGAAAGCAGCTAGGTTATGCGTCTTAATGGAAGCGTCAATAATTGTAGCGCTGATTGCTTTGAAAATCAATGAACTGTATGTAAGTTATATGTCATTGGCTGTCATATTGTGTGCATCCTTACTATGTGTAGCTAAAATTATGAAACAGGAGGTAAAAGCAAGATGAAGAAAACAGAGAAAATCAATGATACTGTCTTAAAGGCAGTGGAAAAAATTGCCCGGCATGAGGTCGAAAAGAATTATTTCGACTGGCCCCCAGATTGTATGGGATTTTTTCACCAGCCGAAAAGACCAAAGAATGTGAAAAAAGAAAGCAGCAGCTTATAAGGGCGGCGGGAGAGGCTTTCAGATATTCAGAGAGAGCCTCTTTATCAGTAACTGTCAGGAGCAGCAAAACAGAATTTAAACAAAATGGGCTTGAAAGGGATATTGCAAGATGCAGTATCTCTTTTTTGTTACAAAAAATGAAACCAAATTCTTCCCAATGACGTATTGATAGGAAATTTGAGCAGATGGGATTTGGGCGAATGGATGAGAAGAGACTGTTAAAAAAGCTGCGAAATGGAGATGAAAAAGCATTAGAGAAAATCATAGATATATATAGTGCCTATATTTCTAAAATCGTCGGAAGCCTGATAAGCTCAAAGGGAACAAGGGAAGATATTGAGGAGGTGGTTGCAGACACATTTATAGCGCTATGGAGGACAGCGGATAGGATTAATTATGAAAAATACAGCAGTATAAAGGCGTACATAGCGGTCATTGCAAGGAATAAAACAAAGGACTGGTTAAGAAACAGGGGACAGGATTTACAGCTAATGGATGATGTCTTGCTAATTGACAACAGTTTAGAGCAGTTGATTGTTCAAAGAGAACAGCAAAGAATCCTGGCAGATGCTTTGAAGCAGCTAAATCCGCTGGACTGTAAGATTTTTGTTGCCTATTATTATCAGTACAAAAAAGTAAAAGAAATTGCACATGAATTTGAAATGAACCCGCAGACCGTAAAAACAAGACTACGGCGTGGCAGGGCAATGCTTAAAAAAATTCTTATTAAAGAGGGCTATGGCAATAATGAAAATTAGAATAAGTGATATGTTGGATAACGCTTCTGAACTGATTGAGGAAAATACAGAAGCTGGATATGCTGCTGATAATAAAAGGATTAAGGAAATTGTATTTTCAAAAATAAATCCTGTGAAGAAAGTCCATAAGGGTAAGCGGTATGCGGTGGCTCTGCTTATGTTCTTTGTACTTGGAAGTATGACCATGGGGGCAAAAGAATTACTGCGCTCTGCCGGGATTATAGGAAGTAATAAGAAAGAAATCATGCAGCAGCAGACAGGGCATAGGGTGGAAGAAGATTTTGCGTATCATTTCAATGATATTGCCGACATTCAGACAGACCTGATTAGTGCAGGAAATTTATATGAAGGGAATATTCCTATTGCAAAATATATTATGGAAATCCCCATAGATATTGAAGGAAATCTGCCGGAGTGCTATCTGGACAACGGAGCAATGATAATTTTCACTCAAAGTAATGATGACGGCTGGAATGTAGAGGAAGGTACAGTATTGCGCTTTGGATTTACACAAGGGCAGAGTGACGGAACCGAACTGACGCAGGCAGGTACATTGGAAGTTGGCTATATATTAAACGGAGAATTAAAGGAACTGCAAATGATAAGCCAAAATATGTGCAATATAGACTTTTGTCCGGAGTGTGATGGGACATATTATTTTTATATGAAAAATTGTTCCAGTGACAGGGTTATTATTACGGAAGGAAATATCAATATAACGCAAGGAGGAATCAGTCATGGGAAAGAATGAACGGAAAGAGATCATGGAAACATTAAAAACAGTTCCGATAAAGGAAGATGTATCGCAGGGGGCAAGAATGGGATTGCCGCAGACAGATATTGGGAGTGGAAAAACAGTATCTTTTATGGACAGTGATGGGAGTATGTTCTATGTGGCAAGGGGAATAATCGTGAGTTTCAGTATTGAACTGGACAGATCGGCTTCTGTTGAAATGGGATATATCGGCAATACCGGGGGATGGACACAGACATATAGCGGAACATCCAGTTCGCATAATACATCATTTAAGATTTCAAACACAGGTTATTACAGGTTTTACGTTACCAATACATCTTCCGGTGCCATACGAGTAACAGGAGGCACAATCAGCTTTTAACATACTGTAAATTACAAGGAGGTAAGCATGAAGAGACGGATCTTTATGATTATGAAATGGGTGTTTGTGGCATTACTGGGCGCTGTTGCAGTATTAGTAATCTGGAATTTTATCTGTAAGAAAGCAGAGCAGTCTAAGGTCGAAGCTGCATATGGAAGAACTGTTGAAGTGAATGGTCATAATATGACAGCAGATATAAAAGGTGAGGATAATGAAATAACAGTCATATTGCTGCCCGGATGGGGTTCTCCCTCACCAGTTCTGGAATTTCTTCCATTGGCGGAAGAACTGTCAAAGGATTTTCGGGTTATTACCATAGAACCGTTTGGATACGGGCTTTCAGACAGGCTTGGAACAGAACGGGAAATCAGCACGATTGTGGAAGAGCTGCATGAATGTACGCAAAAGTTAGGCTGTGATCAGTATTATTTAATGGCGCATTCATTATCAGGATTGTATTCATTATACTGGGCAAACGCTTATCCGCAAGAAGTACAAGGTTTTATAGGAATTGATCCGTCTGTTCCCAAACAGTCCGATGAAGAGCCACTGCCGATTAAAATGGTAACACTGAACAAACTGTCGGCGTACTTCCAGAAAGCAACAAGCATATTGGGAATTACACGGATAGTATCTGTTGGAAATCCGAAAAATGCAGTCTATGTTGATTCCTCTTATCCGTATTCAGAAAAGGAGCTGGAAGTATTCCGTATTTTGTCTATGGATTATGCGTATAACAGGGACATTATGAATGAGCTAAATCACATGGAAGATAGTCTGGAGTCGGTAAGAGATTTGAAATTTCCTGAAACAATTCCGGTATTGCAGTTCGTTTCGGGGGATAACTGTGAACTGTTGGAAACATGGGAAACACTGCACAGGGAAGTTATTACGGAAACAGATAAAAGTGAGGTGCTGCGGCTGGACGGTGGACATTATCTGCATTATGAAAGGAAACAGGAGGTGGTTGAGAAGGTAAGGGAGTGGATACTGGAATAAAATAGATTGGTTAGGAGATGAAACTATATTGTATGGATGAGATGAAATAGTAATAACTTTAATTTCTTCCCGTCTTTTTATTATAAAAAGACGGGAAGAATGATATGGTGCATATCTGAAAGGTTTTTTGTCATTTTCTGCAATGAACAGTCCACTTTCTGCAAGGGATATTGTTTTTTTTGATTTCTCATTATATATTGATGAGGAAAGGAGACAAAAGCAAGATAAAGAAATGCTCAGAACGAGGTGAGGCTGGAAAAACAATAAAGTAAGTAATAACATGCGCTTGGACCGTACAGGAAAGCGATGTGGCTCTGACTGACAGAGGGGCTACGGAAAGGAGATAGAATATGAGTTTAAGTTTAGCTGGTTTAGCTAACAACTATTATCAAAATTACATATATCGACAGACTAAGGCGACAGGTCAAAATAGTGGTACTGATTTTAATAGTGTTTTTTCTGCTAAAAAAACTGATAATATTGGAAGTTCGCAGGGGGCAAAAGATACAAGCACTTCAAATGTAAACGCCTACACAGAGTATCTTAAATCAAAGTATGATAATGTAATGGTTCAAAATGTTGGAAATGACCAAAAAAGCATGGATAGCATTGGGGCGGGAACAGCAGGAACAGGCAATGTATTTATAGCATCAAATATTCTGGAGCAAATGGCGAATAATCCAGAAAAAGCAGCTTATTATGAAAGTAAGATACAGGCTCACTTCGATTCATTGCCACAGACGGAAGCATTTATGGCAGCAGTAGGACACAAGATTACTTCTTGTGGTGTGGTCGTACACTCGGATGGGACAGTAACCTACTACCTTAGCGGCGAGGAGTCCCCTGAAAAAAAGGCAAAAGTGGAAGCTGAGCAAAAAGCTAAGCGAGAAAAGAAAGCTGCACAACACAAAGAAAACATAGAACGTAGTCAGGAAGCGACAGAGAAACGAAAACTGTTAATAGAGAAAGACAATAGGGAGCGGTCTATGGCAGAAATTCTCAATGATCGTATATTGGATGTAGATACAAATGGAGTTGCCCGTGTACCAAATAGTGTTATATCTGTTGTTGCGGCTTATGAGAATGCAGTCAGTACATTTAGTGTTGATGCGATAGAAAACAATAATTGACAAGACGAAAAATGTACGAAACAAATCTAAAATTGACTAGGTTTGCCTAAATTACATATTAATAATATGTCTTTAGATAATTCTTTACTTGGAAAGAGGTTGAAATATGAAGAAGTTAGTTAAGCGTAACGATGCAATGCCGGAAACACTGGAAGCATACTGCTCATGCAGTTGCGGCTGTACTGGTACTTGTTCCTGTACTACCGGACAGGTAGATAACAGGTCATCTTTATACTATGCTAGATACACACAGTTCTATACGAGCTTTGTGGCAATCTATATGGTATAAGGGTATAACAGTGCAGCATCAGATAGGTATGGTGATATGTCTTATGGCATATTGCCATGCCTATTTCAAAAGTTAATACAAAATTTGTAAATATATGACATAGGAGGGATAAGTATGCCAGTTTTTCATATGTTTTTGGCTGGTGGGAAAAAATATATGTTTGATGCTAATGCTAATTCGTTCATAAGGCTTAGCGATAGTTTATATTCTGAGCTTGATGAATATAAACGGAGTGAATATCGGGTTGTTACACCAGCAATAGAAAAATTAAAAGAACGAGAATATTTAAAGGATAGAGCCGATTTTGAAATGGTACATCCTATGGATTCGACATTGGAATACGCATTGGAATGCTGTATTGGTACGGTTGCATTACAGGTTACTCAAAGTTGTAATCTGCGTTGTAAATATTGTTCTTATTCTGGAAATTATGCTAATCGTGTTCATGATAATAAAAGAATGGATAAAGAAACGGCGTTTAGAGCAATTGATTTTCTTTTTGAACATTCGATAGATCGTGATAGAGTTTCTCTTGGATTTTATGGCGGAGAACCGTTACTTGAATTAAATTTGATAAAAGAATGTGTTGAATATGCAAAGAAGAAGAGTTCTCGAAAAGAACTGTTATTCAACATGACATCTAATGCAACTCTTATAACGGATGATGTTCTGAAGTACTTGTATGATAATAAGTTCAGCTTAACGATTAGTTTGGATGGAGATCAGCAGGCACATGATAAAAACAGGGTATTCGCAGCAAATAATAACGGAACATTTAATGTAGTTATGCAAAATCTGGAAAAAATACAGAAACGTCACCCGGATTATTTGAATATGGTACATATAAATGCTGTAATTGATCCGACTACCGATTTTGATTGTACAAGTCGCTTTTTTTCAGACTATGAAACGGTTAAGGATTATTATGTTCAAGCTAATCTTATTTCTGAATACTACCGCAAAGGCGAAGTGGCAAGTGAT
Source organism: Lachnospiraceae bacterium UBA3401 (assembly GCA_002358575.1). GTDB lineage: Bacteria > Bacillota > Clostridia > Lachnospirales > Lachnospiraceae > COE1. The sequence goes on along the minus strand of DEPD01000125.1, from coordinate 12,185 downwards.
GAAATATATAGAAACAAATTCAGTTATGAGATTTTTAAAATGTATTTGCAAAAGTTGGGGAGGATTGAAGAAAAGAGTGTATCAAAACTTGTTTTAGGTGGATTTAAGAATTTAAAGGATATACATGAAAATGCAAAGGTTTCTTCGACATCACTTAAACGAGATCATCACTCTGGACCTTGCGTTCATGGCATACAAAGATTATTTGTTGATATAAATGGAAACTTATATCCTTGTGAGAGGGTAAGTGAAGCATCGAAAGCAGTGCGAATGGGACATATAGATACAGGTTTTGATATCAATCAGGCTAGGGCATTATTGAATATTGGTAAACTGACAGAAAAAGAATGTAAGAAATGTTGGGCATTTAGGTTTTGTTCTTCTTGTCCTGTACAGGCTGACGATTTGGAAAAATTGTCTGCTGAAAAAAAATTAAAAAACTGTGCAATGATCCGTGCCCATGTAGAAAGTATGATGAAAGATTATTGTGTTATGAGGGATTTGGGTTATGACTTTGATAAAGAAAAAATGATGACTTAGGAGGAAACATTATGAAAAGAAAGGCTATAATTTTCCCATACAGTGCAGAATACGCACCAATAGTAGGAAATAAGTATTTATTGGCAACTCATGATGTTGTTGCTTGTGTTTCACCAATTGGATATGGATTTCAGGGAAAAGATGCTGCATTTGCTTATGGCGGTAAGGAAACAGGTATTAGTGTTACAGATAATGCCATAACTGAAATGGATTTTGATGATTTGTTAGTATGTGAGTCGTCAAGTGATTTTGATACAATCGTTATGCCACAAATTGAAGCGGCTGCTAATCTTGGGAAAAACGTAATTTTCCTATATGATATTGATGAGGAGCATCAAAAAAAGGTAGAGCAGATATGTACTGGATGTAACGTAAAATGTACCATATTAACACATAGAGTAGTGGACGCAAGTAAATTGGTAGAAAACGAAAATGAGATTATTCGTATTTCAGTTCCAGTTATATTTGTTGCCAGCGTAATCGAGAATACAAATAAGTTTGATGTTCAATTAGGGCTGCGAAATTATTTACTGAAAGAAGGTTATAAAGTCAGTCAGATTGGCACAAAAGAATATTGTGAATTGTTTGGTTTTCATACAATACCGAAATTTATGTTTACAAATCAACTTAGTGAAAAAAAGAAAATTGTGTGGTTTAATCGTTTTTGCAAAAGTATTGAATTACAGGAAAAGCCGGATGTTTTTATAATTGGTGTGCCGGGGGCTACAATGGTGTTCAATGATGTGATAACCAATAATTTTGGAATTACAGCATTTGAAATGGCAAATGCGGTTAGACCTGATACTTCTATTTTATGTGTACCATATGAAAACTATGATGCGGGATTTCTGAAAATGATAAAAGAATCCTCTAAATATAAGTTGGATATGCAGGTTGATTGCTTTAATATGGCAAATAAACAATTTGATGCGGCAAGGAGTAAGGAAGAAAAGCGGTTGCTATATATAACAGTAAATACGGAATTAGTAGACAGTAGAATTAAGGAATTGAACAAGGAAACTGTTGTTCCTGTCTATAATTCTTTTAATTCTGAAAGTGCTTTTGATATGTATGGCTATATTGTAGACAGACTATGCGGAAGTGAGTTTGGAACTGTTTAATATTGGATTGTATAGAGAAAATTTTTCACAAGAAATATAATATTTAGAAGGGAGAATTGAACGTGGACAAGGCAGAAATAGGCGATAAAGTGAAAAAAGTTTTTATGGACTTATTTCAAATCAAAGAAAGCAAATGGCAGGATGGCTACGATAAGGAGGATTTTTTCAGCACAAAGATAGGATTATTGCCGGGGGATGTCCTTGCCTATTTGTATGCAGTTGAAAGAGAATTTGGGTTGCAAGTACCAGCGTCGGATATTATTGAGGGTAAGTTTAATACTCTATTCAATGTTACCGATATTATATATGATGCTCTTTGCACAGAGGGACAGTGAGATGTTCTTGTATTGTCAAGTTTATATACGGCGTATAAATATTGTATGTCCGATCATCGCAATATATTGAAGGGCATGAATCTACTTTCGATTGTGAAATTGATAGGGGTTTATGTCCTTTTATGTCATTAGAGGTATATTATGAGTCGAAAAGTAAAAATTGCAGTAATTGACAATGGAATAAACAGAAATTTAGTGAAGAAGGAAAAATTAAGGGATGAAGTTGTTGTAGATGCAAACAATGAATGTAAGGAAGAACATTCAGAAATTCATATTAAGGATTTTATGCATGGAACAATTTGTGCTTTGATAATAGAGAAATATTGCCCTGATTGTGTATTCAGCAGTATTCGCATTTTAGATCAGTTAGGCAAAGGGGGAATTGAAAAGATAGAACCTGCTTTAGAGTGGTGTTATCAAAACAATATAAATGTTGTCAATTTGAGTCTTGGAACTACTCATTTTAAGGAAAATGAAAGATTAAACAAATTAATTAATAAATATGCTCATATGGGACTGATTATTATTGCGGCAATATCCAATATTGGATTTTTCACTTTTCCAGCAAGTTTTTCTAATGTTATAGGTGTTGCAACTATGAATAGTTCTTGGTTATATACTAATGATTATATGCATTTGGGCATAGACACCATTGCTCCTTCAGAACATATAATTAAATTAAATAATCAAGAGCATAAAAGCTCATTAAGTAACAGCTATGCAACTCCATATGTATCTTCAATGGTATTAAAAAAATAATGGAAGATGAAACATGTGATATACGTACATTAAAAGAATATGTTAGAAAGAAGAGCTATGTGGCTATGAAAGAAGGGTTATATAATCCTGACTGGGTTTATAAGGCTTTTATAAAAAATAAAAAGAGCAAAAGCAAAGCAGATTATTATTTTGAAGCATTGATAGGGAATTATGAAGAGGTTAAACACGATTGCGATACAATTATCGTATATTCAAAAATCGAATTAGAGCAAATAGATATAGAAAACAAGAATTTGATATATCTTGGGAATGATGATATACAGAATATAAATATATCTGGTTTTAAGTGGAGTTGGAATACAAAGGTGCAACAAATTGTAGAAAATCAATTTAAAGGTAATGGATTAGATATTCCGTTTATTATTTTTGATATAGCGGATTCTTTAGATAAATATTTTATATTATCAAAATTAAGGAAACAGTTTGAAAAAGATGGGTATAATGCATATGCTGTTGACATGGAACCAGAGAGCGTATTATACAAATTAGAGTATATACCTGCTATACAATTTCCATTAACAGATCAGCTTGTGAGGGACTATATTGAAGGGCAGGTTTTTTATAAGCAAAGCGATTTAGTTCTATGGAATACATTAAAAGAGCAGAAAAAAAGTGTGTATACCTTATACCCTGAATATGATATAGAAATTATATTCAATGAAGTAGAGGTTTTAGTTTATATAGAAAAAAATATGATTTACAGACAGGTATATAATACTTTGCCAGAGGATTATATCAGTGTCGTTTATGATTTGATTGTAAGATGCTTAACGGAGGAAGAACATGAGTAACAAAGAGGCAGTTAAAAGATTGGTTAGACTTTTAAATGAATATAAGAAAATTATTGCGGTTATTATTGGCTGTTTGTTTATTTCTACGGGATTGAGTCTTTGTGTACCGCTAATCAGCCAGCGGATCATGGATGATGGTTTCATCGGTGGTAATAAGAAATTGCTGATCGAGCTGGTGTTGGCATCTATGGTAATATACACGATAAATTCTCTTATAGATATAATTAAGGAGAAGAAACGTGTAGACATTTCAGCAAAGATACAGTATTTCCTTTCGGAACAGTCTTTCTCACATCTAATGAAACTGCGGGTAAATTATTTCAATAACACTAATTATGCGGAGACTCTGAATAATATCAACACAGATATTAATCAAATGACATCTATTGCTGACAGCAGCGTTTTCTTTGTGGTTACGCAGGCGTTCAGCATGGCAGGCGGCATAATCGGGTTATTTATTATAGATTTCAAAATGACAATATTGGTGCTGTTGTTTATACCGATTAAGTGTGTTGTAATGAAATATTTTGCCAAAAAGCAAAAACAGATTATGGACGAGTTTATACAAAGGAATCAAGAATATGCAAGATGGTTCGGGGATACTGTTGGAGGGGTACGGGAAGTAAAGCTGTTTCATGTCTTTGATAAGAAGCATGAGGAGTTTGCACATAACCAGAATAACATTATAGAGAAGCAGAAGCAGATGAATATGTTGAGCCAGTGGAATATGATTATAGATAATATCATGGTGCAGCTTCTCTCCACACTGCTATATATATTGGGCGCCAATCTGGTGTTTGATTTGCAGCTTTCGTTAGGCAGCGTGTTTGCGTTTATTACATACAGCGCTTATGTTACGGGACCGATTTCTGCAATCCTTAATATAGGATACCTTTTATCAGGGATTATTCCGTCAACGAAAAGATATTATGCCTTTATGGAATTAGAAGAGGAAACGGATACCGGAAAGACCGCAGACCTGTGTCTGAATGACTTGAAAATGGAACAGGTTTCTTTCGCATATGAAAAAGATAAATACATATTAAGGGACATTGATATTTTGTTTGCCAAAGGAAGTAAGACGGCTATAATCGGGCGCAATGGTTCAGGAAAGACAACAATCATCAACCTTCTTACCAGAATGTATGAGCCGGGAAATGGAGAGATATTATTGGGGACAGAGAATATTTCGGAACTGTCATTGTCAGATTATCGGAATATGGTATCTGTGGTTAGCCAGCAGATATACCTTTTTAATGATACAATAAGAAATAATATCTGTCTGTATAAGCAGATGGACGATGCTGTGATAGAGGAAGCCTGCAAGGACAGCGGACTTGAAGATTTTATAAAAGAGGTTTCTTTAGATTATATGGTAGGGCAGAACGGAGCAATGCTTTCCGGCGGACAGAAACAGAAGATAGCCCTTGCAAGGGCATTGATACATGATAAGCCGATTATTATATTTGATGAAGCCACTTCAAACACGGATGCTTATTCAGAGCAGCAGATTAACAGACTGCTGAATACGAAGCTGAAAGAAAAAACAGTGATAGTGATAACACATAAGAAAGAGATATTGAGCAAAGTGGATCAAATTGTCGTACTGAAGGAAGGAGTGGTTGATGATATAGGAACATATGATGAGTTGGTTGGCAAAAATGATGAATTAAATATTATGATGGAAAAAGCGGATTGAGTATAAGAAAATCTTTTCAGAGCGGCAAGGCTGGACTGAAAGGATTTTTTTTGTGCCATATTCTGCAAAAGTAATGTTAGGATTACTGATATTTGATAAGATGTAAGTCATTGTGCGGCATAGTTTTTTCAAGGTGAAGATAAATCTTGATAAAACTAATCTTGCTGCACAAATAGATGATGCTGTAAAACGGACTAAGATTATTGGTGTATACCTGATATTGTATAAATATTGTTGGGTGCATACCTTAAATTTGGATGATAAGATTCTTACATAGATTATTTTTTGGGGGATATATGCGCTGGCTGATACAGTGCGATATATTTCTGAAAAGTAAATACGGCAGCTTACGAGTACACAAATCGACATGGCAGGTCGGTGCGGTGTACTCTTTTTTTTGCTTCTGTCGAAAAATGCTGATATATCAGGATATATACATACGAAGGTCGCAAAGGGGACCTCCAGCAGATTCTTCATTTCACTAAAAATTAAAAGAATGGAGAATCAGAAAATGAAGGATATAAAATATATTATTGCCGATAACGTGAAATTATACCGGAAAAAACAGAATTTAACACAATTTGAACTAGCAGAGAAAGCGGAGCTTTCAGTTGATTCTATCAAGCGGATCGAACATGGGAGCAGAACAATATCGTTAGAAAACTTTATGAGAATTGCGGATGCATTGGCTGTTCCTCTATCTTACCTCTTATATGAAAGTCTAAATGAAATTCCCATATCAGAACGTATTTTAAATGTCTTAAATAGCAAAAATGCAAGTCAGCAGGAATATTTAGTACATATGCTTGAAGAAATGTCATTTGGTTTGGACAGGCTAACATAAATATAAAAAGTGTAATCATACATATCAGGGATTTTATGTGCTTTTTTCGTGCCGTGATATTTTATTGTTTGGTCATTTACTGCACCAGAAGGTCATTTTCTGTGTGTGTAATTGAAGTCTAAATATTTTTGGTTATACTTATTAATGAAGTCTTTCTATCATGCCATTTGGATACTGTAAACAGAAAATATATGAATGTTTTTCTTGCCGCCGTGAAAGGAGTAGATTATGAGGGGAGTAGTATTTAAAGTTACAATATGGATTTTATCAATATTATCAGTTGTTGCAGTTGTACCGTTAGTTTGGAACTATTTTTGCAAAAAAAGTGAATTGGATAAAGTCCGATCAGCGTATGGGCAGGAAATAGAAATAGCCGGAATTAAGATGACGGCAGATGTAAAGGGGCAGGGGAATAAACCGACAATTATTTTGCTGCCCAGATGGGGTTTGACTTCACCCATATTGGAATTTCTCCCATTGGCAAAAGTACTGGCAGAAAATTTTTGTGTTATTACAATAGAACCCTTTGGCTACGGGCTTTCTAATGGAAATAGTACAGAACGTACAATTAGCACAATAGTGAGAGAACTGCACGAATGTACACAGAAATTGGGGTGTAAGGAATACTATCTTATGGCACACTCTATTTCCGGTCTGTATTCATTGTACTGGGCGAATGAATATCCTCAAGAAGTAAAAGGATTTATCGGTATCGATCCGTCCGTACCGAAACAGTCTGATCAAGAGCCGTTTCCGATAAGCGTAGTGACATTGAACAAGCTCTCGGCATATTTGCAACAAGCAAAAAATATTTTGGGAATTACCCGGTTGAAGTCAATTAGAAAACACCCAAAAGCGGTTTATGCGGATGTTCCTATGTTTATACAAAAGAGGAACTGATGGTGTTTCGGATTTTGAGCATGGATTTCGTAAATAACAAAACTGTTATGAATGAATTAGACTGTATGGAATCTAATCTGGATATTGTTAGGGAAATGAAATTCCCTAACAATATGTCTGTATTACAATTTGTTTCGGGGAGGCATGGGAGCAGCTACATAGGGAGGTCATTACAGAAACAGACAAAAGTGAAGTGTTGCGGCTGGATGGCGGACACTATCTGCATTTTGAGTGTAAGCAGGAAATTGTTGATAAGGTAAAGGAGTGGATTTCAAAATGACAATAGGTTTAATATGGTAGAAAATTGATTCTTTATTAAATTTCCTTATTAATTCTTGAAACTTTTTGTCTACTTTGTGCAAAATCATTCCACTTTCTGCAATGCATATTGAATATGCCGTACAAAATGTTAAAATTTATATTACAATCATTTGTGTCATAAACCGGCGAGCAATTTGGTGAAATGTCAAGAGGAAAATAAAAAAGATTTTCTGAAAGAAGGGTAACTTTAATAAACCTACAGTCAAAGAAGAATGTAAGTTCGCACTGCGTTATAGATTACCTACTCTTTTCCACAGAGTATAGTTTGCCATTGGCCAGCAGTCCAAAAAGCATGTGTATCAATTTACGGGAAGTCAACGCGAGTGCTCGTTTATGCTGATGGGTTCTCACCTCAGCAAATTTCTTGTCATAAAAGGCTTTATATTCCGGGCAGTGCTGTATCACGCTTCCGGCAGCTTCGATCATGTAATACCGCAGGTAACGGTTGCCGGCTTTGTTCATGGGCGTATCTTCCGCCTCGAATTCCCCGGACTGGTTCCCTTTCCAGACAATGCCGCAGTATTTGGCAAGGGCGTCATTGCTCTCAAAGCATTTGATGGTGCCAAGTTCAGCAAGTATCCCGCTGGCATATACATGACCAATGCCGGGAACGGATGTCAGTATCTGGTACTCTGTTGGGTTAAGTCCTTTTACAGCTCTTAATATTGCGTCATTGATAGCCCGGAGTTCTTTTTCAAAGGCGCTGATACAGTTAAAGGAACAGGCAATGGATACCGTCAGGGGCTCATAAAGGCATTTGTCCAGCCGGTAGGAATCCTGGGCGGCTTTCTGGAGCAGGTATGTTGTCTGTTTCGGATCGGAGATACGGCCGCGGCTCTTGGAACTGATAAAAGTGACCAGTTCATCCACGGATGAATCCACGATGTCTTCTGTGGAAAGGTAGTCCGTCAGGACGGCCTCAGCTGTAGCATCGTATTTATTAGAGAAAGGATGCTCATTTTTGTCCAGCATGGCAAACTCGCTGAACTTAAGGAAAATGTTGTTGAGCATGTAAACCTTTTCCCATGCAATGCATTCTGTGATATGGAGCCTGTGCCTGATAAGTCTCTGGAGGGCAAGGTACTGTGTGCCCCGCCATGGTTCGGTATGTATGCGTCCTACCCTTGCAAAATCAGCGATGACGAAGGAATCGATGCCATCGTTCTTATCAAGGGAGTTAAAGGATTTTTTGTACTGCCTGACCTCGTTGGGGTTGAGACAGTATACCTTTGTGGAAAAAGGAGCCAGTTTTTCGGAGGTGGACAGGTAATTGGCGATATGGACGCCGTAAAAGCCGGTGGATTCCAGACCAATGATGACGGCCTTGAACTCATGATGCTGTGAAAGTACCTGGGCCACCATCTCCTCTATCTGCTCTGCGCCGCCTTGTGCGTTAGCCACAGGGACCATTCTGATCAGGAAATCCTGGTCAAAGTTGAGGGCAGAGATAACGTTTGTGCGGGAACCGATGTCAATTCCCACAAAAAGCGTTGACAGGTAATCAATTTTAATCTTCTTCATGTGTAATCACCACCTTTCCGATGAGGATGGGGAACAGGGACCAAAGCTTATCCCGGTCCGGAGTACCAGCTGCAACCTCGCGTTATCAGCACTGGTCCAGGAGAAATACCCTGCTGGAGGCTAGACCTGGTGGTGGTGCATTTGTGTAAGCAGTCAAGGTACGGCGGTGCGGGCTGCAAGCTTTCTAAGCAATAGCGGATGCTTTGCAGGAGGTGGACAGCAGTGACCTTAGCCCAGGTTCCACTGGGAACCATTATAGCACCGGGAGGCTCTGGAAAAAAGCAAAAAATAACATATAGATGGAAAAGGATAAACCAGCATTACGGGAGAGGGGAACCCCTCACAGAACCCATCAGAAACTCCTCACATCTATATAGAAAGAAATTAGAAGGGAAACTATTAACTGTATAGATGTGAAAGGGATGGAGAGGGAGCTCTCTTAGAAATCATCCTGCATCTATATCAAAAAAGAATAAGTCTATAGCCTGTTCTGACTGGCTATAAACTTATTATACGAGGCAGGTTTTAAATATGAAATATAAAGTAGATAATTTAATGAGTGCAAATATTATAATTACGAGCAACTGTAATAGCAAATGCGCATCATGTAATTATTGGAAGACGCCACCGATATATTTGGATATACAAAAGATTTATGATTTTTATGATATGATCAGCAAGTATGAATGCCCTAGCGTTGTAATTACTGGTGGAGAACCTATATTGCATCCTGCGTTTAAGGATATTGTCAAAACTGCTAAAGAGAAATATGGATTTATTGTGATTTTATCAACAAATGGCAGTCTGATTAAGTATAAACTTGATGAGATTAAAGACTATATTGACTCATATTGTATTTCATTTGATGGATATAATAAGGATCAATATGAGGTTATAAGAGGTATTGATAATTATAATAAGATTTTGAACAATATTGAGCTTATAAAGGACTATAATGAAAACATTCAGTTTTGGCTTAGTTGCTTAATACAGAAAAAGAATTTTCTAAAACTTAATGACATATATTTATCAGCATTAAACTCTGGTGCAGATGGTATATTCTTTAATGTTCCAGAACTTAGAGGTGTGTGTTTTGGAAGAGACAAGGAAATTATGATTGTTTGATGTTGGATACGGAACAATGCAATGAGTTTCGGAATATTATAGATCATATGATTAGTATGGATGAGAAGGTTGGATTTTTGTGTCAAAATCCGCAATCCCTTTATAAATTTGTTGAATACTTTAGGTTTTTTAATGAAGATGTCAAACCGGAGCCCAGAAAATGCTATGTTCCTTATAATACAATAACACTTAATGAAAAAGGGAAAATACGACCATGCTTCTATCTTGAGGACGAAATGAGTATGACTGGTTATGATATTAATTCGGACTTTATGATCGGAATCAGAAGAAAACTTGATCAAGATGAAGAGTATCGATTAAATTGCGATTACTGCTGTCAGTTTAATTCTTGATAAATCAAATTTCCTAGCAGAAATCTCTGAACAAAACCTAAATAAATAAGGTTTAAAATATTATCTAATGAGTCACGTTACTATTGACAGAATTAATGATTTCTGTTGATGTATCTGCAAGCAGAACCATCAGACAGTAAATGAAGAATTTACTGGGTTTGTTCTACAAAATTTAGTATATGATAAATATAATTATTTCGGAATTTTCTCGTACAGAGAAGAGTGATATTTAACTATAATAAAGAATGTTGCAATAAGGTAGATATAGATATTGGATTAGCAATAGAAATTTGAATAGCAAAATGATGAATAAAAACAGTCTGAAACAGTGTTGATGATTTCAGACTGTTTTTTATTGCTGAATATTTGATAGTAATAGGAAGGTTCAAATATAAATAGGATCAACAACAGATTGTATCTGGAGTCTGGTCTTTTTTTGTTTTCTACCTGATAGTTATGGTGGCGTATATCAGCTACAAATAGTGCAATCTGGCACTCTGAAAACAACTCCCTTTCAGTTGTGATAATTGCAGGCTTGAAAAAGCCAAAACAATTCAATAGGACACACATACACCTGATTTTATTTTCGCCTTTTTATCCGTCCATGCTTGCATGGGGATAAAGGGGTGGCAGAATCCCATTTCGTGCGAAGATGTGCCTGCAATGGATAACATTGTTGCCCGTGAAGGTATAGAGCAGAGGATTGTGCCTACTGGTATGGCAACCAGAGGTAATGAGATAGAACGGCACCGAAATTTCAGCGAAAGCATTTTTCGGGAGTGGCTGCCTGCGGATTCCGTCTGGTTGGGCATGATGGAGGCGCAGTGTGGGATCGCCGTCCCAGTGTATGTTACCCGGTTCGGGGATAAGCGAGAGCCAGTCTGATACAGCGTATCAGACCGCAATTTCTTCGGGAAAAAGATAGTCTGTGCAGACTGCGGAAAGACCATGTACCTTCAGCGGAGCGGTCCTAACAAGGCAGCGTTTAACTGTGGTTCACATATGTTAAAGAAGCAATGTTCCTCACACCGGGTTCATGACACGGATGTGTACGACAAGGTATTAAAAATCATTCATACGCGTATGAATGTGTATCTTGACAAAGTGGCAATGATACGGAGGCTGAACGCAAGGCAGGAAAGCATTGACAGGTATGATGTCATTGGAAAAGAAATACGCAGGTACCACAAGGAGCTGGACAGTCTTGCAGCGAATAAGGAAAGACTCTACGAGGACTATGTGAGCCATATCATTGATGTGGAGCAGTATGAAGTCTTTAAGGAACAGGACGGGGTAAAGGAAAGGAGCCTGCGGGCGAGGATTGTGGAACTGTCCGAATACAGGGCGGGATATTCCATAAACTTCCAGACCGATAAGGAATGGGAGAAAGTGATTGACGCCTACCGTGACAAGCGGAAACTGACAAAGAAGATGGTGGACGCCTTTGTGGAGAAGATAGAAGTCGGGGCAGACCGCAGACTTACCGTTCACCTGTATTATGATGACATGCTGGAAAAACTGGCTGCTTATGCAAAGGAAAGGGAGGCAGGGAATGGGAAATAGAAAAGCAATCGCAATGTATATCCGCCTCTCTGACGAGGACGGGAACGTGGACGGCTGTGCAAAGACGGAGAGCAACAGCATAACCGCACAGCGTAACCTGATTGAATCCTATATCAGAAGCAGGGAAGAATTCAAAGGCTGTCCGGTCATGGAGTATGTGGACGACGGATGGAGCGGCACCAATTTCCAAAGACCGCAGTTTAAAATGATGATGGAGGACGCTAGGCAGGGCAGTTTCAGCATCATTATCGTAAAGGATTTTTCAAGGTTTGGCGTGACCATCTGGAAGTCG
>DEPD01000104.1 GCA_002358575.1 Lachnospiraceae bacterium UBA3401 | reverse complement strand
CCTTCCGTATCTGGTACTCTTGGGATATTTTGATACGCGTTCATAACCTATTGTATCTGCTTCGGATGGCGTCATGTATACTTTTTTCCTGCCAACTTTATACTGGTACTGTTTTTCCCAGCCGGATTTCTGTGCGGATTTGAACTCGGCAGCGGTAAAGCCTTTTTCTTCCCCATTGCGTTTACAGAGATATTCTTTTTCTGTCTTATATTGCCATTTCCCGTTTTCGTCCAGCGGACGCACCGTTAAAATAATATGTGCATGAGGGTTATGTCCGTCTGTGTCATGTATGGCAAAATCAGCGCACATACCTTCTGATACAAAATTATCACTGATGTATCGGCGCAACAGGTCAATCCATTCATCTTTGGACAGCTCGATGGGGAGCGCCGCGACAAATTCGCGTGCAAGCCTGCTGTCCTTGGTTTTTTCTGCTTCTTCAACAGCGTTCCATAATTTCTCCCTGTCTGACCATTCGGTCGGTGCATTTGTCGGAAGCATGATTTCCTGATGGACTAATCCGTGTTTCTGTGTGTAGTCATGTTCTATGCCATCGTAATCGTTATACAGCTTGGAACAGCTCATATAGGCGGAAGCGGCTACAACGGAACGACCTGTCCCTCTGCTGATGACTTTTGCTTCAAGGTGGTAAATTGCCATATCTTATATGCCTTTCTTGAAATTCTGTTTCACTATTGTATAGAACCAGAAGTGCATTCTGCGCATCTGATTCTGCATAATTTGTTTTAGCAATAATGCAGCCCAAATAACATTTAAGCTTATAAAGTCTATATGTTATCCGTTGAAGTAACGGCTGCATATTGCCCTCTGCAAGAGCGCACGTGCCCGACCAGCGGGAGGGATACCACCACCCGATTTATCGGGTGGTGAGTAAGTGCGCCCTTATCAGGGAAGGGACTACGAAAGTCCCCGTAAGCATACCGTCAGTTCACGCTTTAACTGCTCCATGCTCATATCCCTGACTGACGGAGCGATACTTTCGAGAAGCGCCCCCTCCTGTATCAGCCTGTGTGTCCTTGCTTTCTGCTCCTTAACGCGGTTTCTCGCCTCCGCCTCCTCTACACGGTGTTTTGCCTGCAAAACCTTCTTTTCTTCCTCTGACATATTACTCTGGCTCATAAAAGCCCCCTTTCTGCCGTTTCCAGCTTATTACAGTATTTGTTTTTACGTTATTGGTACTGATAATGGAATAAATAGTAACAGATGATTTAATCAGGTATTTAATGCCTTTTATTGATACTGATAGAACTAAATCTGTAGCTTTACCGGCACTAATTCTATGTGACATTAGTGTCATTTTCTGGATGCGACAGAATATTTCCTGCTTCTTTAAAATTGGCTTCACAATTGATTGCCCGTATATTCTGGCTGCTGATTTTTAGCGGTACGCATACTTCAAGAATTCTGTCATAAATTCTGCTTCGGACTAAATCGCATGGATTTTTGAGTTCGTTTAGTGTTAAATTTGTAGTGACTATCAGCGGCTTTTTGCTCCTGTACCTTGTGTCAATCACATTAAACACCTGCTCCAGTGCAAACTCCGTACTGCGCTCCATGCCAAGGTCGTCAATGATTAAAAGGCTGTACTGGTTAAGGCTGTCTATATAGCCGTTCCTGTCTTCCTGAAACATACCCGTAAGGGTGTTTAATATCCGCCCAAACGTTGTCATCATAACAGGTATGCACTGGTCTAAAAGGGCGTTCGCTATGCACCCAGCTAGAAATGTTTTGCCCGTACCAATATCTCCCCACAACAACAGTCCAATACCTTTTTCAAGCATTTCGGGAAAGTGTAGCGTATACTCATACGCCTTTTCTGACTGCTGGCTGTTATAGCCCATGTCTTTATCAAAGGTACATTCATATAAAGCCCTGTCATGCAGACCTGCAGAGCGTTTGGCTGCTATGTCGTTCAGAAATTCACGCCTGATACGCTCGGATTCTTCTTTTTCATATGCCTCTCTTTGACATTGGCACATAATATCAGGCATATATGTTTTCCCTAATGCAGATACACGCTTTTGTCTTGGGGTATTGCATTTTTTACAGTAGATAAGACCGTCATATGTGTTGATATATTCATCATCATTTGGTACGGCTGATTTTGTGGTTTGGGTAAATATATTTATTTTGTTATTGTCATTCATAGGCTTTCATTCTCCTGACAGGAATAATCCCTATATTCTTTTTCCTGATATTTCGTTTTATATCCATTGTTTTTAATAGTGGACAGTTTTCTGTCCCTCCGGCAGACAGTTTCCTGTCCCTCTGTGTGATAATATTCTGTCCCTCCGACAGACAGTTTTCTTTCTCTCTCCGCTGGTATTTTTACATAGATACGGCTTGGCATACCCGCGCCCTGCTTTACCCGTCTTATTAAATCTGCCTTTTCCAGTGCGGCGAGAGAGGTTTTTATGGTCATTTCGCTTTTATGGAGTGTTTCTGCAAGGGATTTGACAGGGTAGTATAAAAAAGTATGCCCCGACTCGTCCGTCCATTTACCTGATTTAAGGGAGAGCCTCGCCCTGTCCAGCAGAAATGTATATAAAATCATGGCAGTTTCATTTATTCCTGCGTCCAGCAAAAATCGCGGAAAGACCATATACGGGGCAAGGCTGTTTTCATTTTTAAGGTACTCATTCATAAACGTATCTCCCTTTTATCCATAAGGGACTGCCAAAAAATAAATCATAACTTTTGCTTTGGACAGTTCCTATGATATTATTCACCGAGAAAATCCCAGTCCACATCTTCATCACTGTTTTGATTATCTGTTAAAGCTGTACCAACCACTGACGGCGCTGGTACATGGGCTTTGGTCTGTCCAATGCCCGACATCAGACCTGTAATGAATAACGGTAGTGTTTTCTCCATAGCTTTTTCAACCGCGCCTACAATCTGCCCTACAAACTGTTCCTCACGCTGCCTTGTTTCAAAATAGGGATCGTCTTTCCTGTGGTAGTAGCGTTCAAAATAATCACATACCGATAAGGCAATGGCATTGCTGTATGATTTAAAAGTGCCTCTGTCCATTGTCTGTAAATACTGCCACGCTTTACGCTGTAAATCTTTTTCAAGATTAAAACGTAAATTAGTGCTGCGGATATTGGTCCTCATGACTGCTCCTTTCTGCGGAGCGCATGGTACGCCAGAAATTCGTACCCCTTTGCCGTCGCACAAATATCATCAATGATTGTTACACGCTCTTTGTCATAGTTTCCAAAATGTCTCAGTAGACAGCCTCCCCCTCCAACTACATGTAAGCGCATAAGGTCAGGATTGTATTCATAACGGCGCAGGGTGGCGAAAATATTGCTTACATACTCTGTAGTGGTTCTCTTGATACATTCAAGATAAGTGTTGCCGATATCCGCCGTGCCGGAACGCAAAACCTGTTCAATAATAGAATCCTCGATTTTAACGCCGAAACTGTCAAGAACTGCATTTCTTGCCGCAATCATGCACTGGTTGACGCCATATTTTTCTGTATAACTGCGGTTCTCAATGGGCTTTTTGTTACTGATATACAGAATATTCATAGTCCCGTTGCCTATGTCTGCAAGTAAGTTTGTACCTTTAAAATTCGCAATGTGTTCAACAACCGCCGGATAACCCTGTGGGTAGATGCTGCACCCGACAACATTAATATGGTAATCCGTTCCATTGAAACGAAAATCCATGCAGGGGCTTTTCATAAGATATGCCCTGAAATCCTCCCTCTGCCTGCGCACCCATGTGAGGGGAAGTCCTGCGGCAAGGTGGACGTCTGCCCTTGTAAGCTGTTCCCTGTGAAGCTCCCTTGCAATGCCCATCATGGTCAGCAGGTAATAATCCTCGTCCATGCATTTGTCTGACACAAACTCTTTGTGTCCGTCACCGATCCGGTAATATCTTCCGTTGTACTCTAAAATATTACCTGTGAAAATCGGTTCGCTGTCATAGGCTGTAATGCCTGTGGGCGTGACCGTGTTTGCGGTTTTGATGTTGCCGTAGCCGTGGTCTATGGCAATGATTTTGATACTATTAAGTTCTTTCATACGTTTAGTCCTCCCGATAATGTTATTTTCACGATATTAGTACCTGTCTTTTCAATCTGGTACTGTTTCCGTATAAAATTAGTCTAACGGAAACCGGGAAATGATACATTGAGTGCGGATTGACTATGAATTGACTAAAAATGAAAAAATTCTTGAAACAAGAATGAATATAGGGCGTGGCGGTTTCTATGCCCAATATTTTTGTGGAAAATAAAGGATAAAAGTGGTATAATCAAAAAACAAAAGATATAGACAAATTATTGTTTGTATCGTAAACAAACTTCACATAAATATATGTTGCGTTTTGAAAACAGGAGGAATTTATGAAAACTCTGTATGTATCAGACTTAGATGGAACATTGTTACGAAGTGATGCCCAAACTTCTGAGTATACTAACCAAGTGATTAATAAATTAACGTCAGATGGGATACTTTTTTCTTATGCTACGGCTAGGTCATATCTAACAGCTACAAAAGCAACAAAAGGACTAAATGCCAAAATACCTATCATTACATACAATGGCACTGTCATTTTGCAAAATGATACTTTTGATATTATTGCACAAAATGTATTTTGTCAAAATGAAAAAGAAGAAATCTTGAATGAAATACTGCGTCGAGGCATTTATCCTATTGTTTACGCTTACATATCAGGTAAAGAAAAATTTTCTTATGTTGTAAATAAATGCAATCGTGCTACAACTGAATTTTTATCGACTCGTAAGGAAGATATAAGAGACACGCCTGTTGAATTTGATTATGCGCTGGGAATCGGAGATGTTTTCTATTTCGTTTGTATTGATGCATATGAAAAGTTGGAACCACTATACATTCAGTTCAAAGATAAATATCATTGTATTTTTCAGACAGAAATCTATAGCGGGAAACAATGGTTAGAAATTGTACCCAAAAGTGTTTCAAAGGCAAATGCAATTTTACAATTAAAAGAGCGATTGGGAATTGAATACATTGTTGCTTTTGGCGATGGAAAAAATGATATTGAAATGTTTGAAATAGCGGATGAATCATATGCTGTGGAGAATGCGGTAGACGAATTAAAAGCAATCGCTACCGGAATCATAGAAAGCAATGATTCTGATGGTGTAGCGAAATGGTTATATAATAAGTTCTGCACGATTGTATAACAAATTTGGTTCCTGCATTTTTCTTTTATAAATATGAGCTATAACTGAGGTGGGCGACAATCTGTCGCTCACCTCAACAACAATTATTTTTTGCGCCTGTGACATTTTAATTGCTGCTATATCAAAAAGCTACTCCCAATGCCTAATCCTGCGGCTGCATACTGTTGCAATATTTCCTCCTGTTTTGCTTCTATAAGCTGCGGCTCGTCAGACCACAACTGTTCATAAATTGATAACGCTTTTTTCAGATGTTCCCTTGCCTTGTCCAGTCTGCCGCAGACAAGATTAATGTTTCCCATCGCTTCCTGTATGGCGGCATAGTCACTCGATAATTCAGAGTTATGCTCTTTCACAGTCTTTGCACATCTGCGGAGGGCGGAAAGCCCGCGCTCTGACTCACCCATGTCATGCAGCAGGACGGCATAGTTGCATATCTGCGCTATGCTTTGGTTCATGTAGATAAGCCCATATTTCTCTAATATTGAAATGCCCTGTTCCATATGATACGCCGCGAGGTCATTTTTATTAGCTTTATGGTACAGTGCACCCATGTTTGCGTTAAGGTTGGAAACTAACAAGGCATTGTCAGCATTTATCTCTGTCAGAAATTCAAGAGCCTGCTGTTCGAGTTTTACGGCTTTTGAAGTCTGGTCTGCCATAGCTGCCTTATAGTCCAACAAAAGAGCCTTGTCGCTGGCTGTTCCGATAATGCTGTTGTTCAACAGGTTTTCAATTTCAGCCACCACTTTTTTCATGCCCTCCTCATAATGATACTTGTCCATATATGCAAAGGCATCTTCCAGAAAGCGCAGGTAAAAATCTTTATCGTCAACTTCAATCAATTCATTTATGTTTAAAGTGGTGGAAAACAGCAGCTTATAATATGGTACGTCTATTCCATGATAGCAGAATACCTCTTTTTGCAGATAGCTAAGCATTGTATGGCAGTTCGTGACAGACGGCTTTGTATCCGTTATGGTAATCTCCTGTAACATTGGGTGCAGTGTTATCATGCGTCCGCTTTTTGGCTGTATAAATCCCATTTCCACCAAATCATTTATGTTGTTCATGTCATGCTGCCTTAACCATGCTACAAACAGCTTTGACGGGATTCCCGACAATGGGACGAGCGACAGGCAGCGCATGATTTCAGTCTGCATTTCATCAAGATTATACAATGAGAACAGTGTATGGATATGGTCATAATAAGTTGCCCTGCGGTTCTCTCCGTCCTTTGTGATACCTATCTTGTCGGTTGCCGACATTCCCGCCTTTTCTTCCTCAAGCTTTTTAAGAAGTTCTTCCGGCTCTAAGATGCCTGTCTGTAACAGCCGTGCAGACAGTTCCACGGCAAAAGTATGGAAATGCACAGTTTCTATTATCTGCTCCATGACTGTCTTGTAATCGCAGGCATCTGTATAGTAATGTCCTGCAAGTTCAAACAATATATTCCTGTCACTGATTTCCTCAAGCAGCATACAAGGTCTGCTTTCTATCCTGCTGCGGGTGGTAAATAGCAGACGGCACTTATATTTGAGCATGACGGATAAAAATGTATCCTTTGTGGCTGTTGTATTAAAGTTATCAATGATGATTAATGTATCCTCTTTTAAAGACCGCAGAAAGCGGTTATGCTTTCTGAAACGTTCATCGTCAGTATCTTCCGGCAGGTCATCAGAAAAATCCATGCCAGTAACATCACGCATTAAATCGCCGCTGTATATAATATAAAGGATATTGGTGTACTCTTTTTTGTATTGTTTTGCGTATGCCTTTGCAAGCTCGCTTTTCCCAATCCCCGCGACACCATGTAAAAACACCTTTCCCTCGTCGGTCAGTAATTTATGCAGTGCGTCAAGTTCGCTGTCACGCCCGCAGAAATGACGGCATGGTTTTGGCACTTCATTCTCGTATATATAATCTGCCACCATCGGAGAAAAGTTTCCAGCGGTAAGCAGTTCTTTTGTCTTGGTATCCCTTTTTACAAAATTACGCTCCATACCGAATAACAACAGGTCGGTAATATATTCTGCCTGTGCTTTTTTGGTTTTACAGGGGTATGCACTGTTTAGTTTTTGCCGCTGCATTTCCGATATTGAATTATCCTGCACCAGCAAATCCTGCATCCGGGTTATCACAAACCCTGTATCATAAAACAGCGGGAGTATATTTTCCTCAAAATTATCAGCAAAATCATTCCTGCCCTTTTTATCAGAAATATAATATCCCGTAATCTTCGGGCTTACTTTTGCCTGACCGTTTATCCATCGGCAGACAAGCCCGTTATCCAGCACAAAATTGTCAGTGTCGCCGTTTTGGAAATAATCATCAAACAGCATATACAGGAAATCAATCTGGCTTACGCATCTGTCTTCACTTATATAACTGCGTATGATACCCATAACAGAACAAAAATCAAGACGCTCCATAGTCTTAAAACTCCTTTTCCATTTTTAGTCAATCAGCAGTCAGTCCGCGCTCAATGTGGTTCTGCCTGCTTTTCTTTAGACTGAAAATGATATTTCAATATCACGGAAGCTGGTACTGCTAAAGAATGAGTATAGCACAAACCATCTCCCAATAAAAGAGAATTGGAGGAGATATATGGAAAAATCAGACAGCAATGTAAAATCCGGTTATTTTGAGTACGGCAATGTGAGGATAATCATATCAGAGCATTTTCCCGATAATGGAAAGACATTAGAAAACCTTATGGAGAACCTCATAATCCACGAAGCAAAACAGCATGAAAAACAAGAAGTTTCATAGCAAAATTTATAAAAAGAACCGTTGAGAAACACCCGCGAAAATGATATACTTGTTTTAGTCGTGAATACGATTTGCAGGTATTGTAAGCGTGGGTTGTTTCATGAAAGGAGATTATATGAAACAGCCAAATATCAATACAGCAATTTATATGCGGTTAAGCCGCGATGATGAGAATTACGGCGACAGCGTAAGCATTGAAACGCAGAGAACCATTTTGACACAGTTTGCAAGGGAAAACGGATTTCATGTAGTTGATGAGTACGTGGACGACGGATGGAGCGGGACAAATTTCGAGCGTCCCTCGTTCCAGAAAATGATGGACGACATTGAGTCCGGCAGAGTCAACTGCATTATCACAAAAGATTTATCCCGTTTCGGCAGGGAACACGTTATGATGGACTATTATCTGGAATATTATTTTCCTGAAAAGAAAGTCCGCTACATAGCGGTTTCCGACGGTGAGGACACAGAAAAGGGATTGAGTGACTTTGTTCCGTTTAAAAACCTGTTCAATGAATGGTTTGCCAAAGACACCAGCCGCAAAATAAAGACCTCCATGAATGCCAAATTCCGCGCAGGCGAACATACCTGTGCATATGCCCCGATAGGCTACAAAAAGAACCCTGATATAAAAAACAAACTGATGATTGATGAGGAAACAAGGTGGATTGTGGAAAAGATTTTTGAGCTTGCACTCCTTGGCAACGGCGCTTCAAAAATCATGAAATTCCTTATAGCAGATAAAGTCCCTACCCCCAGCTACCTTAATTATAAACGGTTTGGCACATTTTCAAACATCTATGCAGATGCGCCGGAAGAAAAGGCATGGGAATGGAACATCGGTCAGGTAAAGAGTATCTTAAAAGACGAAACCTATATCGGCAATTCCGTCCATTACAGGCAGACAAAGGCATCTTTTAAAAGTAAACGCCGCGTGTACAGGGACAAAAGCGAATGGTTAACAGTTGAGGGAACACATGAACCGATCATATCAAAATCGGATTTTGACAATGTGCAGGGACAACTGGCATCAAGGCGCAGGGAGAAAAAGGACTTTACAACACAGGTATTCGCAGGGCTGCTAAAATGCTCCGGCTGTGGTTGGGCGCTGACTTATGCTACCCATAAACGGAAAGATGGAACATACGGCTACTATAAATGCGGCAAATACAGTATGTACGGAAAAGGATACTGCAGCAACCACCATATACATTATGACACACTCTATGCATATGTCCTGTCAAGATTGCAGTACTGGTCAAAGCAGGCCCATACGGACGAAGAAAAACTGTTGAAGAAGCTGCTGAACGCAGGCGACAAGGAGTCTGGCGCTGTCCGTAAAAAACAGGAAAATGACCTGAAACGTGCGGAAAAACGAAGGACAGAATTAGATAATTTATTCACAAGGCTGTATGAGGACTGGGTGTCAGGACGTATTACAGAATACAATTTCAATATGCTCTCTGCAAAGTATCAGGATGAACAGGCACAGCTTGACGAGCAGCTTGACGCATTAAAGGCTAAGCTGAACGAAACAAGGCAGACTTCCACTGATGCGGAAAAATGGATTTCTTATATCAGGGAAACTGCTTATCCTACGGAACTGACGGCACCGCTTCTAAACACGCTGATTGAAAAGATAGTAGTTCATGATGCGGTCAAAATGGAAGATGGCACAAAGGAACAGGAAATTGAGATATACTACCGCTTTATCGGCAAAATCGAGTGATGCATCAAATTTTTTATTAACAGTGTCTTTAAGTGTGTGAAACAGACATTGACTATTCAGACCTGCGGGAATACAACTACACGCTCGGAAAAATCAGCGGCAATCTGAACCAGATAGCAAAGCGAATGAATGCCACAGGCAACATCTATAAAGCCGATGTCGAGGAAGTGAAAAAGCTAATGAAACAGGTTTGGGATACACAGAAAGCCATGCTATCAAAACAGCCTTCCATGAAGCAGTAACCCTAAGCGGAATCCCCCTCCAAAAACGGAATAGTTCCAGTCAGAGCTTTCACACAAATATGCAACAGACAAACTACAATAAAAGCCAAAATCAGACAAATTTCGCCCCATCAAAAAGGTGTACCGCAGTGAAGTTTCTTTCTTCATTGCGGTACACCTTGATGTGTAAAATCATCCGTAATTCTTTTGTTTCACTTATTCTATGGAGCGATATTTTCAATTTCCTCTTTCTCATTATTTGCCTCCTGATTTAACTCATTCCATTTTAATTACCCAAACAAAAACGGCAGCTTTGTTTTCCAAAGCCACCGTAAAATCAAGGTACTAAAACATGGCTGCTGTACGACGGCTTTTTTTCTTTTACCGCCGCACGGCAGATTTCTTGTTTTTAACTGATTATGAATGTTTTTTGTTGTTATTGTGCTGTCGCTAACTTACATTCTACATTATCATACTATTTGTGCGTCTGCTAATTCCATAAACAAGGATAATTCCTGTTATGACATTAACAGCAATTCCTAATACAATCATTTTGCCTGTTAATTCCATTCCATTATACCCGGAAAAAGCATACAGATAATACATAAAGTCTACAAATGATATGTAACTGCCAAAAAACTGGCTGAATAAATTATTGACTAATAAAATTATCAGAGAAGCGCACATCATACTGGATATATTCGACATATACAAGGATAAAAGCACTAAAAACAGAACCATTGTTATCTGCGGAAAAGCCAATAACAACATTTGTAACAAATATTCCTGTGCATGATCGAAGATATGACTGCCCCATAAAAAGAAACCTGTTATAATGCTGATGATTACCACAAACAAAAAGCAAATCAACGCAACTGTAAAAATACTGACGGTTTTTGCGATTAAAAGCTGTTTTTTGGAAACGCCATTCAACAAAGGCTGTCTGAACATACCGCTTGCCTTTTCTCCGCAAATCAATACTGCGCTGATAAAACTAAGGAATAGTGTACCGACAATATCAATATAGGACTGCATACACATTGTTGGAAATTTACCGCCTGCATAATATCCCGCGGCGAAATCCGCCGTGCCACTATCTTCTTGAAGCGCATTGGAAATGATAATCACTGCCATTACAACAAAGAATAAGTATAATATCTTTTGCCTTTTCAGTCGTGCAAATTGTATATTTAGTAATCTTATAATCATTTTTTACCTCTCTCAAAAATCTATTTTTTTTGTTCTGTATAGGGCTATTTGAAAAAAAGCAATTCCGTACAGTATCATAATGGATATTCCTATAAGCAGTTCGCTAAATGGTATTTTCTGATACTCATATGCAAACGTCCAAAGATTAAGGTAATATCCAACCCATATTTTTTGTAATAAAGCAATATTGGAACTATATATAAACTGGTCAATCAATAGATAAATAATCACAAAAAATATTGTTTTCCATGCGCCTCTGGTACAAATACAAAGTGCAACTATACCAAGCGTTATAACTGACATATAGATACCCGATAACAGATACTTTATAATGGTTCTGATAAAGGCTGCCCGTTCAAAGATTTCATAGCCCCAACGCATAAAGGCTGTTATGTAATTGATAAAAGCCACCAACAAAACAAAAATCATTGACATACTAACAGCAACATAGATTTTTGAACGTATCATTCTGTTGCGGTTTTCCCCATGCAATAAAGGCTGGTAAAGCATTTTGTTCCTATCTTCTTCACAAATAAACAGCGTAAGCAGAAATACATTAAAAAGAATACCTACTGTACCGACATAAAACCGCATCATAAATTCGGGGAAATTTTTTCTCCCAACAATTCCAATATTGATATTCAACATTTCTTCCATTTGCGGTGTCGAAATAAGAAAAGCGTAAAAGAAAGAAGCTGTAAAAAAGCAGGCAAAAAAAATGTAAATCAATTTTTGTCTGTATAGTTTTCTTGCATATAATCTTGTTAATGGATACATGGCTCTGCTCCCCCTGTCAGTTTTAGAAAAAGATCCTGCAATGAGTGTTTCCGCATGGAAAGATAGTGAATATGCAAATGGCTTGCTACAAGGTTTTTTACAAATTCATCAAAACAGATATTTTCAAGTCTGATTGTAAACTGATTTCCTTTCTGTGAAATCAGACTTATTCCTTTACACCCAGAGAGGACACTCTGTGCAGCGATTGTTTCTTCCAGTATGCAGTCAACGATATTTGTTGTTTCGGATAAAATGTTTTCTGTTTTTCCCTGCAAGATACTTTTTCCCTTATCCAAAATTAAAATATCGGTACAGAATTTTTCCATATCATGCAGTTGGTGTGATGAAACAATAAATGTTGTGTTTCGTTCTTTTGCCATATCGCAAATCAGACGGTATAGGTTAATCTGTCCCTGCGGGTCTAATCCGTTTACCGGTTCATCTAAAATAATCAGTTTTGGCTGTCCTAACATAGCCCTTGCCAATGCCAGTCTTTGTTTCATTCCAAGAGAAAACTTTTTCACTTTCTTTTCTGCCTGTGAACTAAGTCCGACATAATCAAGCAATTCCATAACTTGCCCGTTTGGGATATTTTCATATAGATGCGCAAAACATTCTATATTTTCTCTTGCAGTCAGTTCTTGATAAAAACTAGGGGTGTCAAGTGCCGCCCCAACCTTTGATAATGCCAGTCCGGGATTTTCGTCTAATGATACGTTGTCTATGACGATTTTCCCATTATCTTTGGAACACAAATTTGTAATCATCTTTAATGTCGTAGTTTTACCCGCCCCGTTTGTCCCCAATAGTCCCATGATATTTCCGGGTGCAAGCTCAAAACATACATTCTGAACAGCAGTTTCCTTTTTGTATGCTTTTCTTAGATTTTTTACACTGATTATTTTCTCCATTTTTCAATCCTCCCTATAATTCCAAATATTATAATTCCAATTACTTCTCCAAGGGCATTGCCTATAAATCCCTGCATATGGAGCGCGTCTTCCCACATATAATCTCCCGTGATTAGTTTTGTGACATAGTTTCCTATGATTACCAAGAATAGGAACAATGCTATGCAGTCCCAAATATTCCATTTTAGGAATGTTCTTGCAAGCACTGGAAGCCAAAGGACACAAAGCCATAACAGCAGGATAGGCACACCATAACGGAAAAGCCAAAATGTCCCTGTTCCAATCAGATAATATCGGGTAATCTGTATGACAGAAAGCAGGACAAGCACTCCAATGCTTATTACTGCCATTGCCTTACAGCCTTTATTCTTTTTACAGGTTGAAAGAGTATATAAAAATGAGTCTGCAAACAGGCAGGAACTTCCGGCAATCAAAGACCATGTAATTCCTTTGTTTACCGCCAAATCCACAATCAGACAGATCAGTATTGCAATAAAACTAAGACAGCCTAAGCCATATAACAGATACATTTTCTTTGTTTTATTCAAAAATCTTTTTACATCTGAAATTTCTGTTGACGGCATTTCCATTTCCAAATGACAAGCCATATCGTGATATATTTCACTACATTCTGTACAATGCTCTAAATGGTTATCAATGCTCTTTTTAGAAACATCACTTACCATTTCGTCAATATAGAGAGGAAGTAAATCTCTGACAATCTCACAAGCTAATTCTTTTTCCCTTAGTTCCATTCTCTCATTCCTTTCATTATTTTCTGTTTTCCACGGTAATAAGTTACCCTCGCCCAGTTTTCTGTTTTTCCCAAAATAGCCGCAATTTCAGAAAATTGTAGTTCTCCTGCCAAGCGTAAATACATGACTTCTCTTGTTACATCATGAAGGTTGTGCATGAGGCGGAAAATTTCTATTTTTTCTAAATTGTCAAGGCTTTTACTTTCAATATTTTCTGTGGAAGGTATCGTATCGTCCAGTGGGGCGGTTTTGTGCCTGCTTCTTTTTTCCAGTTCTTTGTACCATATTTTTTTTGCAATACCGCATAGCCAGACGGAAATTTTACAATCTCCCCTAAACTTGTCAATCCCCTTAATTGCTTGAAAGAATGTTTCCTGCGTCAGTTCCTCGGCAAGTCCGCTGTCCTGCGTTAAGCCGCATAGATATTTATATAGCATGGCGGCGTTTTCACGATATATTTCATCAATTTTTTCTTTATCCATATCAGCACCTCATATTGTTAGTTCTTTTTAAGTGCGATTTGTTACAAATTATTTTATTTTTTTAAAAAGGAAAAACCCTGTCATTGACAGAGCCTTTCCTTGCTTAGCTGAACCGTTTATTATCGGTAACCTTTTAACGAAATAATTTTACAGTATTATCTCTGCCGTCCTCGCAAAATCAGTTTTCCGCCCGATAAATTCCGACCGCTTTTCTTCTGACAGACTTTTGAACACCTTTTCATAGAGTATGTCGTTCATACCCATTTCCTTTGCAATACAACACAGCTTTGTGTTTAACCATTCCTGATACAATTCCTCAAACAATGTCCTGCTGTCCGTAAAAGTTTCATCTTCTTCAAAGCCATGCAGAGGCGTATAGTATTTCAGCATCACAAAGCCATATCTGCCTACATCAACCACTACAATATCCGCCATTTCGTACAGCTCCGCAAACGCATCGGCCACCTTTTGGCACTTTGCCCGTTCTTCTTCTGTAATATAAATTTTCTTTTCCATATTGCTTTACCTCGTTTCTTATAAAATTTTACCATATTCATTTTATAAGAACCACCTGCACACCAGCTTTTTATTCCTCTTGTTTTTGGCAAAACCCACTTTACTAACAATTTACTTCGGAAAACATGGTATCAAGGTTATTAAGTACCCACCCCTGCAGCATCTCCTTTATGAAATCAGTGATTTTGTCTATGATGCCGCCCATTTATCTTATGAAAACAAGCTGGAGAGCTGTGGAATCACCGTCTGCGCCACAATAATAATGCCCCCTCCACTCATAAGCTGCTTGATGCCCTGTGATTTTGCTCAT
>DEPD01000078.1:13158-40049 GCA_002358575.1 Lachnospiraceae bacterium UBA3401 | reverse complement strand
AAGTTAGTGCTTATGGGGCGCCCATGCAACAAAGCAATTACCTCAAAAGTTAACAGATATCCATTATCTTCTAAAATATTATATATATCCGCAAATATCTGCTCCCATTCATTGACATCAATTTCATGTAAAACATTCATAAGAACAACACAATCAAATCTTCGTCCCTCTCTAATGATATCCCTTATATTCGTACATACTTTATTGATATCTATATCATCTGGTACATTTGTTTCGTATTTGTCATAATAATAATAGTCAACCTTGCTTTCACCAGTCTTTTTTTCCTCTTCTTTTATTATTTTTCCTAATCTCCCACTTCCAGCGCCATAATCTAATACTGTAATCTTCTTTCTGAGTCTTTGCTTCCTATTAATAAATTCCTTAAACTTTAAAAATTGTTCATCTTTAGCATTAACATTAGAAACTACGTTTGGTTTACAGAAACATTCTGCAATGAAATTATAGTACTGCCACATATCTCTGGAAGTCAAAAAATCACACAGCTCTTCATTCGCACCGATAACACTATCAAAAAGCTGATTGTATAGATCACTATTGTGCGGCTGTATTGTACTATCATCAATATATATAATTTCGCTAAAATTAGTTGATGGAACTAAAAATACAGAATGAGTAGCAATACAGCATGTTGTGACCATTGATTCTCGTTTTAAATAAGTTATAAATCCCAATAACACTTTGGGGTGCAAATGCAATTCTGGTTCATCCAACAGTACAACCATATCCTGATTATCTCGTTTACTATACTCAATCAGAATTAACAATATACTCATATATAATAATGCTAATTTCCATGGAGACATTTGCGCCATGTCCGATTCCAACTTTTTTCTATTATGAGTTATAGTTGATTCAACCATTATTTCAGATTCTGAAAATATCAATCTTCTATCTATTAATAGTTCCAACACTTTATTTCATTTACATTGTACTTCCTCTGCACGCGCTCTGATTATACTATATTGGTATTGTTGATAATGAAAAATATCGTTTAATAAATCATTTAAAAAGCTATATCCCTGATGTTCAATATATCGAATTAAATTATTAATCCGTATATTTTGAGTATTAAATATCATGTCATACAATGGTATGCCATACTCTACATTAAGCTCCTCTGAAGGATCGAAACGGGCAACCATATCAGGAAAATAAGCATAAATAACAATTTTATCCGTGTTCTGGAAATACTTCTCTGATAGCATTTAATAATCTTGTTTTTCCAGCACCATTCCTTCCAATAATTACATTGAATTTTTCCAAAGTTATCAATTCTGAATTTTTTATTCCATAATTTAAACAAGTTTCCTTATCTATTATATCCATGCGTTATCTCCTTTAAATTCATATGTAGTTATCCAATTTTATCTATCAGTACATATCTAATTACAAACTTTTTCGACCAACTACCTTTATTTCTTGTAATTTTCAACAATTTAATCACTTTTAGTATACTATTCTCTATTCAAATGAACAAGGGACAGAATTGACCACTACTCAATGGAGTCAATCCCATCCTTTTCTTTGTTAAAGTAAGTTACATTTTATAATGAACTTCAATCTCAAAAAATCCTAGTAGCAACACTCGTAAGGCAGCTCTGTCTGAGTTTTTACAAATTAAACTGCATGGATCAGATTTTCGTATCATATGCAAACCGATACATATTAAAGACCAGATTATCCGTTATTAGCACGCAAACGAAAAAACATATGAGTGGCATAAAAATATATTCAAAAGCAGGAGATTTACTAGCACTATTCTATCCCCGCCGCTTTTAAATCTTCCTCTCGAATCAGCTTTTTACTAACCCATACTTCTGAGAACCTTTCTGTACTCACTTTTATCCAAGTAATAGCACCATCATTTACAATTTCATTTTCATAAATTAATTCATCTTCTCCAGATGCGGTTGTCAAAACATTTGTATTGATTTTTTCTGGAGAACTGCGTAGATTCGCACCATAATATCCTTCACTGTTCAGATGCAAGATATATTGATACCCTTCATCAAGTTTTGAATCTGCAGCAGCTGTATTGATATTTTCAAAATCGTCTTTTTCTTTTATAACTGGAGTATAGTATTCATCTGCATAGTTCTGAAAACCACCTAAAATCTTATTGCTAGCTTCATTAATTCTGCCACAGATTACTTTTGCATTTCCTGTTAAAGAACGTTCCATATAATGAGGCACAATAACAAGAACTACAGTTAACAATAAAAGAATTAAAAAAGCATAAATTCTTATCTTTTTTCCACCTTCTGGTGTTCTTACTTTCAGTTGTTCCTGCCATTCAGTTAATTTCATTCCAAAAGTGTTTAAAGACTCATCAAAATTCTCAATTTTATTCCGATGCTTTGTACTTTTTTTGGCAATTGTAAATGCAAGCAACTGTAAGAAGTAAATGATATACTTTAATAGAATGAAAAATAATGGTATGATAATCCGCCGAACTAAAAATAATACTATTCTTAAGCCAATAAATACCAATAATACTGCAAAAATAATAAGCACTGCAAACGGCAATTTTAAAAGATAATGCGCAATTATAGCTATATATAAATTTAAGATGTTTAATATTGCATCTATCATTCTATATCTCCATCCTGTGTGTTAGAACTATTCCACTTGAATCTTTCCTGCTCTTGTTGTGCCTCTTCTTCCTTTGAATTTTTTGTCTCCAACATCCCTACAGTCCCTAAACCAAGTGCTGCAACGGATGCGTTTGCAGCAGTATCGCTGTTTATAATGTTCTCATTCTTCAAGCGAATAATTGTATCTATCATATTATCACGGTTTTCCTTCGTTGTCTTATTAATAGACTCAGCCAATGCCGCACCTGTTAATTTTCCACTCACATGGTCAATCATATTTCCGGCATTAGCTCCATATTGTCGTATAAGATCTCCTAGATGCCCCACTTTTAATGACTCAATTTGAGCTTGTAATTCTGCAATACTCCGCTCATAATCTAATTTTGTCTGTTCCAACTGATGCTTATTATCCAAATCTGTCATTTCTTCTATAGTAGACAGATCTGCTTCTGTTTTCGTAATTTCATGTTCCTGTATTCGCTTTATAATCGTTATTGCTGACTCGTCAACATCCACATTCAACTGAAATGTACACTTTAAATAGGGCAGAGAACTTAAACTATTTTTTACATGTTGATCTAATTCTTTTTTCAATTCATGTCGGCTCATAAAACTGTATTTTTCAGCCAGTTCAAACTCAATATCTGCCAAACATTTCTCTATCTCATCTGATGGCTGATAAATATGATTCAGATAAATTTTTTCAGGATCTGCAATATAATATTTAACAGTAATTTCTACATAAAAATAATGTCCCTCTTCTTCACACGCAATCTCTTTTTCGTAGAATTCTGTAAACTCACCGCGATATATTGTCATAATGCGGTCATATTTTCCAATGCGAAGTTCTGTTGCCATAATTTTGCGTTTTTCTGTGGATATCGCATATTTATTATTATCCTTTGATTGAAAAAACACATACGCTGTATCTTCATCTCCTTTTGGTACACTAGAAAATCCAGTGATTTTTCTTTCCAGTTCTGCAATTTCAATTATTTTTTCTTCCATATTCTCACTCCTTAATCATTTTGCATATCTGCCTTGCTAACGGAATTATCTGACCATTTTCCTTAACACACTCTTTTAAAAAGTAAATTGCCTGGTTGTCTCCCATTTTACGATTGATATGGTAAAAAAAGAATCCTAACATTTCTATATCCGAGTCGTTATAATCTTCATAATTTTTAAGATAGTCCTCAAGCAGTTTCCAACATTCTTTCGCATTTTCCCTACTCTGAAGTACGCGACACCAAAGATTGGTCAGCTCCTTTCCTGTCTTTTCATCAAGCTTCTGAAATATATGAATAAAAATCATTGTTCGTCTGTTTGCTTTTCGCCCAGAAACATTAGAACTAGCATAATCTTCAAATAAAAAGAGGAAAAAAATAGTATTCAAAAAAGATATTTTATATCGGTTCCAATGTTGTTCTTCCTGCTGCATCTTTTTATAAAAAGCATGAATGACACCTTTATAATAACTGATATTTCTATTCCCGCTTTTAAATAATCCTTGAAGCCTTTCTATATGTGACATGCTGCCTAAAGAATTTCCTGTAAGAAATTCTTTTATCAGCTCATCCAAAACATTCATCCAAATATCGCACACTAAATATTCTTGATTCCCCAACATGCTGCATACATACAATGATACTAATAAATTATCAGGATTATTTTTTAATTGTCCCCATTGTACAACACAAGTTCGAACATATTCCTTGAATTCTTCTTTTCGGTACAATTTCCCCAAAAGTACAGATACACAATAATCCATACTAATTTTTCTCTTGTGCAAAAAACCTGGTAAAATCTGATCATTAAAAAACTCCAAGTCCGCTATTCCAATATAGGACAGTGCTTCCATGCATCCACTTATTACCATATAGTTATGTTTGCTTCCATATATCTGTATAATTTTATTGATTAAATATCTTGACAGCAAGCATTTTAATTCAGAAAATTCATTTATTAAAAGACAAACAATATGTTCCGCTTGTTCATGAACTGGCAAACGTAAAAAATCAACCGTGGATTCAATTCCTCGAATCAATGTGACGTCTGAATATTGTATAACTCCTAGTGTTTTGGCTAATTGTGATTTTGAAATCCACTCTTTTTCCACTTCTTCATTTTCTTTTGCAGATTCCGACAATATTTCCTGTAATTCTTTAGCCATCTGATATATTGTTCGATAGGTCTGCCTGTCCAGAATGCATACTGCTAATAATGCAGAAAAATTAAAATCCGTATAATGCGCTACACACCACTGTAAAAACTTTCCTTCATCCTTTTCTCCCAATAAATTTACAGTAACATCATTGGTTATCATAGGAGGAACCAACGGTCTATTATTATCAATAATAAAGGTTGCTCTGTCAATATGAGAACCAGAAAACTGCATCCCCCAATTTACCTCTGCCTGACGCATCTGTTCTACTATAATAGAATCATTCTCACTATCTGCATCATTTTCTAAATTTCTGCTTTTCTTATATTGATTTATCCAGTCTTCCTTTTTCCCGGGTGCTAGCTCCTCTTTATCCGATATCTTATCCTTTTCTTGTTGTGATTCTATTCGGGAATTATTTTGGTTATCATCTTCTACATCATTTTCTTGTGGTATCTTTGTCTGCTTTTCCACATCATTCTCTTGTGGTATATCAGTTTGATTTAAGTTGTCTTCTTCCATACAAATTTCCTCACTAATTCTTTATCTCAAAATGCCCGCCATTAATTGTACTTCCATTAAATTGAAATCCATAATTGTTTTGAATCGCAGACGTATTATTTTCCTTATTTTTATTGGAAAAAGATTTTTCAGGAATAGTTTCACTCCCAAATGTACGCTCTCGAAACCATCCTTCTACTACCCTTCGTATTCCTTCTGCAACATTTTTTAGCGCTGCATCTTCATTACGAAATTGTGTGACAGCTTTTCTATCTTCTGGTAATGACATGATACTATCAATTGGAGTTCCAATTAAATCTACGTCCCTTAACATAATTGGAATCACCGCTAATTTCTTCTCTTTGCGAAGATTCATCGCTTCTTCCATTTCTTTTTGATAACAATAATTAGAAGTAAGATAGTCTGCACTAAGCAGCAATAGCACAATCTGACTCCCCTGTAAAGCTTGTCTTATTTCCTCGTTAATTTCTTTTCCAGGCAATATCATATTATCATACCATAGTGAAATATACTTTTGTCGAATTAGCGAATTTAAATGCGTAATTAATTTATCTTTTAATCGTTTATCCTTATGAGAATAAGATATAAAAACTTTTAAAGGTTCTTGTACACTTTGCATATTTATAAAATTTCCTTTCTTTCTAAAAATAATTTGTCGATATTATTTGACATTTATTGACAAATTAATCCAATTTTAGTGTACTATTTTTCATACAAAGAATCAAGGGACATAGTTGTCCAATACCAAATCATATTCAAATGTCAAATCCATTTTCTATACTATAAATCTGTTCAATCAAATAAGTAAGTTACTTCCTTTAGATGCCCATATACAATCGGGTATGTAAAATTGCTTTGCCTACTTGCGCGCCGCCAATACATCACTTTAGTGGCATATTTCCTTTGCATCAGCATGTACAATCGAGTGAGAGAATACCCTTCTCACCTACTCCGCGTCCGTGCGCATAAAAAGCCGCTGATTCCTCAGCGGCTTTTTTCACCTTTTCCTTACTTTCTTTATTTTACCACTCCAATATAATGCCCATTACTGCTCACTGGAAACATAGACTGACCATTGTCTGTAATTGTAAAGCGTCCAGCCTCGGACAAGGTTCCTGTCGCTTCATCATAATTGTAAAGGACTGCCTGTTTTCCTGCGTATTGGATTCCCCATCCAATGTGCAGGTTCACAGACGCGGGAAGTCCTTCGTTAGATTCCAAATTGATTGTTCGTGTCGTAGCTGCACCTTGTTTTATTGGAGCAGATAGTGTTTCTGGGATAACTGATTTATAGGTAACTGCAATATTCCAAGGGGTTTGTGTCTGCTGCACAGTCATTCCTGCAATGCCAAGCACAATGTCACTGTCCATATGGAAAGCACATAAAATGTTTCTGCCTGCAATTTTGTTCACAGTCTCTGCCGGCACTGCAAATTTACAGCCGGTTAAAATGTCCGCCGCTCCGCCGTCCGGCACTGTGTCAAGCAAAGCATTCGCTGCTGCCCAGTCAGTATTAATAATGTTTTCTTCTGGGGTAACATTCTCTGGATCAAAAAAGTTAACGCGATAATTCAGATTGATCCCACTTCCTGTAATAGATACCTCAAAGATATCCCCCGCCTGATATGCGGTAATCCCTTCTGGACGGAAAATAATGCATCCTTTTTGTCCATATCCACCATTATCCACATTAAAGTATCCATTAGAGCTGCCCGCTGAAAAATTCCATACTTTGCCGTCATTTACGCGTTTTAATGTAACGTGAACTGCATTTTTGTCCACGTTGGTTCCCATAGAAACACTCCACGGGAAAGCAGTACCAAAATATCCAACCGGCATATTTTGTGCTGGCCATGCCACTTGCGTTTCCGATGCAGAACGGGTTCTGTCAAAACAGTACAATGCAGAATACGTACCCCCTGGACCATATACTGCTCCAAATCCTGTCTGACCCATGGAAGGATTTAAA
The DNA here is from genome assembly GCA_002358575.1 of Lachnospiraceae bacterium UBA3401. Taxonomy (GTDB): domain Bacteria; phylum Bacillota; class Clostridia; order Lachnospirales; family Lachnospiraceae; genus COE1. Next base: position 32,776 of record DEPD01000078.1, on the reverse strand, counting down.
ATCCAACGTCGATGTCCTACTCTATCTATATTGCCAGCGTCTCCATCTTCCATCCAACCCTGTACAATCGTCCAATTTAAAGAGCATTTCCACGAAGCCATAGCAATATTGGAGCTAGAAGCACCATTACGTCCCAAATCATACATACTGTCCACCATTCCAGCAGGTTTCGTAGGATAATGGCTTAAATTCCTATTTAATAAGTTTACATATGCTGCTGCCTGCGCTTTTCGGTTGTATTCCTCATTGAGTGTTACATTATCCTGCAAACCCGCAATATAACGAATCTGATTCATCATCTTCATAGCATTGTTAAGCGTATCGGGAGCCAGAACACCTGCATTGTCATATGGAGGTGCAAATGACGGATCTGCCATATAATTTAGTGGGTCCTCTTGTGTCACCCCATCATTTTTTATGCGTGCGCTAATCTCTGCCTGTGTGTGATATGCTACATTTAAGCTGCTTTTTGTCTCCTCCTCCGCATGTACCAACAATGCACTTCCTGTATCATTCCACACCGCTGTAAAAAGCATCGCCGCCGCTGAGCCCGCCGCAAGAAATCGGCGTATTTTCCTTGTAAAATTAGTATAATTCATGCTATTTTCCCTCCTCAAATTTAATATCCTAATTGTATCTTTTCCACAGAACTTGTAAAGTAATTGAATCCAAATCTTATTAACAAATATAATATTCAGCCAATCAAACATTCCTTCCCCCGAAACGCAAAACCATACTTTCGCATCTGCTGGGGTGCAAAGCCTCGTGTAATCAGCTCTGCCTCATATTGTTTCTCATTCATTTGGCGATGGATACTCGCAATCGTATCCTCCAATGTCACTTCATCCTCATCAGGATCAAGCACTTTAAATTTAAATTCAATCATACTCATGTTAAGCGTTTTTCCAAACCTGCGTGGACGAGTAATCAAAGTAACCTTATCTGCATTTTCCCACCATTCCCTAATAAAGTCAGTCTTGTCAATATAGAAAATATGCCCGATACGCACTTCCTCAAAATTCTGGTAGCCTAGAGCTGGTTTATTTTCATACATGCAGCATCTTCCTTTCCCTCTCCCTATGGCAGTTCCCCCACCATGGCAATCGCCTGTTCGATAGTGTGCTGAAATGCCTCCATCAGAACACCTTTTTTACTGTTATCGATATCCATTTTATTTATTATGTCAGTGTAGATACCTGCTGTAGACATCAGTGAATCTTGAACCGTTTTTACATATGCACGATTTTGTTCGACAGCGTGGTCAATTGCTGTGCGAACTGCGGCTGTGCCTGAAGCGCGCTCCTTAATATCATCAAAATATTTGCCTGTCTCCTCCATACTTTGGATGCTGCCAAGCACCGCTTCATCCGATGCCTGTATAAATTGGTTCAGTTCCTTACTTTTCTGCTCCACTTCCGCAACACTTGCATGAATGCCATCAACCATGTCCTGACTCATTTTTGCCAGTTTTCCAACTTCCTCCGCAACCACTGCAAATCCTTTTCCCTGCTCTCCAGCACGTGCTGCCTCAATACTTGCATTCAGGGCAAGAAGATCGGTCTGATCTGCGATTTCACCAATACCAAATAAACTATTTCTAATTTTATCAAGTGCCTGTTGTAACGAATGAAACGTTTCTGACATATTGCGAAAATTCTCTTTTACAGAACTGGCATCTTGCCGCAGGCGCTCCATCTGACGCTGCGCATCTGCCACAGACTGGTCAATCTCTATCTCCACATCATTAAAGCGGTCGGCCGCAGTTGTGATTTCCGAAAATCCATCATCCATAGCATTGATATCATCACGCAATCCTATAATGTCATTTTGCAATCCAACAAGCTGTTCGTTTGCATAGCGCATTTTCTGCGTTGTCTGGAAGACATCACCTGCCAATTCCTCCACCACCTGACAGGCACTCTTCAGCGCATAATCTAACGGATATTTGTCAAATTCTGTTTGTTTCTGCTGTCCACTATTTACTGTTTTCTTCTCTTTAAATAATCTCAACGTATATTCCCCCTACTCAAATGCCAGACAGCACATTGTCTGATTTACAAACTGTGTATTGTAATGTTCGCCGACGCCTACCATGCCAGCATGTGAAAAACTGCGACACATGTCCATAAGATAGTCGTCCCAATAGTGGTCATCATTGAACATAATATACCGAAATAGGCAGTTGACAGAAAGCACTGCCGATGCATTTCCCAAATCCTGCCGAATCTGTGCAATGGTATCTTGCACTACAGATTTGTAATCACCCATATTCAATATGGTTAGAAAATCCATTTTATTTGCTGGTCGAAATGTTGTGATGCTGCCGTCTGTCTCCACACCCTTTATAGAGACAATATATGTATCGGAATCGCAGACATGTCCAAAAGGATTTTTAAAAGTTTGTGTTGTAATTTTGTCCCTGCTAATTCCAAGTTCGGACGTGTACACTTTCTCTGCAGAAATATTATCCAAAGTGCGAATTTTGTAGGATTTCGGTTCTGCATCTGTCACCATAAACTGCTTCTCATTTCCCTGTGGATGGATATAAATGTTTTCCTTGTAAGATTTTATCTTTCCCCGAAGATTTTTAAAGAGGAAAAAAGCACATGCATCTTGATAAACCTTTCCATTGCACGCCACCGCAGATGAATTGCTTGTACCGCCTGCAAGGTCATACCCTGCGCGGCAAAGATAATTTGACAGAGTAGTGACAGCGCGCACGTCTGCCCCTGCGGAACAGATATCAAAGCAAGCTGTTTTTCCTCGCTCACCACCTACTGTCTTTGCAGCGTTCTCCAGCCGTCTAATATATTTCATAGGCATGACAGAAGCTTGTTCCAAAACATCTGCCACAACTTTTATCTCATCTTTCATTGCAATCACAGTGACACCTGCATCAAAAAACTGTTTGTCCAAATATGCTTGGCCAACGCCTCCAATAGATGGTATATTCGGAAAAACTTTTTCTATTTCTATTGCAGTGTGCTCGAGCATTTTCTCGTCCGCCACAGTAAAAAATAATGCCGCCGGAGACGAAATATTTTTAAGCGCCTCCGCAACATCTCCATTTTTGCTACTGCCAAATGTTAATCTCATAATCAACCCTCCAAGCTATGAAACACCTATAAAAAACAAGTGTTTGCAAAATTTTGCCATTATACACTCTCTAAGATATTGTCCCTAAATTACTATCATCATAACATAGAACATCTTTTTTTCCTATATCTTTTTCAATTCCTTTTCATAATCCTCACTATTCACGGTCGTTCATAGTAACGATTCGGGGGCAATATTTGAAATTTTGCTTCGCAAAAATCACCCCTCATATCTGAATCATGTTCTTAAAAACTGTGCCAAGGTCAGATAGACAGTGAACAATACACCGCAGCAATTCAGTCTTTGGCTCCTGTTACAGTCTAGTTGACTATAGTAACTGATTTTGCTACAATAAACAAAACAGGAACTGTAAAGAATAACTTTACAGTTCCTTAGAAAGGCTATTTATAATATCATAGGGGAATTTCAAATGAATACAATACAGGCTGGCGATATCAAACCACTCCGCGTAGGAGGTCTGCTTTTGCCGTCAAATGTATTGATGGCACCTTTGGCGGGATATACCTGTTATCCATTTAGAATGCTGGCATATGAACTTGGAGCGGGATTGTGTTTTACAGAGATGTGCAGTGCCAATGCCTTAAAATATGAGGACAGAGCGACAAACCGCCTTCTCTTAACAACCAAGAATGAGCATATCAAAGCAGTCCAGCTTCTTGGCGGCAATCCGGCTGTGATGGAACAGATGGCCAAAAGTGGACTTTTGGCTGACTTTGATATTATCGATATCAATATGGGTTGCCCTGTGCCCAACGTCTTTAAAAGCGGTGAAGGAAGTGCACTGATGTTGGACCAAAAACGTGCCGCTGCGATTATAAGAGGCTGTAAGAAAAGCGGTAAAATCATCACAGTGAAATGCCGTGTGGGTATCCGTGAGGACGAACTGTTTGCCGCAGAGTTTGCCCGCATGTGTGAAGATGCAGGCGCAGATATGATTACAATTCATGGTCGAGCACGAAGCATGATGTATGACGGAGAACCACATCGAAAAGAAATCGAACAGGCAAAGGCGGCTGTCTCTATTCCAGTTATCGCAAACGGTGGCATTTTCTCTGTGGAAGATGCTACAAAAATGCTTGCAAACACTGGTGCAGATGGAATAATGATAGCACGGTATGGCTTAGAGCATCCATTTGTATTTAGCGAACTGACAGGAACTCTTTGTCAAAAGACGCCTTTTCAGATTCTGTTAGAACAGTTAGACTTAACTGCGCAATATTACGACGAAACTTTTACATTAAGTTATATAAAAAAGATTGCTTCTTATATGATGAAGAAGCGAAAAGGAACAAAACGGTATAAGGAAAGTTTATATAGAAGCGGAAATCTGGAAGAACTGCGCAATATGATTGCACTCATCTTTGCAGACCATCCAGCATGAGGGAACAATGACAGAATATTATCAGATTAAAAATGGAATATTAGAACGCTATACAGGGCGGGAGGAAGTCATAGAAATCCCAGAGGGAGTACACACAATTGGAGAAGGCGCCTTAAAAGGCTGCGTATCTCTAAAAAAAGTCATTTTGCGGCGGGGATTAAAATGCATTTCACCAGATGCCTTTAAAGGGTGCCGCAAGTTGGAAGAAGTTGTGATTCCAGAAGGCGTAACCTATATTGGACGGTATGCATTTCACCGCTGCCATTCTCTAAAACGAGCCGTCTTGCCGCTCTCTGTACAGGAGCTAGGAGAGTGTGCTTTTTTATATTGTGACAGCCTACAAGAAGTGCAGATACCGGGGGTAAAACGACTTGGAATGGCGGCACTTGCAAATGGTATGTCTCTTGAGAAGCTTGTGATATCTCGTGCAATGGAAAAAGATTGTATCTGCGATGTCTTTACTGGCTGCGCACGCGTGAAAGAAATCGCTTTTGCAGACGGGGAGACATATTCGCTTCCGAATGTCGTAGAAGCAGCAGCAGACAGCTTTTTTCTGCCTCCTCTTATGAAATTGGTGGTACAAGATATCGTTTTGCGCATGATGGAACTAGAATATAGAACTTTAGTACGATTCCGAATCAATATTAAGCATGTGGAAGTGCCAGAAGGGATAGAAGTCCTTGCCAAAAGTAGTTTTTATGATTTGCGAGGAATTGTAGACATTAAACTGCCGCAATCGTTACGTCAAATAGAAAGTCGTGCTTTTCGTAACTGTATCGGTTTAGAGCAAGTAATTTTACATGGAGATACTATTTCAATTGACAAAGATGCCTTTCGCAACTGCACAGCGCTGCGCTCCGTTCAGACCAGTGATGGTTCTGTATACTTATTCCATGGATTATCTGATATTTTTAGAATAAAACCTAATACAACACAACAAGTACTTGTTCCTATTTCTGAAGTCCCAGAGCCAGTCCGTGTAATCCATCGGCAGGTTTTGGGAAATTTTAGAATGAGTGGAACAATTCTGCTGCAATATTTAGGTGCAGAATCCAGAGTGATTATTCCAGAGGGTGTTACCAGAATCGCTGAGGAAGCTTTTGCTGGTATTGAGACTATCGACAAAGTAATTCTTCCAGAAAGTGTGCGAGAAATTGGTGCGGAAGCATTTCGAGGATGTCTGCTGTTGCAGACTATCACACTGCCAAAAGGACTTCACAGCATTGATGCTGGCGCATTTGCAGACTGTGTGAAACTGCTGCGCATTGAAATTCCAGAGCAAATCCATGTCCTGCCAGACCGAATTTTTCGGCACTGTAGGGCACTGCAAGAAGTCTGCCTGCCAGAAGGACTAGAACAAATTGGGGAGCGTGCTTTTTATGGTTGTCAAAGTCTAAAAAAATTAACGTTTCCAGAAAGCCTTATCCGCATTGGAAAAATGGCATTTTATTGCTGTGGGTTACAGAAAATTCGTCTTCCTGCGGCAACAGAATTTGTGGAAAATCTGGCATTTGCAAAAAGCAGTCTACAAAAAGCACAGATAATGGGCGGATATGGTACAGGAAAACACTATGGCATTGATGTCTTTGGAGATTGTACACGATTAAAAACACTGGCTCTTGGGGAAGGTGTCTGTCATATTCCAGATAAATTTGCATATGGCTGTACTGCACTAACGCGGCTTAATTTGCCACAGACACTCAAATCCATAGGAAGACATACTGTGGATGGCAGTCGTTTTTTAGAACAGTGGAAGCAGCATACAACTGAAACAGAAGATACGATTCTTTGGGACGGACAGCATCTCGAAGGTGAGGTACAAATTCCAACTACAGTAACAATCATTGCCGGCGGCGCTTTTTATGGCAATACAAAAATTACGGCAATCTGCATTCCAGAACAAGTGCAGTCCATTGGATCTGCGGCTTTTAAAGGCTGTACTGCACTACAAAGAGTGTGTTTTCCTTCCAAAATCACTCAATTGGCATCGGAAACTTTTTCTGGATGCAGCGCTTTGGAGGAAATTTTTGTGACAGATTCCTTGGACAAATCCTGTCTCCCAGAATGGCATTTGATTGGCGAACGCGCTTTTTATCAGTGCCAAAACCTGCAAAAAATCCAGCTTGCACAGGCTGTAAGAATCGAAAAAGAAGCCTTTTATGGATGCGCTGCGCTGCAAAACAATTTACTAAATCCTGCGTTGTGGGCGGGAGAGAATGCTTTTACAAACACGATGTTGGCAAAGCATTTAGAGAATGGACTTTCTATTGTAGGTAACTTGATTGTTTCCGGCGTAGATTGTGTCGATGAAATTCAAATTCCAGACGGAATCAAAGGAATTTCGCCCTATGCGTTTGCTGCAAACCGTGCTATCAATAAAGTTGTATTTCCAGAAAGTCTTCAGTGGATTGGAGAGGGTGCCTTTTTTGGGTGCAGCAACTTGCAACCGCATTTTTCAAAACAACTACACACAATTGAAGCACATGCCTTTGGAAAATGTAGCGCTCTCAAAAAAGTACAATGCACCGCCCATGAGATTGGAGAAGCGGCATTTGCCGGATGCACCGCACTTGTTTGGGCACAGTTCTCCCAAGTAAAACATCTTAAAAAACGACTTTTTGCAGGTTGTACGAACTTGGAAACCTGCCTGTGCGAAAACGCAGAAGAAATACAATCCAATTGTTTTAACAATTGTATGAAATTAAAAGAATATGATTTTACATCTATATCTTATGTGGGTAAATATGCTTTTGCAAACTGCGAAAGTTTATTGTCTGTAACGTTTCAAGATGGAATCTGCCTAGATGCACATGCGCTGGAAGATTGCAGCCGTCTAGCAAAAATTTGTCTGTCTGGACCACAAGGATTGATTTCTTTAAAAGAGTATGCATTATCTGGTTGCACCTCGCTCTGTGAGGTAATATATCAGGAAAAAAATTGGGTGTTTGGCTGCTATGCGGACCTTTTGTCTGATGAAATTCCAGAAACTGCAAGGTTATTGTATCATAGTGCTTTGAGCTGTTTTTCCGTGGAAAATGAAGAAAATCTGACTGGGTATCGTGGCAGTGCGACGCTGGTGTGCATTCCAGCAGGGATAAAGCGAATTGAAGCGGAAGTGTTTCGAGATGCAATGCAGCTTTGTCAGGTAAAAATTCCAGAGAGTGTGGAATACATTGGCGCAAGGGCATTTCATGGCACAACTTGGATGGTAGAAAAACGCAAAGTATCTCCTATGGTGACTGTGCGTGATATGTTGTTGGATGGCTCTTGCTGTGTCGGGGAAGTAATTGTCCCGCCAGAAATTCGCCTAGTGTGTAGCTGGGCCTTTGCAAATGGTCTTGGAATCAAAAGTATTCAATTTTTGTCGGATCGGGTGCAGGTTGAAGAATATGCTTTTCGCAACTGTATTTATCTGCAGCAAATGATTCTGTCAGACAAAACTGTTGTTTCCTTTACTGGCTTAGCGGACCGCGAAAAAGATCTGCCGCCTTTGGCGAAACAGGCTGTGCTTGACAGTCTTAATTGTTTTAAGACAAACGAAGATCATGTTTTAATTGAGTGTACTGGAAATATTTCTCGCCTGCAGCTTGCTAACGGCATTACAGAAATAGGAGAGGGTACGTTTCAGGACGCAAATCTGCTGATAGAAATCACCTTTTCTAAAACAGTAAAAAAGATTGGGAAACGGGCTTTTGCAGGGTGTAAATGGCTGCGCGAAGTACGACAGGCATCTGGCGTGAAATGTATTGAGGCACATGCATTTTCTGGATGCGGAATGCTGCACTTTGTAGAATTTTCAAACAATCTAAGGCAAATTGGCACAAGAGCCTTTGAAAACTGTACTTCCCTTGCAGAAATACAGATTCCAGAAGGCGTGGAAGAAATTCCAGAACGCGCATTTTACCGCTGTCACAGCCTGCGCGGCGTGCAACTTCCCTCCACAATCAAAAAAATTGGCAAAGAAGCTTTTGCCTTTTGCGGAAAATCTCTTGTTGTTCAGGTGCCAAAAGGAATAGAAGTAGCGCAAGATGCTTTTCGGAACTGTTAAGGAGCCCAGTTTCTAAAGACGGGAGATATTAGATGAATTACCGAATGTTAGGCAGCACAGGACTTTATGTATCGGAAATTGGCTTTGGCACAATTCCAATTTTGCAGGGAAATATCCCTGTTTTGCCAAATTACTTTAATCTGAGTGAAAAAGAGGCCCTTTCAGTAATGAGACATGCATACAAACTAGGCTGCAATTTATATGATACTGCAATCGTACCAGAATATGGAGATGCAGAAATCAAACTTGGTAAATTTGCTGCTTCTATTGGAAGAGACCACATTGTTATCTCAGACAAAGCACGCTTTTTTAGCGGTGGTGAAATGTATCAGGCAGTGGAAACTTCTTGCGAGAATCTTGGCACAATTCCAGATTTATATTTTGTCCATCAAGTGGACGCAGACCACGAGGATGAAGTGTTTGGGCAAGGCGGAGCGCTTGACGCGCTTGCGGAACTAAAAGCGGAAGGAAAAATCCGATTTGCAGGAATTGCAACACACTACTATGACATTTTGTTGCGAGGCGCTCAAGATGACCGCGTAGATGTTCTCCAAGGAAGTGGAAATCTATTAGAACGCGGTATGTTAGACCGCCTTCGAGGAGAGCCACTTTTTCAGAAAAAAGGTTTTCTTGTCAATAAAGTGTATGCCGCTGGACTGCTGCCAGCAAAGTTCTCTGTGCAGACGCTGATTGATTTTGTGTTATCCTATCCAATTTCCAGTGCACTGATTGGACTTGGAACCAGAGAGCAGATTGACACTGCTATGGACAGAACAATTAATTTGCAAAATTTTCATAGTCCTTCTTTTGCAGAAGTATTATCTGTACTAGAAAAAGAATATACGCCAATTCCCTGTGACAGATGTCAGCGGTGTGTCTGTCCCTATGGGACGGAAATCCATACACTTTTTCGCCAGTATCAATACTTTCATCTAGGAAAGGATCACTGGGCGTTAAAAAAACTGGCGCTTGGAATTGTAGAGAGCGCAAGGCACTGCCGAGAATGTGTTCAAATGCCCTGTATGGACACATGTCCGCAAAGGATTCGTATTCCCCAGAAAATACAGGAAGTAGAACGGTTGACAGACAGATAGAAATTGCATACAATTCTATCAGATGTGGGATTCAATCCCCCATCTGATATGCCTTTGGTGGATTGCAGAAGAATGTTAGTTACTTTTCACCCCTCAATAACTTATAAGCTGATAAAAATTGGCGTAGGTGTGAATTGTAACGAATGTTATTATGCTGCGCGCTTCGCAGCAAGAACGCCGATGGCATTCTTGAACAGAAAATTCAAAGCTGGGAGCAGGAACAAGTGAATTATATTGTATTTGATCTGGAATGGAATCAGGCTGCGGATATAAGAACAAGACAAGAAAACAGCCTGTTATTTGAAATTATTGAAATTGGCGCAGTAAAATTAAATGAAAAGCGGGAGCAAATAGCGACGTTCCATGAATTGATCCGTCCACAGGTATTCCACACCATGAATCAGGTGACAGGAGAACTCATTCATCTAAACATGGATCAACTTACAAACTGCCGTTCTTTTCGAGAAGTCGCTGCGGATTTTATTCAATGGTGTGGCAACGATTGTATTTTTTGTACATGGGGAAATCTTGACCTTCCAGAATTGCAAAGAAATATGGATTATTATCATATGACGCCAGTGTCATGCAAAACTTTAAAATATTATGATGTTCAGAAACTTTTTAGCATTGCATTTGAGGACAAAAAATCAAGACGGACGCTGCAATACGCTGTTGATTTTCTTGGCATTGAAAAAGATGTGGCATTTCACAGAGCGGATACAGACGCCTATTATACCGCTAAAATTATGAAGGAAATTACAGACCAAAAAGTTTTTGACAACTACTCTTTTGACACTTATCATCTGCCTCAGAATAAATCTGAAGAAATCTGGGTCTGCTTCGAGGATTACGCAAAGTATATCTCCAGAGAATTTCCAGACAAGCCCACCGCTATGGCAGACAAAAAAGTACTCTCAACCAAATGTTTTCTCTGTGGCGCTAAGACCAAGAAAAAAATTCCTTGGTTCACCAACAATGGAAAACATTACTATACAATTGTCAGTTGTCCCCGTCATGGCATGATCAAAGAAAAAATTCGTCTGCGCAAGTCAAAAAACGATCAAATTTATGTGGTAAAAACCATGAAACAGGCAGGCCCTGAAATCGTGCAGGACGTTCTCAACAAGAAAAATCAGGTACGCAGCAACAGAAAAGAACGACGACACAGCAAAAAGGAAGACTTATTTTAATGTCTTCCTCTTTTGTTGACACGCCTGTACCAGCGAGCATTTCTCCGCGCCTCTCTCCTTGCTGCACGCGCTTCCCGCCTGCGGCTGCGCAATCGTCTGTTACTTTGTCCCCGCGGGGAGAAACTATAGCTTTTCAAGATAGATATGACAAACAGTACCAATAAAATCAATCCAGCTATAATAATGATTCCAAGAATCACTTTTTTGACATCGATATAGATAATGTTTGTGCTTTCCCGCGGTTTATTCGATACCTTGATGGATTCTATCATCTCCCCTTCTGAAGTGTCTGGTTCTGGCACAGGCTCATAAACTGGACTGTTAGAACTAAAATGAAAGGTTGGAACACTGGATTTATAAAATACCAGATTACAGTCACCAACAGGAACATCAGAATATGTGTAATGAATCGAGGCAATCACATTTGTGTCTGACGACTGCTCTGCATAAGTTAGTGTGGATACGGCATCTGTAAACTCGGCAGTGTTTGGCAATATGACATATGCGTCATTTTCTATGGAAATTAACGGCGTAGAGTCACCAAAAAGATCGTCTTCTGTGTCAAAGAAATCCATGGTATCAATATTATATTTGGTCTCATTATCATGGATAGATACCCGCTTAAAATTCTCAAATCCATACTGAAAAAGCGTCACAGTATCCTCAAACTGATAGGGTGTTTCCTCTGTAAAGACAACGCATACAAGTTTCATGCCATTCTTTTCCGCAGCCGAAACTAATGTTTGGCGAGACTGCGACACAAATCCAGTCTTGCTCCCAAGCAAATACTGATACGCATAGGGTTTTCCCTTATAAAGTTGATTTTTAGAAGAAATCCAAACATCTTCCTCATCTTCTGGCTTTAGCTGAAAATGATAGCTTGACGTAGAAGACATTTTACACAACAAATCATTGGAAAAAAATTCGCTTCCAATTAACGCGAGATCATAAGCACTGGTATAATGATTCTCGTCAAAAAGCCCATTACAATTTACAAAATTACTGTCCACACCGCCGAGCGCCTTCACCTTTTCATTCATAATTTCACAGAATGCCTGCACGCTTTTTTCTTTTCCAAGTTTCTCTGCGACATGTTCCCCGACAGCGCTTGCAACTTCATTTGCTGATTGAACAAGCACACAATAAAGTGCCTGTTCCATAGCAATTGTATCACCTGTGTCCACACCGCCAAGTTTGGAGCCATCAAGCGGAACATCATAGATAGCATCATGTGAAAAGGTAATGGTTTCATCCATCGTACAATTCTGCATAGCAATAAGGCACGTCAATATCTTTGTCGTGCTCGCTGGATAACACTTTTCATGAATATTTTTGGCATAGAGAATTGTGTGCGTGTTCATCTCCATCAAAATGGCAGACTGCGCACCAATCGCCGGCCCTTTTGGCCAGTTTTCAATTGCGTTTGACTGTATTGGAAGCGCCTTGCGCTGTTCCATCTGTTCCACATAATCCACCTCGGCATTCGTCACTGCAGAGCCCGGAAGTATTTTGTCTGTAAATGCAGTACTAGAAAAAAGCACCACGACAAGCATTGTGCCAACTGTTAATCTATATAATAAATGTTTTATTTTTTTCATAATTTTTCCCTTCATAATATTTCTATAGTTAGATTGTACACTATTTTAAGAAAAATGTAACCTAAATAAAAAATTAATCTTCTAAAATATATCGCGTTTCTCACTTGTAAAATGACAAAAAAAACGGTATACTTATGTTACATTCTTTAGCGTGCCCGAGCACGCTAAAGAACAATTGCATCGAAAACATATCAAAAAGAAAGGCGGCGATTATAATGTATTATGTTGGTATCGATCTTGGCACCTCAGCAGTAAAACTTCTATTAATGGAAGGCACAGGGAAAATTACAAATATTGTGTCAAAGGAATATCCTTTGTACTTCCCAAATCCAGGGTGGAGTGAACAGAAACCAGAAGATTGGTGGAATGCAGTAAAAATTGGGCTAAAGGAGTTGACAAAGGACTGTGACAAATCACAGGTTGCAGGCATTAGTTTTGGAGGGCAGATGCACGGACTTGTCATTTTGGATGAACAGGACAATGTGATTCGTCCAGCAATCCTATGGAACGACGGCAGAACGCAGGAGGAGACTGATTATTTAAATCAGGAAATTGGAAAGGAAAAACTGTCAAAATATACGGCAAATATTGCCTTTACAGGGTTTACTGCACCCAAGGTTCTTTGGGTAAAGAACAAGGAACCTGAGAATTTTGCCAGAATCAGCAAAATTATGCTCCCCAAAGATTATATCGCTTACAAGATGACAGGAAGTTTCTGCACAGATGTCTCTGATGCATCTGGTATGTTGCTGTTTGATGTCGAGCACAAGTGTTGGTCACAAAAAATGATGGATATCTGTGGTATTAAGGAAAATCAGCTTGCAAAAATCTATGAGAGTTATGAGGTAGTAGGCACCCTAAAGCCGGAAGTAGCAGCGGAATTGGGTCTTTCAGAACATGTGAAAGTGGCAGCGGGTGCCGGTGACAATGCCGCGGCAGCAGTCGGAACTGGCACAGTGGGAGACGGCATGTGCAATATTTCACTTGGCACAAGCGGAACAATCTTTATTTCTAGCAAAAATTTTGGCGTAGATCGGAACAATGCACTTCATTCCTTTGCACATGCAGATGGAAAGTATCATCTGATGGGCTGTATGCTCAGTGCCGCTTCCTGCAATAAATGGTGGATGGAAGATATTTTACAGACTACTAATTTTGCAGAAGAACAGGCTGTTATCACAGATGACAAACTTGGAAATAACCATGTTTATTTCCTGCCTTACCTGATGGGAGAACGCTCCCCACACAATGATGCCAACGCGCGCGGCACTTTTATTGGTATGACAATGGATACCACGCGCGCAGATTTGTATCAAGCAGTCCTTGAAGGGGTGGCATTTGCAATTCGCGACTCTTTTGAGGTGGCAAAGAGCCTTGGTATTCATATTGAAGCTTCTAAAATCTGTGGCGGTGGCGCAAAAAGTGCGCTCTGGAGAAAAATTTTTGCAAATGTATTAAATATTCGGCTTGATCTTATTGAGAGCGAAGAAGGCCCTGGCTATGGCGGTGCAATCCTCGCAGCAGTTGCTTGTGGCGAATATGCTACTGTGGAGGAAGCTGCCGCAAAACTTGTCAAAGTAGTGGACAGCGTGGAACCTGACAAAGCACTTGCAGCGCGCTATGAGGAGCGTTACCGCAAGTTTGCCCAGATTTATCCAAACGTGAAAGAACTTTTTCCAAAGATTTCATAAATCCTTCTCTTATATATAGGCGCTGCGGGAATTTTTTGTATTCTGCATCCGAAACTGTTTTGGTGTAATGTTTTTATATTTCCGAAACGTTTTGATCATGTGACTACAGTCAGAAAAACCCGCAGCCTGACTGATATATGTCATATCATAATCTGTATACAACAGCATATCCTCTGTCTTGATAACACGAATATATTCAATGTATTCCTTGCAAGAACGGCCGTAAATCTGGCGAAATTGTTTGGCAAAAAAGGAGTAGCTCATATTACAGCGAATTGCGAGCTGCTCCACCTTTAGCGGCTGGTCAGAATGCGCGTCAATATATTCTGTAATGGTCTCAATAGAGCTGCCAGAAGGAGCGGAAACTTCATATGAGGGCGTAAATCCACGTCTGCGCCAGATACGCAACATACTGACAAGAATGCAATTGAGATAAGAGTACATAATCATATTATAGCCATAGTGCATGGATTGTGCTTCTTTCACACATCCATTGACAAACTCCATAACTGGAAAACCTGTAAGCTCTTTTGCAGAAAAAAAGAAAGAGACATCTGGATTTTCCATCGCCTGCAAAACTGCACTTTTCAACTGTGGCACATACCCAATATTTTCCCGAAAGCGATTTAAATCAAACTTAATGACATAGTAAAGCAAATGCTCCTCGTTTCCCGTTTCATGACAGATTGCATGGATGCTTTTGGGAGGGAGAGCCGCCATATCGCCAGGATGCAAAAGATATTTTTTCTCATCATTCTCAACGAGTGCAGTTCCCTCCACCATCAAAATAATCTCCATATAATGATGCCAGTGTGACCGCACAGGAAAACAGTTTTTTTCCGTATCAAAGAGAAATGCCTCATAGGGAGAATTTAACAGATTTCCAGGTTCAAACAGATTATACATACTTCAATCCTCAGTCCATTTATTTAGGCTTTGTCATAGTCACAAGTTATTTCTCAAGCAATAATTCCTTATAATATAGATTTTGGAACAATTTTATATTCTTGCTATTATAGCATGGATTATGCGAATTTTCCAGAGTATATTTTTAACTTCTAGTACATCGAATAATAAATTTCTGATACATTGACGCAGTATGATTGTTCATATGCAAGGCGAAGGAATGAGTCGTAGCGGTGGCTACGGCGATTGACGACAACAAAAGGACTGCAGTCCTTTTGCAGACGGATAATCAGACAAGTCAAAGTGTTCGTTAATTATTATTCGATGTACTAATTCCTTAACATAGCTATTTTATTAAAAAACTGTGAAGGAATAATATGTGCAATTGGAGAAATAGACAAGTCAAGATGTATAGATTATTTATAATAGTTCCTAAACGTTACAGTTCGGCAAAGCTGAACTATAACTCCTAAAGTTACAATTCAGCTTCAGGACTTTGCAGTAAATGCAAAGTCCGTAAAATAACGTAGTAGCTGAGATGCATCAAGCCACCACGGAGTGGTTTTGCATGGCTTGATACTTGTAACAGGAAGCCGAAGGCTGAACTGTTACCTCCTAAACTGCGAAATTTAAAAAATATATTGACAATTATATTACGGTAGTGTATACTAAAATTCGTTAAACGCCCAGATAGCTCAGTCGGTAGAGCAGAGGACTGAAAATCCTCGTGTCGCTGGTTCGATTCCGGCTCTGGGCATTGTGCGGGTGTAGTTCAATGGTAGAACACCAGCCTTCCAAGCTGGATACGTGGGTTCGATTCCCATCACCCGCTTTACACGAATGCAAATATTTAATAATTTTCTAAAAAACAGTTGACAAAATACTTTACTTCATGTAATATATAAAAGGTCCGATACAAAAGAAGACTATATTTGCGATAGTGGCGTAGTTGGTAACGCGCGACCTTGCCAAGGTCGAGACCGCGGGTTCGAGCCCCGTCTATCGCTCTCATAAAAGCCTGTAATTGCAAGGAATGGCGCAATTATAAGCTTTTATTTTTAGAAAATTTTTTATAGAGTTATAAAATTAAAAAGAAAATTGTACTTTATTTTAATTTACTTACATCGTATGCGAGTTTGACTCGCTATTCGCTCTCTCAATAACGCCCGCAGATCTACAAGGATTTGCGGGTCTTTCTATGCGCAGGGGGATTTAATATGAATATTGGTATTTTTGATTCTGGAATTGGAGGACTGACCCTTCTCCACCAGGCAATGGTGTTGATGCCACAGGAGAATTTTTTATTTTATGCAGACACAGACCATGTTCCATATGGAACAAAAACTAGAGAACAGGTTATCTCCTATGTGGACGAGGTGATACAGTTTATGATATCCCACGACTGCAAGATAATATTGATTGCATGTAATACAGCAACTGCAGTGGCAGCGGACCTGATGCGAGAGCGTTATCCCTTCTTTCCAATTATAGGAATAGAGCCAGCCGTAAAACCAGCCGTTGAAGAAAGCGCCGGAAAACGTGTGATGGTAGTTGCAACGCCGCTGACAGTCCACGAAAAAAAACTGCAAAAACTTGTGGAGCGCGTGGATGATGCGCATCTGGTTGATTTAGTGGAACTGCCTGGACTTGTACAATTTGCTGAATGCGGAGAGTTTGTATCCGATCAAGTGACTGCATACTTACAGGAACGATTCACTGGCTACGCATTGGAACAGTATGGAGAATTAGTGCTTGGCTGTACTCATTTTAATTATTTTAAAGATACTTTTCAGGCGTTGATGCCACCGCATGTTCATATTATTGACGGAAGTCTTGGCACTGTGCGTCAACTTATGCGCGTGCTTGACTCTAAGGGATTGCTTACCTTACCCCAGACGGAGGCAAAACCAAAAGACAACAACTGGGAAGCACTAAAAAATGACATCTGTGTCAGTTATTACGCATCTGGACATTTGATTACAGACACTCTGCGACTCAACACGATTCAGCGTCTGCATGAGCGGCTTGAATTAATGCGAAAAATAGAATAGGTCCCGTGCATAAATATAGACAGCAAATGCACAGAGCATCTACTGTCTATATTTATAAGAAACAACAAACGTATTTGCGTTTTCTATACTATTCCAAATTTAGTTTTTTTGTCATCATGTGAAGATTAATAAAATACATAATGACTGCCATAATGATCACTATAAACAGTGTCATATTCATAGTTGGTGACATAACTCCAAATACTGTGATATCATCATGGTAAGCACCTCTTAACATTCGGCTGTACATTGGTATCGCAGTGAAATATCCCAAAATTTGAAGGATAAACTGCACAATAAAGTATGCTGCAATCGCTCCCACAATTCGATGTTTTGTAAAGAGTTGCCCCAAGGATACACAGCCAAACACTATTATAATATTGGCAATTAGTGAAATGATACCATATACAATTAAGTATGCGAAATACAGACCAAAACTTATGCCAAGCTCATCTTCAAAATCACGAAATGAATTGGAAAATACTTCGATAAACTCTCTGTAAAATTGATCATAAGTATACTCCATATAGTCTGGCACAAAGGAAAAAACATGATGTAATCCCACCTGCACAATAATAAAAATACTGGTGACAATCGCTAAAATCATTAATAAATTTGTAACAATCGCTGCAAGAATCTTCATATTTAATAACTGCTTTGAAGACACAGGAAGCGTATGGGTCAAATACCCTTGATCTGTGTAACAGGTTTTATAAAAGCGAATCACAACAATCAGCGATGTTCCAAGAGAACAGCCAATAATGCCAAAATAATACAAAAATATAGAGAGCACTAGCGCCATTAAAGAATATCCTACAATCGTCTCATCAAATTTGGGATTGATGGTAAAAATAACCCCACAAGTCAAAGTTGTCGTTGCTGCCAAAACAACCAACATTATCAAAAATGGAAGTCGAAGTCCTCTCCATTCATATTTTAATAGTTTCCCTAACATGCGTACACCTCCCTGAAGTAAGTATCTACCGATTTTCCCATCTGGCTTCTGATAGAATCGACAGATGTATACAACATAAGCGAACCATTTTTCATAAAAATCACATCATCTAGGATATTTTCTATGTCAGAAATCAAATGCGTTGATAGAATAATTGTGGAACCAGGATTGTAGTTTGTAATAATTGTGCGCAAAATATAATCCCTTGCAGCAGGGTCAACACCTGCAATTGGCTCATCAAGGATATAGAGATCTGCCTGTCTGCTCATGACAAGAATCAATTGTACTTTCTCTTTTGTACCTTTAGAGAGCGTCTTTAAGCGCGCACTGGAACTAATGCCAAGCGCGCCCAGCATATTATATGCCTTTTCCGTCGAGAAATCTTCATAAAAATCAGCAAAATACTCTACCATCTGCGAAACTTTCATGCCATTATCCAGATAAGTACGCTCTGGCAGATAAGAGATAACTCTCTTGGTCGCAGGACATGGCTCCATACCATTAATTAAAACAGTTCCACTCGTCGGCGCCAGAAGTCCATTAATCATCTTGATCAAAGTGGTCTTTCCACAGCCATTCGGTCCTAATAGACCGATAATTCTTCCCCTTAAAATTGTTAGATTCATATGAAAGACGGACATATAATTCCCCATGCCAGGATAGCGCTTGCATAAGTCATTTAACTGCAGAAGTGGCGTGTTGATTTCATATGGATTCTGTGCACTTTCCAAAGGCTCCTTTTCTAATGTCTGCATTGTGTTTTGCTCACTCTGCACAAAATCTTTCTGCAAATTAACCGGCGTGCAAGATGCACTCTCGTCGTTTTCCAACAAATTATTTTGCGTCTGGGTTTCCTGCGCAGTCACCAGATTATCTGATGTATACACAGAAGTACTCTGCGTGTTATCGCTCTGCACGTCATCTTGCTGCGTATATGCAATACTGTTATTTTCGTTCACGTTCTTTCCCTCCCTCGTTTTGGTTCTTGATCTTATTCCTTAACAATACTTTGAATCAGCGCCATAATTTCGTGATCGTTGTATCCAAGTTCCCGCATATTGGCGAAAAAAGTATTAATCTGTGTCAGTGCCAACTGGTGTCTGGCATTCTCTATTTTTAACTGGTCTTCCGTCACAATGCGACCGCTGTTTCGCTGTGTCACAATCAGCCCGCTGTGTTCTAGCTCCGTAAATGCACGCTGCATTGTGTTTGGATTCACATTTGCCTCCGCAGCCAACTCCCTGACACTTGGCAGGCGATTGCCAGCCTTGTAGATTCCGCACACAATACGAATTAAAATCTTATCGTACAATTGTGTATATATCGGACGGTCAGAATTCATTTGCCATGCCATAAATTTCCTCCTTTTCATTGCTCCTAGAGCATTTTTCAAACACGCTCTGGTACATCGAGTAGGGGGTTCCTACTCGTGCGCGACCTATACACATAAAAATACGTGAAATTTTAACATAAATCCTATGTGTATCAATCATTTAATACACTAATACAATAATACATTTGAAGAAAAATGTCAATACTTATTCTAAAATATTTTGTAACAGCAACCCTTCGGCTTCCTGTTACAAG
>DEPD01000078.1:4963-12758 GCA_002358575.1 Lachnospiraceae bacterium UBA3401 | reverse complement strand
GGACTTTGCAGTAAATGCAAAATCCTGAGGCTGAATTATAACAATATTTTCAATAAAAAAGCTTTCAATGCATAATATTTCATGTTACAATATCGTCTATGGATAATTTGAGACAACGATTGACAGATTATATTAATAATAAGGAAAGAATCCTATGCGCGACAGCCAGCAATCCCCGCAATCGGGAGAAGATACAAAAGCTTCGCATACGGCCGGTGCTCAAAAAGGAGGAGCTTTTATACCAGGCGGAGCGGTTTGTAGGGACAAAGGCATATCACCAGAATTTAACTCCTGATGCACTCCCAGACCTGCTTGTCGCTTCCTTGACTGAAGATTTCAAACAGCTTGAGGTCGAGACAGAACGCCATAAATTAACTGTGCTTGTGAGCAAAAAAGGAAAGCAAACCATAAAGGAAAGGCAAAAAACACCGGAGGAACAGACAAAAAACCAACAGAAGGATTTCTCACACAACAAACAAAAGCAATACATTCTACCGCAAAATGAACCAGTGCCTTTTCTGGTAGCGCTCGGTGTGCAATCGCCAGAAGGAAATGTTATCAAGGCTAAATATGATAAATTCCGCCAGATTAACAGATACCTTGAATTTGTGCAGGATATTTTATCTTATCTGCCCCAAAAGGACAATCGGCCACTAAAAATTATTGATTTTGGCTGTGGAAAATCTTATCTAACTTTTGCACTGTATTATTATCTAAAAGTAATGCACCAGTATTCTGTCCGCATTGTTGGACTTGATTTAAAAGAGGACGTAATCATACACTGTCAGGCACTTGCGGATAATTTGGGATATGAAGGGTTAAAATTTCAAGTAGGAGATATTGGTTCCTACGAAAATGCAGAAACTGTGGATATGGTTGTGACACTACATGCCTGCGACACAGCGACAGACTATGCACTAGCCAGAGCAATAAAATGGAATGCGCGAGTTATCTTATCTGTGCCGTGCTGCCAGCATGAACTAAACGGACAAATCTCCTCTGATGTGCTCAGACCACTATTGAAATACGGGCTGATAAAAGAGCGCATGGCTGCGTTAATCACAGATGCAGTGCGCGCAGAATTGCTAGAAAAATACGGATATGATACACAGATTCTTGAATTTATTGATATGGAACATACCCCCAAAAATATTCTAATACGGGCAGTGAAAAAAGACCATATAAAATACCATGCAGGGTCAAAAACACAACAGTCGCTCATTGCACTAGAGACATTTTTGCAAATTCACCCTACGCTTCAAACACTTTTAGAAGAGCAGTAAGGGTTGCTGTTCAGACACCGCCAAAGTAGTAGGAATTATGCGCCAAAATGCTTGTTCTTTAGCATTTTGTGTGCAAAAATGCTGCAGTTCACACTTCAAAAAGTCTTAATTTGTTCCAAAAATGTCAGGGTGTGAATTGCAGTCAATAAGGAACGGTAAAGAAATATGGAGTTTTAATTATGAAAAAGTTCATTGGCAAATTGACTGTCTGTATCGTAGTTTTTGTGATCACGCTCTTTGTGAGCAGCAGTATTTACAATCAGGGAAATGAAGAACTGACTACCAGTATGACACAGGCCTCCCTTCCACTGGTTCATATCACAACGAAGGGCATTGCTTATAATTATCTGCATGGATTGAAACAGGAGATGGATGGAAGCTTTTTTCGAGATACAATCACACCGCTTGAAACTGGCCGTGCACTGACCTTTGTCATTGACAAATATAAAAATACGATTCAGGAAATTTCTTTTGAGGTCAGAAGCATTGATGGGACACGTCTGGTAGAACAAACAAGAGTAAGCAATTTTAAAGAGAGCGAAGACCGCATACAGGCCACTGTCACAATCAAGGATCTAATTGAGCCACACGTGGAGTACAATTGGATTTTAATGCTCAAAGTCGGAAATGAAACCTTGCGATACTATACACGCATTATTGACGGCGGATACAACACCTATGAGAAATTGACATTTGTAAAAGATTTTCACGATAAAACTTTTGACAAAGAGCAGGCAAAAGATCTCATAACGTATCTGGAATCAAACGCTAAAGGCGACAACACAACACTGAGCCGCGTGGATATTCATTGTAATTTAAAACAGATTACTTGGGCAGATTTAAATATTAGCCAGATTACAGAACCACAAATTATTATCAGTGAGATTGAGGAACAGACCGCATCTATTCGCATGAATTACAGGGTTCAAACAGTGGAGAGCAGAAAAAAATATCAATATAATGTTGTGGAATTTTATCGGATTCGCTATACACCTGACAGGACCTATCTGTTGGATTATGAGCGCAGCATGAATCAGCTTTTTGATCCAGGAGCAGATGTGTACGGCGGCAGCAAAATTATGCTTGGGATTCGAGATGCCAATGTGCAGATGATGGAGAGTGACGGTGGCTCAAACCTTGCATTTGTAAATCAAAACCAACTGTTTTGTTATCATGCGGCAGACAAAAAAATTGCATATCTTTTTAGTTTTTATGACGGAAATGATCCCAGAAGCAACTACGACAATCACGATATTAAGATTTTAAATGTAGACGAGACAGAAAATGTTCGATTTATGGTCTATGGCTATATGAATCGTGGAAAGCATGAGGGCAGCATTGGCGTACAGGTTTGTGAGTACAATGGAATGCTCAACACCGTGGAAGAACTGATTTTTATTCCATATAACAAAGCATATGCAACACTAAAAACAGATATGGAACAGCTTTCTTTTATCAACAAAAATGGTGTCTTCTATATCTATCTGGATGGATCGATCCTTGCAATTAATCTGCTGAATCTAACTTGTGAGGAAATCGCAGGCAACCTTCAACAGGGAAGTTTTGAGGTATCAAGCACCAACAAAATGCTTGTATGGCAAAATTCTGCTGACGCGTACAATTGCACAAAACTAATCCTAATGAATCTGAACACAGGAGAGCGACAAGAGATTCGTACTTCTGGCGAAAACCGAATGCTGCCGCTTGGATTTATCGGTGAAGATTTAATTTATGGTGTGGTGCAATATGAGGATATCAGCATTGACTTTTCAGGTTCTGTGACCTTTCCAATGAATACAATTTATATTCAAGATGAACAGGGAAAGGTTTTAAAAACCTATCAGCGGGAAGGTATTTATGTCACTGACGCCTCCATAGAAAATAACCTTATCACACTTACGCGCGTGGCGAAAAATGAAGACGGAAACTACAGCAGTACATCTAGTGACCAGATTGTAAATAATCTAGTGGATGAAAGTGGATACAATTCCTCTGAGGTTGTTGTCACGCAGACCTATCAAAAGATAGTGCAATTGGTACTGAAAAACGCGATAGAAACGAAAAAGCTCAAAAACACGAATCCGCTTCAAGTACTGTTTGAAGGTTCCCGCGAACTTGCTGTAACAGTAGAAAATCCAATTAGCCGCTATTATGTCTATGGTCGCTATGGAATTGATGGGACGTTCACACACGAGTCAGAGGCGATCAATCTTGCATACAACATTAGCGGAACGGTCGTCAATCAAAACGGAGATTATATTTGGAAGCGAACTACAAGAAGTATTCGAAATCAAATTATGGCAATCACTGGAAAACAAAAGACAGAAGGAAATACCGATCTGGCAGTTTGTCTTGAGACAATCCTTGAATTTTGCGGCAGTATTAAAAACGTACAACCTATGCTTGACAATGGAAAAACCGTCAGGCAAATATTGGAAGAAAACTTAAATGATGTCACAGCCCTTGATCTGACAGGAGTCAGTCTCGATGCCATATTGTATTATGTCAATCAGGATATACCAGTTCTAGTCTCTCTTGAAAATGACCGTGCAATGCTTGTCATTGGCTTTAATGAGTTAAATGTCGTTGTCATGAATCCAGAGACAGGAACTGTCTATAAAATAGGAATGAATGATGCAACCAATTTGTTCCGGCAAAATGGAAATGCATTTGTGACATATTTTCGGAAGAAATAGAATGTATCGGCAGATTTTTCACGCTTGCAAATCAATGCGTGAAATGCTATAATTTTTGTATTCAGAAACAAGTTATATTATAAGAAGCAAGTGCTGCTTCTTATAATCGGATGCACGGCGCAAAGAACGCGCCTTTTATCCGAATCCAAAGCGTGATTCGGATAAGTTGTATTATTTTTATGTGGAGGTATCGAATGAAGAAAAAAATTACTTTCTGGGCAGCACTCTGCATGGTCTTTGTATGTTTTATGTCTATGACCGCAGCCGCTGCTGGAACAGCAACGATCAACCAATGTATTATCAGCGGCGATAATCAGATAACAGTCGTTGCCACAGTGTCTGGCGTGACGAGTGATGATGGAAATCTGTATCTTTTTGAGATGAAACAATACCAAAATGATATTAAGGGAAGAAGTGATTTCTGTGCAGTAGCCGTCAACGCACCTGTTGTTACATTTGTGACAACACTCGATCATGGAACCGTCAACTCCAAACTCTGTTCAAAATTTATTGTGGCAGCACCGCAAGGCGGAACTTTTGTTCCTGTTAGCCAACAATTTTATATTACAAATCCAGAAACTATTGCCACACATACAGCACCCAACCCTGTAACCACATCCATTAAAGGAATTACAGCGGACAACAATGCAATCGTTGCAATTCCAGATCTTGGTATACAGCATGTTAGTTATGAGCTCGCAATTGACAGATTTTTCCAGCCTGGTCCCGCGCTTCCTTACACTTACAATGGAAAAGACTATGTTTTTAACCAGACGATTGTGGCAGAATATGACTTGATTATGGGCATCTTTGCCACACAAAATGTTGAAGTCA
Source organism: Lachnospiraceae bacterium UBA3401 (assembly GCA_002358575.1). Lineage (GTDB taxonomy): Bacteria > Bacillota > Clostridia > Lachnospirales > Lachnospiraceae > COE1. Next base: position 7,945 of record DEPD01000078.1, on the reverse strand, counting down.
CAATGAATATTGTCAACTATTTTCACCCAGAAACCGCATTTACAGTAAAGCCTTCTGGACGTGTTAATGGATACAGACACTATGCATTCAATACAGATGAACAACAGGGAGCAGAGTATATTCAAGCGCTTATGTCCTTCCTTGCATCGCGTTATAGCAATCCAGCAACTGGTCTTATCTCCAACTGGGCAATTGGGAATGAGGTCAACAACAATAATCCTTGGTATTTTGCAGGAAATTACAATGTGACAAATTTCTCTCATGAGTATGAGAAAGCATTCCGCATGTGCTATAACACCATTAAGAGTGAAAATGCAAATGCTAGAGTTTTAACCTGTGTAGACCAAAGATGGAATTGGGAAGACGGAACGAAAAACCAATATGGAGCTAGAAAATTTATAGATGCATTTAACACAGATGTTGTTTCTCATGGAAATATTGATTGGGGTGTTGCATGGCATCCACATCCAGTTCCACTCACGGCAGCAAAATTCTGGAATATGCCAACGAATTATAAGAGGCTAAACCTGATTGATCACACACCAAATACAAAGATGATCAATCCACAAAATATGGAAGTATTTACCTCCTATTTAAGCCAGCCAGCCTTCCTTGCACCAAATGGACAAGTACGATACATTATTATCTCTGAGATTTTATTTAATTCCATGACCTCTGACGAGGCAACACAAGCGGCTTCATTTGCTTATGCATACAAGCTTGCAGAGAAAAATCCACTTATTAAAGGATTTATTGTACATAGAGCAGTGGACAACGTATATGAGAAAAATGCGGACAAGATTGCCTGTGGTCTGTTTAACTGTGATGAAAATGGTCAAGTCACAACACAGAAAATGATTTACAATGTAGTAAAATATATTGACACTCCAGAATCAGCCGCCTACACGCAATTTGCACTTCCTCTAATCGGCGCTTCAAGCTGGCAGGCGCTCGGTGTCAATCCATAAAAATTGAATAGGGAAGATTTATCTTCCCTATTCGTGCGCTGGGTGTCCGTCAGCTTGCTGACATATTTCCTTTGGACACCCATGTGCATAAAAGTAGTTTATACTGTTTCGCCGACAATATTTTTCTGCATAGCTTTTTGGTGTGACTGTAACTGTCACATCCACATCTTTATAAAAAATTGTCTCTGGCTCTTGTCCTTTATGCGTATAATTTTTAATCTTCCGAATGGATTGCGGCAGTACCACTGATTTTAAATTAGTACAGTTATAGAACGCAAGCATTCCTATTTCAGCAACACCTTCCTCAATCTCAACAGTTTCCAGTACAGAACAACCAGCGAATGCATGCCTGCCAATCATAGTAATCTTTCCAGGAATTATTATACGCTGCAAAGATTTACAGCTACTAAATGTATAATCACAAATTTCCGTGATTTCTTTGGGTAACACAATCGACTTTAGGCACTCGCATCCTGAAAATGCATTTTGTCCGATTACAGTTACTTTGTCAGGAAGATTGATTTCTGTCAATGCATGACAGCCGCAAAATGCACGTTCACCAATCGCTGTAATTGTTTCAGGCAATGATATACGAGTGATTGCCATGCGAAGAAAAACTTGTTCTTCTCTTAGGCGTAATGCCTCTGTAGAAAACGCTCGCGCGCCTATTTCGACCACAATACTGTTACCTATTTTTTCAGGAACAATAACTTCCGTGTTCTTGCCTTTGTAACGTGTAATTCTAATTGCACCGTCCTCGCGCTTTTCAAAGCCCCAAACTTTCTTTAATTCAGTCACAGAATTTGGATTAGCATTCAATTCCCGCATCATTTTCTTTTCTGCTTTTTCGCGCTCTAAAGCAAAGTTAGCAGTGCGATTTTTAAACTCCAACAGCCACGCAGAAGCTTCTGTTTTATTATTTTCAGAGGCATACTTTATCATTTCATCGCGTTTTCTTGACATGTCAAGCCAACCGTTTTCTGCACAGATTTCAAGGCAAACTACATTGTTCTGATCAATTGCACCTTTCATAATCTTCGCTTTATTCATCTTCTTTTGATTAAAGTGTGTGAGAATAAACCGAAAAAAATCAGGATTGTACCACCGAAATTGTTTGCAATAAGAATTATAATTTCCCCAATAAATGGAGTCTGTATAGTGAAATGTTCTCCCATTCATTTCTTTCGCAAGATTGCCAAGAACCTCAATATATTCATCATCACCCATGTATTCCTGCATGGAAGAAAATTCTATCCACTCAAAGCTGCGACCATTTTCCGCAATCATTGTGATTCGCTGATCCGACAATTTTACATCGTACTCTTTAAGAATCTTTATGATTCGTTTGCTGTTGCTCATAATTGCATAATAAAGCAGTTCCCCTACGTCAAGACACACTTTTTCACGGCATTGATACAGATATTTTACAATTTCAGCGCGCTGTTCCATTGGTAAAACATGAATGTTTTTCCTATCAACAGTGATGGTATTTGTAAAACAAGCATCTCTTCCGTCAAGAAAATATGCTCTGCGAAGTATATTATTCATCTCCAACGGTGATAGCCAATAATATATTAAATAGTAGCCAACTTCACCCTCAAGCCGCACATATGTAAAATTTGCGCCGCCCTCGACAAGCGCCTTAACATACTCCAAGCCAGAAAAGCGACAAGCAAGCCCCAATGCCCGCGCCGTATTCTCAATCTGTCCAAGTTGTGCGTACAATGCGGCAACCTCCTCTGGAGATTGCGTGAGTACTGCGTTCTCTAAAATCGTACTTTTCTTTTTCTGCGAAATACTTTTATAATCCATAATTACCTCTTAGAAACTGTTAAGAAATAGACAAGTCAAGATGTATAAATTATTTTTGAACAGTTGCTTATTTTTATTTAATCTCTTAAAATTTATTATACGCACCAAATGAATAAACAGCAAGCGTATTTTATCGTTATACAAAAACAATTTGTAACAGTTTAGCCTTTGGCTTTCTGTTACAAGCATCAAGCCATGCAAA
>DEPD01000078.1:0-4631 GCA_002358575.1 Lachnospiraceae bacterium UBA3401 | reverse complement strand
CACTTCGTGGTGGCTTGATGCATTTCAATCACTACGCTTTCTCACGGACTTTGCAGTTACTGCAAAGTCCTAAGCTGAACTGTAACAACAATTTCCATCTGTGTGATCGCTAATCCAACAACAGCTCAAATTGTATTTTTTGTGCAAAACACCTTTGATCTTTTTTAGATAAAATTATATAATAGGTAAGAACGTGTGGCATGAACTGCGTAAATCCAGTTACCTGCCATGCGTTTATTTGTATATAAATATACTGCTATGTGTATTCAGCGTGTAGTCTTCAGCGTAAATCCAGCAGCCAAGATTACGCGCTGTTTTTGTATGAAAAGAGACCAGACATGGAAACAAAAGTAGTTTATTTCTTATTGAAGAGCCAGTTTCTCGGCTGATGGGGAAATACGCAGTCCCCTGTATTATTTCGCTCCTTGTAGGAGCCTTATACAATATCGTGGTAGGAATTGTGATGAAATTCTTCCAGATTGTAATATTTGTTGTGGTCGGCATGGCCGCTGGGTGTATTCCAATTGTGGGGTATAACATGGGTAGTGTTAGTATATAAGTGTGGACAGAAAAAGTTAAACAACCTATACTATTAAGTGAAAGAGCAAAGGAGATGTTCAACATGGCGAAAAACCAAAAATCTTACACTCCAAAATTCAAGCAGCAGATCGTGGATCTGTACAATGGCCGGAGGAACCTCTTATCCACAACTGGAACGTGAATATGGCGTAAATCGGAGCACACTCAGCAACTGGGTAAAACAGCTTTCTCCAATCAAAGTATCCGAGAAGGAAACCGTTACCCTGAAGGAGTATAAGGCTCTCCAGAAAGAGAACCAGCGCCTTAAAATTGAGAACGAAATCTAAAAAAAGCGACCGCCATATTCGCAAAAGAACAATAGCTGAGATTGTTTCTTTTATCCAGCAAAACTTAGCCTATTATACGATATTCCAGCTTTGTAACGCCCTGAAATTTCCAAGGAGTACCTATTACAAAGCTCTGGTTCGTGTACCCTCAAACCGGCAGAAGGAGTATGCAAAATTCAGCCAGAAGGTAAAGAACGCCTATGAAGCTTCAAAGCGACGATATGGGGCGGTTAAAATATGCCACACCCTCAATGACAGCGGGATTCCCTGCAGCATAAAACGGGTTCAACGACATATGGCAAAGCAGGGGCTGCGCTCTATCGTAGTAAAGAAATACAACCATCATGCCAATCATGGAACCGTTCCCAATGATAAGGAAAACATTCTGAAGCGTGATTTCGAAACGAAAACTATCAACCAAAAATGGTGTACTGATATTACCTATATCCATGTACAAAAAGAGGGATGGACCTATCTGGCTTTGGTAATGGACTTGTGCAGCCATAAAATCATTGGGTATGCCTATGGAACATCCATGACCGCAGAACTGGCGATTGAAGCTGTAAAGAATGCCTGCCTGAATGTCAGGAAGACAGAGGGGAGCATTCTCCACAGCGACTTAGGAAGTCAGCATACAAGCCAATCATTTGAGAAATTCCTGGACAGCAGGGGGATATTGCATTCATTTAGCCGGAAGGGAAACCCTTATGACAATGCCTGCATTGAATCGTTCATATTAATGAGTATAAACCTTCCTTTTTATCCGGTGAATTTGCGGCTTCAGTGCAATGTCTGTGATAATAACACCCTCTCGCTGTCCTAAAATCCATTCCACTGTTGCAGCAACATCCTCTGGAAGAAGATATGATTCTGTCTCATCTCCTTCTTGGAAATCTGCATTGCGATAAAGGTTTGTCTGTGTCATATCTGGGAAAATTGTCACTACTTTAACACCATATTTCCGCGCTTCATCAAATAGACTGTGTGAAAAGCTGGCAAGCCCTGCCTTTGTAGCACCATAGGCACATCCATGAGGATTGGATTGTATTGCTGTCACAGAAGAAATATTGATAATGTAACCTGCGTTTTTCTTTAAATGTCGCAAAAGCTGTTGAGTGAGAATCATTGGCGCTTCCAGATTTGTCCGTACCAATTTTTTGATTTTGTCAGGGCTTAATTCTTCGTGAAGTCCGTAATATCCAACACCTGCATTATTTATTAAAATATGTACCGAATTTTGTCCCATGATCTGTTTTACACAGGCACATAATTTATCCGTATTAAGCACATCACATACAATTGGATGTACAGCTTCTTCTTCCCATACTATCTTTTTAAAATCTCTGCCAAAACCAAATACTTCGTATCCAAGCGCACTCAATTTTTTGCAGACTGCATATCCAATACCGGAGGATGCTCCTGTTACAATTGCTGTGTTTCTTTTTTTGATCTCCATCGAAAAATCTTCTCCCTAGAAATTTCTTGCTCTAATTTATGTATTAAAAAACATTCCATCTGTTCCATCAAATTGTCTGGATAATGACAATAGCCGCCGTCATTCTGAAAGGGAAACCAGATTACTGCAGATTCTGGATTCTGCTTTCTCATATTTTTTAAATATTCTTGTGAAATCCGAAATGTTCCAACACTTACATCAACAATTTTTTGTAAATCAATCATACAAAAAACCTGTTCCAACATCTCCTCATAATGCTGTCGCCAGTCTGGTACATAAATCATAGGATCAAAGCAAAGCCGTATAGGATAACCTGCACGTATCAGATCCGCTGCACAAGATAATCTTTCTGACAAAGAAGGAGTATGATATTCATAGTTCTCTATAATCGCTTGCGGAGATAACGTAAACGCATAGATGACTTCAGAAATTGGGGGGAGCTTTTGAATAAAAGTTTTATTTGCGCATTTTGTCCGTACTTCAATCTTTAGATGTTCATGCTTTGCTGCAAAATAATACCATTCTTGGACATAACCTGTGATAGATTCCATAGCCATTAAATCCGTATCATATGAAATACACAGATATAGCGGGTGATTCGCTAATATCTGTTCAATCTCTGCAAAAATATCCTCCAAATTTACAAATACTACAATGTTGGCAGAAGGATACATTCCTTTTAAATAGCAATAAGTACAGTCAAAAATACAGTTCATAATGCAGGAAGTGTAATAAAAATATTGATTACCAAAACTTTGACAAACTGGCGCTCCCTCATAGAGCAGCGTTCCTTGTTTGGCAGCTAATATTAACTTCTGTGTAATATGTTGTAGTTGATTGTTTTGTTTCGTCCGACAGAACACATCTTTGTAATGTCCAATTTCAATGACCGTCGCAGATGGAAATTTTCCCAAAATCTGCTGCGTGCGCTTATGATTCCAAATCGATTTTTCTACATAGATATGGGAAAAAAATGGGTTAAAATAATCTTCTTTTAAATTCTTCAAAACGCAGTTTTCCTTCTCTTTTATCTTTACAAGGAAGCAGATTATTTTCATACATATTTTGCACTATCGAGATGTAATCCACTTCTGTCAATTTTAAGTATTGAATATATTGCCTCATAGAATCCCTCATTGTTTTAGAACAATGCAAATCAGTACAAAACGTTTCCAAAAATTCCTTTTCCTCCTGACAAAGAAATTTTTTATGCTCATTTGTTTTTTGTGTAACGGTAGAAATCTGCTCCATATAATCAATAATGCACTCCTGATATTTTTCCATTAAAAGTGCTATTTGTTCCTTAGAAACTTTTTCTATAACGCCTCTGTCAGAAACTATTTTCAAAAATATCATTTGATGTGGACCAAAGAAATGAATCCCTGCCTGATAGATTGCTGCTGCCTCCATATCATACAAATTTCCAGCAGAAGACTTTGTTTTAGGATTGTCATTGAGAGCATTCCAAGGAAGCATTTCTGTCACAATAGTTCCTTCGCAAAAATTGCTGCGATACAACATATCTGGATAAAATGTTTTTCCTGTTGCTTTCTCTATAATTTGATTACACAGAAAAATTCCATGTTTTTCTGTGCTGTGCGCACAAATCCCCACATTGAGAAGTAAATCCTCCTGTGTTGGTTTATATATTGAACACACACTGCCAACTGCGGTTGCGGCTGCAATCTCACCCACACCAGTAATTGTAAGCCGGAGGCCGGATGACTCATTATAAAATTCTTGAAACCAAGTATTTTCGTTATTTTTTATCAAATTATATTTTCTAATAAAAATATGTGCCTCACAATAAAGTGCAGTGAAAATATATATCATGCATAGTTCCTTCCAAAGAATTTGAAATGCATAAATCGCTATTTCAGTGAACTTTTCTTTTATATAGTAAGTTTATATTTAAAAAAAGCAATTTACTTTTTTGAACTTTTCTTTTATAATTTTTCAGATTATATACTTTTCAAATATCTATAATTAAGCAAATCCAAAAAACTGTACAAAAGATTCTGCGTTTTGTATTTCTCTCGCGAACAAGACAAACACAAAGCCTCAAACTTATTATTGTGTGATGGACAAATTTGTGCAAGAGTTTAAATTTGCTCATCTATAGTAAATATCTAAAAACCTTGATAAGTTAGCATTTGTCGTAAGCGAATATATCAAAAATTTAATATATGCTGTACTAGTACTCCATCCGGCCAGAAATTAGATTCGTGAACCGCCTGTTTCGCACCGTTGCGTCGTTAAAATTTCTAGACGATGCCACCGCATCGCCGTCGAAATTTTGCCTAGCACTG
>DEPD01000054.1:12389-27565 GCA_002358575.1 Lachnospiraceae bacterium UBA3401 | reverse complement strand
GATGCGTCAGTTATTTTTCTACAGTTCCTAAGTCAAGAACAGACTGCAGCAAGTTCATAGTTGCCGGCAGTTTTGATGCGAGACGGAAAGCAATTGACAGATGAGAAGACAATTATAGCTGTGGAGGGAGAAAGTTATCCTCTTGCATGGAGGGATGCAACGAAGTATCGGCTTGACCATCCCCAGAAAGAGGATTTAGTTGGCGTTACATTCCGATGCATTCCGCAGGATAGTATGGATACTGTTGTAATGCAATTGCTGGCTCCCAATACACTGTCTGGATACGAATGGCGGCAGGTGCAGGCAGCATTTGCATTCGATCCCCAATCAAGGGACTTGCTTGTGTATTCGGAACTGTATGTTGACGGAAGCACCACTTGGAACTCTTCTGATAATACCATGAATTTCAATCACATTCCTGAATACCCAGCTCTTCACCAGGAGGCAGGTTTTACAGTGAATCATAATGGCGTAGACTATTCGGGATGTGCATTTTGTACGACCGGAAATTTTGTGGGTGATTATGGTAAAACTACAAAAGAATTTTTCATACTTCTTCCAGAAGGCTATTCCAACAGTATATCTATTATATTAACAGGATATAATAGTAAGAAGATCCGCTTTGATTTTTAGGATAAGAATGGGATTTCCGTATCTGGTATGATGTGAGACTGCACAGGGCTATGAATAAAATGTCTAGACCATATTGGTCAGTTGAGGCACTATGACAAAAGGGAAGTTTACAGGAATCAATTATTCCTGTAAACTTCCCTTTTTTAATTATACGATGTTATTTCGTTATGGTTCTGTATTCGATAGCTCCAACTAGATCGCCTCATGGAATGTACGAGAGATAACATCTGCCTGCTGTTCCGGTGTCAACTTGATAAAGTTAACAGCATATCCAGATACACGAATTGTAAGCTGAGGATAGTTCTCAGGATGCTTCTGTGCATCTAACAGAGTGTCTCTGTTTAGTACATTAACGTTGAGGTGATGTCCGCCCTTTGTAGCATAACCATCTAATAAAGATACTAAGTTATCAACTTGTGCTGCATTGTCAACTGCCATAGTTATATACCTCCTAAAATAATTTACTCATCATCCAATCCCTCATGGAGTGTAGGAACACTACACGCCATGGGATTGCTGGAACAGTCTGTACATCCAAGTGTCTGGACTTCTTTTGTGGAAGCGTCCTCACTGACATCTACATTGAAATGCCCCACAGCCTTTGCGCTGGAGAAACCAGCATCAAGCTGGGATACGAGGTCATCAATCATTGATTTCTCATCCATAATTTCACCTATTCCATATTATTAGTTGTTTAAATCAAGCTCAATATCTCCAGAGAATACTTTTGCTTCCTTTCCAAGAGCATTTGGAATGATTGTAAAGGTATTGGAGATACCATCCTGTGCATCCTTGAACGGAAGCTTTGATACAGAAGACAAAGATGCGACTGCACCATGTGTGTCACGTCCGTGCATTGGGTTTGCACCAGGAGCAAACGGCTGTCCTTTCTTACGTCCGTCAGGTGTGTTACCAGTAGCCTTACCATAAGTTACATTGGATGTAATTGTAAGGATTGAAGTTGTAGGGATACCATTTCTGTAAGTGTGATGTCTTCTAATTGCTGTCATAAATTTATGAACAACATCCTGTGCAATCAAGTCAACGCGATCATCATCATTACCATATTTAGGGAATTCACCTGTTGTCTCAAAGTCAACAATGATGCCGTCTTCGTCACGGATAGCTTTTACCTGAGCATACTTGATTGCTGATAAAGAGTCAGCAACGATAGAAAGCCCAGCAACACCTGTAGCGAAATATCTCTTAACATCTCTGTCATGAAGAGCCATCTCTGCTCTCTCATAGCAGTACTTATCATGCATATAGTGAATAATATTCAGTGTATTGACATATACGTCTGCCTGCCATTCCATCATATCCATGAACTTGCTGTACACATCGTCATAGTCAAGCACATCGCCTGTAACAGGACGATATTTCGGACCAACTTGTTTTTTGGTAACTTCGTCCACACCACCATTCAAAGCATAGAGCAGGCACTTTGCAAGATTTGCACGTGCGCCGAAGAATTGCATTTCCTTGCCGACAACCATAGAGGATACACAACATGCAATGGCGTAGTCATCACCATGAGTTACTCTCATCAAATCATCATTCTCATACTGAATAGAAGAAGTCTGGATAGACATCTTTGCACAATATCTCTTCCAAGCATCAGGAAGTCTTGTTGACCAAAGTACTGTTAAGTTTGGCTCTGGGCTAGGTCCAAGGTTTGTCAGAGTATTTAGATAACGGAATGACATCTTTGTTACCATTGGACGTCCGTCAACACCAACACCACCAAGGGACTCTGTTACCCATACAGGATCACCAGCAAAGATCTGATTGTATTCTGGTGTACGTGCAAACTTGACGCAGCGAAGTTTCATGATAAAATGGTCAACGAATTCCTGAATCTGCTCTTCAGTAAATGTTCCATTCTTCAAATCTCTCTGTGCATAGCAGTCAAGGAATGTAGAAGTACGGCCAAGGGACATAGCAGCACCGTTCTGCTCCTTGACAGAACATAAGTATCCAAAATAAGTAGCCTGAATCGCTTCCTGTACATTAGTAGCTGGTTTAGAGATATCACATCCATAAGATGCCGCCATCTCCTTCATCATTTTGAGTGCTGTTATCTGCTCTGAAAGTTCCTCACGAAGACGAATCACATCGTCTGTCATAACGCGTCCGGTGGAGTCCTTCTGAGCCTGCTTATCTTCGATCAGTCTGTCGATACCATAGAGAGCAACTCTTCTGTAGTCGCCGATGATACGTCCGCGTCCATAAGCATCAGGTAGACCTGTGATGATGTGTGAGGAACGGCATGCTCTCATTTCCTGATTGTAAGCATCAAAACAGCCTGCATTGTGTGTTTTTCTGTGTGTTGAGAAAAACTCACTAACCTCAGGATCTACTTCGTAGCCATTGTCTGAGCAAGCTTTCTCTGCCATTCTGATACCGCCATAAGGCTGTAAGGAACGCTTGAAAGGCTTATCTGTCTGGAAACCAACGATTGTCTCCTTGCTCTTGTCGAGGTATCCTGGACCATGTGAAGTAATTGTGGAGATAACCTTTGTGTCCATATCAAGAACACCGCCAGCTTCTCTCTCCTTCTTCTGAAGATCAAGAACCATGTCCCATAAATCCTTTGTGTTCTGTGTAGGTCCTGCTAAGAAAGACTCATCACCTTCATATGGTGTATAGTTTTTCTGAATGAAGTCACGCACATTGATTTCGCTTTCCCATTTGCCACCTACAAAATCTGTCCATTCTGGTCTCATTTTGCAAAGCCTCCTATATAATATAAATTTAATAAATATGCGGTTAAGTCCCGCCAGTTACTGAAATTTAGAATGTTGGTTGTTATGAAAGTGTTAAATCCTATCTAACATTCATAACTGTATTATATCCTCAATTTTGTATACACGTCAACACTATTCTTTGTACTTTTTTATGTACAGAGGGATAAAAATTATTAAAATTTTGTGAATTATAACGGAGTAAGATTTAAGGGTTTAGGTATCTTGTCTTTATTGGATGCAAGTGCAGTCGGAAATACGAACATATTGTATTTTCTATTGTGTTTTCTTCTTATATCCTTTAGAATAAATTTTGTGTCTATTTATGTAAAAATGGAGTTTATGATGCACGCAAGTATTTTAGAAGGGGGTGCATGGTAAATAGAAACGTGGACAAAACAAAGAAATGTACTAAAAATACCATTACAATCGGAGCAGGATTTTTCTGTATTTTTAAGGCGGGTGCGGTTAGAGTCCGGCGTGCCAGGAGATGTTTTAGCGGAGGGATTGATAGATGTCAGTCTGCTTTCAAGAATTGAAAATGGGGAGAGACCACTTTACAAAACAATGCGAAATCGTCTGTTGGGACGGTTGGGTGTCACACCAGATATGTATGAAAATTTGCTGAACAATGAGGATTATATCACATGGAAGTGGCACCATCATATTTTGTATGCGATTGAGCAGAAAGATTTTCAGAAGGCAGTACAATTGATTAGAGATTATGAGAAACAGCAACCATTAGACGACAAAACAAAACAACAATTTTGTGTTATGATGTGCAGTGAAGTTCTGAGATTACAGGGGATAGACAATGCAAAACTTGCCAGCCTTTATGAGAAGGCGGTGCATTTGACAGTACCGCAAGTGGAACAGATTTATAAGGAAGGTGTACCAGAAAAGTTATTGTCTGTTTTGGAAGTCAATACGATATTAGAGTATGAATATTACAGAAAATCAAAAGAAAAAACCTTTATAAAAAAATGTAGGTATTGGATAAATTATGTGGAGGAATCTTTTTTTGACAAGTTGTCAAAGGTTAAGATTTATCCAAAGATTGTATGGTATTATTTGCGGGAAATGCTATCTGTAGATAGTGAATTGGATTTGCTCGAACTAGAGGATGCGTTACAATATTGCGAGCAGGCAATAGAACTGTTGCGAGATACAGGAAGAGCGTATTATCTAGTGGAATTGCTTGAGTACAAGCAAAAAGTATTGACAGATATAATAGAAAAGTTGATAAAAATGGATAGACTACAGAAGGTAGAAGCATATAAAACACTTTTGCAGGAAAGCATAGAGATGGAGCAACTACTTAAAAATCTATATACTGCGTATCATGTGTCCGAATATATGCAGGATTGTACTTATTTATATAGACAGCGGTGGGTATTTGCAATTGGAGATGTTTTGCGTATTCGCAGAAACATGTTAAGGTTGACACAAGAGCAGGTGTGTAATGGAATTTGTTCGGTTAAATCACTGCGCAGGGCAGAGAAAAAGCAGACCAATATGCAGCGAGAACCATTGGGGCAGATATTAAGGCGGCTTGGCGTGTCCAAGGAAGTTCAAAAGACGGCGCTTGTGACAAATGACAAAAGTGTATTATATCTTAAAAATGAGTTGTCTGTTTATTGCAATAACCGTGAGACACACAAAGCTAGGGTTTTACTGAGGCAATTAAAGGATAAAATATGTCTTCAAATACCAGAAAATATGCAGTTTGTAATGGAGTGTGAGGCATCATTGGACTGGATGGAAGGAATGATAACAAAAGAGGAATTTGCTGCAAAGGAAGAGGAAGCACTTCAATATACCCTGAATGCGGATTCATTTTATGATGCTGAGGAAGTGTATCTTACAGAGACAGAGATGTCTTGTATTTGTAAAAAAATGCAAACAGTAGACACCATAGAGAAAAGAGAATTCATTGCGTTTTTGTTACATTTCTTTGAAAAATTTGAGAAAGAGAACTTGTTATCAGAGTATATTGCTATGTATGAATTTGTTATGGCAGGCGTGACAAATGAGTTAAGTAGTATGGGAGAATATCAGCTTGCAATAGCATTAGACAAAAAGGTTCTTGGAGAGGTGCTGCGGTGTAGAAGGCTTTGTATAATCAATGAATTTCTTTATGATATATTGTGGAGCGATATGCAGCAAAAGGTAACAGCCAGACAACAGGTAGAAAAAGAAAAAATGACCAATGATTTAAGACAATGTATTATCATTAGTCACTTTTGCAAAAGAACATTTTATGAAAGATTTTATCAAGATAAAATAGATCAGTTATAAGCATGGATGGAAACCGGACAATCATTACAGGGAGAAATTAACTCTTGTTCATTATTCGTTTCAGGTTTTACTGTAGCAGGAAGAGCGACAAGACTGAGGTGCATTATAAATAGCAATGCAAACATAATAAATACTTTTCTTAGATGAATATGGTTCATTTGTAAAATACCTCCGTTTGTTTTGATTAAAATTTAGATACTTTTCACTATAAAGAAGTAATAGATTGATTACAAGGGACAGAATTGGCAAATATACTTGTCGATTCTGTCCCTTGTTTTATTAAGATAATTATTAGTATGATAACCTTATAAGTTGAAGGGAAATAAAATCGAGTGCTTTAATTTTGTTTCGCATTAATGCAATTTATAAACAAATTGAAAGAGAGGTATCATTTATGAAAGAGAGGTATTTTAAAAGACTTGTTAGTGTTGCCTGTACAGTTGTTATGGTTATGGGGATATCAGTAACTACATTTGCTGAGGAAGCAGATACTATTACAACGACTATCGGTGAAACATATTATTTTGATTCACCACAAACAATTTCAGAAGAAGAGCCAGAAGTAACCAATCACCTTATTTTTTCTGTAGAGGAAATAGAAAAAATGACAGAAATAGAATTTAGTGCTGCATTAAAAGCAGAAACGCCTCTTGATAATACTGAGATAGAACAAATAGTTTCCTATTATCATAGTGATGATTTTAAACAGGGAATATCCCCAGCATATGGTATATATGATCATCCAGTATGGCAAATTCAGCCCTATGTAAAAAGTACTGTAAAAGGAGTTACTTATGCCACTTCATGGATTGGTATTGATGCCTATCGATCATCAGTAGGTATGTCTAAAGGGAAAACAGAAACTAAAGAAATTTCTGGAAAGCTTGGTTTTAGCGGAAGCGCTGAAATTAGAAAATTTAAAGGTAACTTGACTGCTGAGTTTACTGCAAAAGCTTCAACAACTGTTTCTGAAAGTCAAACTTGTCCAGCATGGACTACCATGAATTGGAGACCATATTTGTTATACTGGATTGATACATACTACGGTAAAATGAAAATTACAACGATTATTCCAACAGGTACAGGTGTTTATGAGAATGTATGGTATGAAGATCACACAGGAACCGACAAACGAAAAATTACTGATACAACAGAAGTTTGGTCAAGAGTTAACAGTAGTCATAATATAAATGCGACAACGCCTACGCCTCCAACAGGTGCTCCAGATGTTTTAAAATGATAACAACGAAAAATAATTATATGTAACAGTTATATTTTACATTTTGTACTTTCTATTGTGTTTTTCTTTCGTATCATTTAAAATAAGTATAAAAGGAAAAATGAAATGAGAAAAATATTAGGAACAATTTTTTTGGTATTTGGTTTTTTGGAAGTTATTTTATTAAGTTTTGCTTCTACTTTTGATAGAGTTGAATATACAGATAAAAATCATTTTGTAGGATTTATGTCTTTTTATGATTTGTGGATATTTTTTGTTGGAGCGTTGGTTGCGATATGCTTAGGAGTATTATTGTTGATTTTGGAGGAGAAAAAATAAATACAAAAGATCATTACAAATTTAGTGTTTGCGCAGAAAATTGATAGAGGATTTGTGGATTATTTTAGAGGGGCAGGACCGATTTTTTGGTTCTGTCTCTGTCTGTATCTTTAAGGATAATTTCTTGTATTTCTCATATTATTTATGGTTATTTTGTCAATGGATTCTTGGGATTTTTCATCATATTCAATACAAAAAATTTCACAAGACTATCAAAAAGATAGATGAAGGACGGAAAATGCAGTCTTGTTTATCAATTTAAATAGAAAGTAATGTAGAAGAATTGTGGAAGGAATGAAGGTGCATGAGCACTCACCTTGACCAATTTAATTAAGTTAGGAGTTCAACCCAATGTTTGACTGCGCAAAAAGTCTACATGTAAAAAAATTAAATAAATTTGCGTTTCCATTAATTATTCAAAAAATAACAGGGATGTTAATAGGTCTTGTAGATGAAATGTTTATTGGCAGGATATCTGCAGAAGCTTATGGGGCGATTGGCATAATGGTGGCTCTTATGAATCTGTTGGCTGGATATTTGGAACTGTTGCTGTAACTTTTAATATAGAAGGCGCTAAAAAAGAGGAGAGAATGATACTGAAGGGTTTGATTTATATTTTATATCTTCGATTTTTATTGATATTATAATAGGAATTATATATATATTGTCTATTACTTTTTTCTCAAATCAAATATTGGGCAATTTGTATGACCTGTCTGGTGATGTATTGCATTTTGCAAAGGCATATGCTTTTATAACATGTCCGTATATGCTGCTTCAGTTATTAATATTCACTTTTAACTCTTATTTTAAAATTGAAAAAAAGACAAAAAGGTTAATGTGGATATCTATTGTATCTATTTTGATAAATGTTCTTTTGGACTACTTGCTGGTTTTTGGGAAATTTGGCTTACCGAGATTAGAAACCGCCGGAGCAGCTTTGGCAATAATTATAAGTGTTTTATTTAATGCAGTTGCATTGGGGATAATCATAAAAAAGAAAGAAAAATACATGGAAATTTTTTGAAAAATTATTTTTCTCCATCAATTTATTTGATGAAAGAGAGTATGTCCGTTCCTACTTACTTATAAAATATTTCATGGATATAATCAACATATTACAATTTTTGTATTTTTTATTGTGTTTTTCTTTCCTATCATTTAGAATAGATTTGTGGATATTTTTTGTTGGAACTTTGGCTGCAGTATGCTTAGGAGTATTATTGCTGATTTTGGAAGAAAAAATAAATGTAGAAGATCCTTACAAATTTAGGGACTTGCGTGCAGGATGAAAGCTGCTTTTCTTTTACTTGACATTTATATAGATTGGATATAATATAATCTATGTATAAATACAGTCGAATTAAAATAGATTAACAAACAGCGAATAAATTATTACAGTTTAGACACAATAAGAGAAAAGTGTCAAGACGAACGAAAGACTTAACAGGAGGAAATTAAAATGGCAGAGATAACGAGAGATATGACAATCGGTGAAATTTTGAGGACAAAGCCGGAGGTGGCGCCGGTACTTATGGAGGCTGGTATGCATTGTCTGGGGTGTCCTTCCGCGCAGGGCGAGTCCTTGGAGGAGGCCGCAATGGTGCACGGAATGGACATTGATGCGTTGATGGACAAGATTGCGGCGCTTGCATAGAAAGGGTATCGCATCAAAAAAAGTCTGCGACAGAGGTCGTGGACTTTTTTTGTTTTCTTTGAATTATCATAGGCTTAATGTCTATACAAGAGACAACGCTTGAATCGCTTTGTCTTTTATAACTGGCTCAAAGTGTTCTTCCATATAGGCTTCGCTTGCAGAAGCAATTTTTTCAGGATTTCCATATTCGGAAAGCATGTTACAGATCTTGTTAAACTCTTCAGGTGTGTGGTTAGATTGTGTCACAACCAGCATATAACCAGAAGTTTTCTCGTTTTTGTACAGGGAATTTTTACCATTGTAGTGTTGAACCAAAATATGAGCAAGACGCGTTACTTGGTTGAGAGACTCAAAGCCATAGATACGTGTCAAATCAATGCCTGTAGTCTGTTTTGCGTTTGAGCGAAGTTTTGCTTTCTCCACATTGTTTAACGCTTCTGCAGTGGCTTCCGCAAGATGACCGTCATGAATTTTCTTAAAGAGATCCAGTACGTCATCAGCGCCTTCAGAGAGACTCTGAAGCATATTATCTAGTGTGTTTCCAAGGTCTTCCTCCTCATATTCGTCGTGAACAGAAGGCGCAAACTTTGAGAAGCGGGTGTCAAGTTCCTCCGGATCTTCGACTTTGGTGATAACTAAAACAATGCATTCAGAATTGAGTGGTATTGCTTCTATCATAAGTGGAATATCATCAGCATCAAATCCAAATTCGTAGGAAGCTTGCTGCATCATATCACGGAAAAGGTTTTTTGCCTTTTCTGTTCCGTAAGCAAGCTCGCTGATCTTGAGCTCGCGGTCAGCCAAGTCTGCTTTTGTCAGTGTGCAGCGAATTTGATGGTCATTAACTTTTTCAATTTTCATATTTTCACATCCTCACTATTTAATAATACCTTGTGTTCAAAACCCGCTTAGGGGTTCTGGTGCGGGATACGGTAATCCCGCACACTCATAGTGTCTGCGTATTGTTTGATTTGGTCTGTCAAACAATGCTTGAAGACAGACCTTCTCACATATATTATAATGTAGAGAAGCTTTAGTCAATAGGACAGGACCACAGTTTTTAAAAAATTTATTTTATAACATAAATCCTGTTAAGAACCATAAAAAATGTCGAAATTTGATTTTATTCTATATATCGTCTGAAATGTTAAAATAACAGATGTTTTCATAAAAAAGTTGTATTATTTTTTACATTTCAGGCGAATTTTTACATTTCGATTTGCATATTTTTTCGGAATGTGTTAATAATGCTTGTATAAAGTGCGTCGAGAACAAATTTTACGAATAAAATTTACATAAGAAGGAGGGCTGTTAAAAATCTTCTCATTGTCTTATTAGCTTGTGCTGATAACGCAAAAATATTTTTCCAAACTTTTCACAATTTACAAATCCAGTAAAAAGTGCGTTATGTTCTGACAGCTTTATACAATTTATATATCACAGTTTTAAACTTTTGGTCTCTGGCATGTATTATGTGTGTAATATAATGTCTGCTCTGTGACAGATTGATTTTAGACCCCTCTATGCATAAACTGCACAGACTGTTCTAGCACTTGCACATTTTGGCAGAAATGGCATTGCTAACAAGACAATTATATTTTATCATATGCAACACAAAAATGATAGGGACTTTTTTTGGAAGTATATTCAATTTTTTTGTATACTTCGTATCAATCTTTTGCTATAATGAGAACAATTGGGAGGTATCCGTATGAAAAAACGAATAATTGCGGTGCTAGTGCCGATTGTTCTCATTTTTATTGTGATTGCAGCGGCGCTGGGAAGCCAGATTTTAAAAAGGTATTCTTATTCAAAAAATAAGGCAGATTTAAAGGAATATTTTCAGCTTGCGCAGGATGACCAGGTTGCGATGGTGGTTCAGGACACGCTTGTCGAGGAAAAAGCGCTTCTGCGGGATAATGTAATTTACTTTGCACTCTCAACAGTTGAGAAGTATTTTACAGAGCGGTTTTATGTTAATAGTGAGGAGCAGGTGCTGGTATTTACGACAGACACTGATATAATACAGATAAATATTGCTTATGACAGTGATGTAATGTACGTGTCTGGTGCTGGTCAGGAGCTTGGCTACAAGGCAGCGTTCTATGAGGGAGAGACATTGTACATCGCTGCGGATTATGTGAAGCGGTATGCTAATTTTGAGTATCAAGTGTATGATGCGCCATTGCATATGCAGGTGTATACGGAATGGGGCAGCTATACGGAGGCGGTGCTTTCCAAAAAGACGGCGCTGCGCTATCAGGGTGGCATCAAGAGTGATATTTTGGTGCAACTTGCAGCGGGAGATGCAGTGACGGTGCTAGAGCAGATGGAAACTTGGTCAAAGGTCAAGACAGAAGATGCTTTTATTGGGTATGTGGAAAACAAGTTTTTAAAGGATGAGCAGGAGGTGGAGCGAACTTGCAATACTGGGTTTGAGGAGATTGTATATAATAATGTCAAGAAGGAAGGCATGATTAACCTCACATTTCATCAAGTGTTTGATGTGGTTGGCGGCGATGCGCTTACCAGTGCACTTGCGCGGACAAAAACAGTCAATGTGGTATCTCCAACATGGTTTCGGCTAACCAATAACAGCGGTGATTTTGCAAGTCTTGCGAACACATCTTATGTGGCGCGGGCACATGACCTTGGCATTGAAGTTTGGGCGCTGGTAACAGATGTGGACAGTATGGATCAGTTTGGTGTGGAGATTGATTTTGTGGAATTGTTGTCGTCCTCTGCCAACCGTAAATATCTGATTGAAGGGTTGATGGCGCAGATTGATAGCTATGGGATTGACGGCATTAACATTGATTTCGAGAAAGTGCGCAGCGATTCTGGTATACATTTTGTACAGTTTTTGCGAGAGCTTTCCATAGAAACTAGGAAACGTGGCGTTGTTCTTTCAGTGGACAACTATGTCCCGTCAGAGTACACAGCGCATTATAATCGCAAGGAGCAGGGCATTATCGCGGACTACATTATTATAATGGGCTATGATGAGCACTATGTAGGGGGAGGCGCTGCAGGATCAAATGCATCGATTATGTTTGTGGAGGATGGGATTGTCAACACAAAAGAAGTTGTGCCAGCAGACAAGATTATCAACGCCATTCCATTTTATACGAGAGTGTGGGAATCAGGACCAGATGGATTAAAGGCGTCAACGCTGACAATGAACGCCCAGGCGGATTGGGTTGCAAGGACAGGAATAACTCCTACATGGGTGGAAGAGTCCTGCCAGAATTATGTGGAGTACCAAGTGAATGACACACTGTATCAGTGTTGGCTGGAGGATATGGAATCGATTCGGGTGAAGCTGCAAGTTATGAAGAACCAAGGCATTAAAGGCGTGGCAAGCTGGAAACTTGGGTTAGAAACCCCGGCGGTATGGGATATAATTGCCGATTATATGACACAATAGGAAGTGGAAAAGTTTGGCGAGTAGGGAAAATATAGTTTCTCTACTCGTTTTGTTTATGCACACGGACGCGGAAAGGAAATATGCGGCTAAAGCTGCCCGCGTCCGGTGCGCAAGTAGGGAAAGTCATCCCTACTCGATTGTAAATCCTACTTGACAATACAAAAACAGGTGGATATAATTTAGAAATGCAAATGATTTGCAAATGTTTTTTGAGATAGTGGGAGGAAAAATGCAAGTAAAAGTGATAACAATAGCGGTTTTAATGCTGTTTTGTAGTTGTATCTTGTCTGGTTGTGTATCTAACAATACTGCTCTTGAGGAGGATAACCGATATCATATTGTTTGCACTACGTTTCCGCAGTATGATTGGACAGCAAATTTAATTTGTGGAAATGAGGAGAATATTTCATTGAAATTACTTATGGATAAAGGGGGCGATTTGCATAATTTTCAACCTTCTGCATTAGATATTGCAAGGGTTTCCGAATGCGATTTGTTTCTTTATGTGGGTGGAGAATCGGATGCTTGGGTGGAGGATGCCTTGAAGGAGGCGGTCAATCCTGATATGCGTGTGATAAATATGATGGAAGCTCTTAGCGAGAGACTTGTTGAGGAGGAACATGTTGAGGGAAGCGGCGGGCATGATGAACAGGATCACGAAGAACAAGAGTACGACGAACATGTCTGGCTTTCGATTAAAAATGCGGAGCAAATTGTGGAGGAGATTGCGGCAAATCTGGCGGCAATGGACAGTAGAAATGCTGATTTATATCAGAGAAATTGCGACCGATATACAGCCGCATTGCGCGCACTGGACCTTCAATTTGCCAAGGTGGTTGACAGCGGGAAAAAAGACACTTTGCTCTTTGCAGACCGATTTCCATTTCGGTATTTTGTGGAGGATTATGGTTTAAATTATTACGCTGCATTTAACGGATGTAGTGCGGAAACCGAGGCTAGTTTTGGTACAATGGCATTTTTAATAAACAAGTTGGAGGAATTGGAACTTGGTTTTGTGATTGTGCTTGATGGGTCAGATGACCGGCTGGCGCGGGTAGTTATTGAAAATACGCGGTCGGGGCATCAGGAAGTCTGTGTGCTAAATTCTATGCAGTCGGTTTCCCGCAAAGAGGTGAAAGAAGGACTTCATTATCTGAATATAATGGAAGAAAATTTGAAAGTGATACAAAAACTGTTGGAATAGTAGGGGGACGAAAGCTATGGCATATATTCAATGTGAAGATTTGATATTGGGCTATGAGGGAACACCTGTTGCGCAACATATTAACTTTTCGGTTGCGCAAGGAGATTATTTGTGCATTGTGGGCGAAAATGGTGCAGGTAAAAGCACATTGATGAAAACCCTGCTTGGGTTGACGCCGCTGATGGGTGGCCGCATTGTGTACGGTGATGGGCTGGAAGCACATGCGATTGGATATTTACCACAACAGACTTTTGTGCAGAAGGATTTTCCGGCCTCCGTGTGGGAGATTGTGCTGTCTGGAACACTTTCACAGTGCGGGTGGCGCCCTTTTTTTCAGAAGGAACAAAAACAGCTTGCGGAGAAAAATATGCGTTGCATGGATATTTGGAATTTAAGAAAGGAATGCTATCGCAATCTTTCTGGTGGGCAGCAGCAACGTGTACTTTTGGCGCGTGCGCTCTGTGCATCTTCTAAATTGCTGGTGCTTGATGAGCCTGTGACAGGCTTAGATCCCAGAGTGACAGTGGACTTTTATCAATTGATTCAGGCACTTAATCAGGAGGGACTGACAATTATTATGGTATCGCATGATATTTATGCGGCAGTAAAATATGCGAGTCATATTTTGCATGTAGAGAAGGAAAAGTCTTTTATTGGGACCACACAAGAGTATCGAAAAAGTGATTTTTGGAAGGAACTAGGAGGGGAAAACACATGAGAGAATCAATGGGAATCTTGGGGACATTGCAATTTTATTTGACATATCCATTTGTGCGATATGCGCTGATTGTTGGAACGCTGATTGCGCTCTGCGCGGCGCTGCTTGGCGTGACATTGGTGCTCAAGCGTTTTTCTTATATTGGTGATGGGCTGTCCCATGTGGCATTTGGCGCTTTGGCGGTGGCGACGCTTCTTGACCTTGGCAGTACTTCTGTTGTAGTAATGCCTGTGACAGTGCTTGCGGCGATTCTGATTCTCAGAACAGGACAGAATCCTAGAATCCACGGAGACGCTGCAATTGCCATGCTTTCTGTCGGTTCGCTTGCAGTTGGCTATTTAATAATGAACCTGTTTTCTACATCAGCTAATATTTCAGGGGACGTGTGTAGCACGCTGTTTGGTTCAACCTCGATATTGACGCTGACAAAAGCTGAGGTATGGTTGTGTGTCGTGATGTCGATGATTGTGGTGGCAGTGTTTATATTTTTATATAATCGTATTTTTGCAGTTACATTTGATGAGAATTTTGCACGGGCGACGGGACTGAAAGCCGGTGTGTACAATAATCTAATTGCCATTATCACAGCAATTATCATTGTGTTAGCAATGAATCTGGTGGGATCGCTATTAATCTCAGCGCTAGTAATTTTTCCAGCCTTATCTGCAATGCGTGTAATACAAAATTTTAAAGGCGTGGTAATTTACGCGGCAATACTGTCTGTGTGTTGTGCACTGGCTGGGATTGTGCTGTCGATTCTTTTTTCCACTCCGGTTGGTGCTACAATTGTGGTGGCAGATATTGTTGTATTTTTTATTAATTGCCTGATTGGAAAAATAGTTTGATAAGTAGCTTTTAGGAATTGTTGCTAGTGCTCCATCCAGACAGAAATTAGAGTTGTGCACTGCATGGTTCGTGTCAGTGCTAGGCAAAATTT
>DEPD01000054.1:0-12098 GCA_002358575.1 Lachnospiraceae bacterium UBA3401 | reverse complement strand
CAGTGCTAGGCAAAATTTCGACGGCGATGCGGTGGCATCGTCTAGAAATTTTAACGACGCAACAGTGCGAAACAGGCGGTTTACGAATTTAATTTCTGGCCGGATGGAGTACTAGAGTGCTGAAATAAATAACGACTTCATATAATATAACAATGAGATTTTGTGTATAGGTATATGAAATGAACGCAGATCGCAGTAAAACAACAACAAAAATTTTGGCTATTTTGCTGGTGCTCGCAATGATTATGGTGGCAAGGGAATCGGCACAGTTTGTAAGTACACTCGAAGAACATGCAAGAAGGACATTTCAAAAAAATGGGGAGGAGATTACAATTGTGGTGGACGCCGGACATGGAGGGATTGATCCAGGAAAAATTGGTGTAAATAACGCTTTGGAAAAGGATATCAATCTGGCTATCGCCCAAAAGCTCGAACGCAATCTCAGGGAAAATGGTATTCATGTGGTGATGACGAGGACGGACGATAACGGGTTGTACAAAGAAAATGATACCAACAAAAAAGTTCGCGATATGAAAAATCGTTTGAATATTATAGAGGAAGCAAAGCCAACACTGGCAGTT
Source organism: Lachnospiraceae bacterium UBA3401 (assembly GCA_002358575.1). Lineage (GTDB taxonomy): Bacteria > Bacillota > Clostridia > Lachnospirales > Lachnospiraceae > COE1. Next base: position 11,517 of record DEPD01000054.1, on the reverse strand, counting down.
AGCATTCATCAAAATAGTTATCCCGATCCTTCTGTGAGTGGGGTTCAGGTATTTTATTATAAGGATTCTGTCAAGAGCAAAGAGGCGGCGGAGATTATGCAGACACAGATGATTAAGACGCTAAAACCGACAAAGGAGCGCGTGGCGAAAGACAATAGCAGCTATTACCTGCTCAAGAAGACATCGGTTCCAATTGTGATTGTGGAGTGTGCTTTTATGAGCAACCCTACTGAGGCGGAGCTTTTGACACAAGAAGCATATCAGGAGCGCGTGGCATGGGCAGTCTATATGGGGATTATGCAGGTAATAAATTCCTGAAATGTTACGAAATGTTACAAAAACTTTAATGTAATACCTTTATAAAACAGAATTAATGTGCTAAAATAAAAATGCCTGAAAATTAGTGATAAATATGGAGATAATAACAATGAAGACAACGATTGCTGTCATTGGTGCGGAGGAGAACCTCGAAAGTATCGAGGCGAAACTGTCCGTGGCAGGAGAGATTATCAAGCGGGGGGGGCTGGTGGCATTTCCGACAGAGACTGTTTATGGTCTTGGCGGAGATGCACTCAACCCAGAATCGTCGAGAAAGATTTATGCGGCAAAGGGGAGACCAAGCGATAATCCACTGATTATACACATTGCAGACTGGAAGGATTTGAATAGGATTGTGTGCGAAATTCCTGTTGCGGCAACTAAACTTGCAGAGGCATTTTGGCCAGGACCACTTACAATGATTTTTAAGAAATCAGACCTTGTGCCATCTCAAACAACCGGAGGACTTAACACGGTAGCTGTGCGAATGCCATCTCACCCATTAGCGAATCTTTTTATTAAGAAGGCAGGCGGTTATGTGGCGGCGCCAAGCGCAAATCTGTCTGGGAAACCTAGCCCAACGCTTGCAAAGTATGTAGTGCAGGATATGGCGGGCAGGATTGATATGATTCTCGACGCAGATGGTTCTTCCATAGGGCTTGAGTCTACAATTGTGGATGTGACAGCAGAAATTCCAGTGATTTTGCGCCCTGGATACATTACGCAGAAAATGTTATCGGATGTGGTAGGCGAGACGGAGATGGATGTTACAATTTACGATAGTAATTCTAAACAGGCACCCAAAGCACCTGGTATGAAATATCGGCATTACGCGCCCAAGGGGGAACTTGTAATTGTGGAGGGGGAACCGCAGAAAGTCGTTCAATATATCAATGATCAGTGTGCAGCGCATGAGGCAGCAGGTGTGCGCACAGGTGTGATTGGGACAAAGGAGCAGCTTGCGCAGTATCATGGAGCCGCAAGTATTAAAAATGCGGGCAGCAGATATGCACCTGAGGCAGCTGCAAAACAGCTTTATATTTTTCTGCGTGAGTTTGACGATGAGGGAATTGCATATATTTATGCGGAATCCTTTGCGGATACATCCGCCGTGACGGCAACAAGAGAGCCACTGGATACAGGAATTGGACAGGCGATTATGAATCGTCTATTAAAGGCTGCTGGGCATAGAGTGATTTATGTATAATTATGAACTTTTGAATTACGGTATATAGAAAGATTTCAAAAGACTATTTAAAATAATAGGAGGAAAAGAAAATGATAGCAATTGGATGTGACCATGGTGGATATGATTTGAAACAGGAGGTTTTACAGTACCTTGCACAAAATCATATAGAGTACAAGGATTTTGGGTGTTACAACAAAGAATCCTGTGATTATCCTGTGTTTGGACAGGCAGTTGCAAAGGCGGTTGCGGCTGGGGAATATGAGAAGGGAATTGTGATTTGTACGACAGGAATTGGTATCTCAATCACGGCAAATAAAGTGAAGGGAATCCGCTGTGCATTGTGTTCAGATACGGTGTCGGCAAGGCTTACTAGGGAACACAACAATGCGAATGTGCTTGCGCTGGGCGCAGGCATTGTGGGAACAAATCTTGCACTGGACATTGTAGACACCTTTTTACACACGAAATTTCCGGGGGAGGAAAAACATTGTAGGCGTGTTGCGGCGATTCAGGCTTTGGAAGAAGATACAATGAAATCCAGTACGTATGAAGTAGACTGAAAAGTGAAAAATAGATTCAGAAGAAGAACAGGAGGCAAGCACCGTGGCAAAAGTAATAGTGATGGACCATCCGCTGATTCAACACAAGATTGGTCGGATTAGGCGTATCGAGACAGGGACAAAGGACTTTAGGCAGACAATCAGTGAGATTGCAAACTTAATTTGTTATGAGGCGACAAGAAATTTAAAACTTGCGGATGTGGAGATTGAGACGCCGATTTGTAAGACGACTGTGAAGGAACTTGCGGGCAAAAAGCTTGCAGTGGTGCCAATTCTGCGCGCAGGGCTTGGAATGGTGGATGGCATGTTGCAGCTTATTCCGACTGCAAAGGTAGGACATATTGGACTTTATCGAGATCCTGAGACCTTAGAACCGATAGAATATTACTGTAAGCTGCCCGAAGATTGCAGCCAGCGGGAAGTGTTTGTGGTGGACCCAATGCTTGCCACAGGTGGTTCGTCTTCCGCGGCGATTCGGATGCTCAAAGATAGAGGATGCAAAAATATTCATTTTATGTGCATTATTGCTGCTCCTGAGGGTGTGGAGCGCATGAAAAAAGATCATCCAGATGTAGATCTTTATATTGGCGCCCTTGACGAGCGGTTAAATGAGCACGGATACATTGTTCCAGGGCTGGGAGATGCAGGGGACAGAATATTTGGAACGAAATAATGTAGAAGGAAAGGGGAAGTCATGAGAATGTCATATAAACGGCCAATAGCGGTACTGGTTGCTACAATCGTGGCAATTATGTCTGCTGGAAGTGTGTCAACGACAGTAAATGCCGAGACAACACTGGAACGGCTGCAAAAGGCAAAGGCGGAGAGGGAAAAAACACAGGATGCGAAAGAGGACACAGAGGACCAAAAGGAATCTCTGGAAATAACGAAAAATTCTCTTCTGGGACAACTCAGCGCACTCAATGATGACCTTGCACAGGTCAGTATGAATCTGGAACGGATCGAGTCGGAAATTTTGGAAAAAGAATTGGAAATTGAGCAGACAGAGGCGGAACTAGAGGAGGCAATTCGAACACAGGATGAACAATATGAGGGTATGAAGCTGCGCATTAAAGCAATGTATGAGCGCGGTGGAAGTGACGGTTATCTGGATATTTTATTTTCTTCGACAAGCTTTTCTGATTTTTTGAACAAGAGTGATTATATAGACCGTATTCACGCGCAGGACCGAAAAATGCTGCAAGAGTTCAAACAGATGCGTGAACATGTCGAGGAGACCAAAGTGCGGCTCAATGAGGAGCTGGTGGCGCTAAATGGCTTGAAAGAGGAGGCTGAGGCTGAAAAGAGCAGAGTTGCAGGGCTTGTCAGCCGGACTTCTGCAAATGTGTCGAGTTACTCCAATCAGATTGCGGATGCGGAGGCCACAATCAATGCGCTGGAATCTATGATTAGTGAGCAGGAGCAGGATATTGCAGCGCTGCAGAAACAGTATGAGGAGGAGCTGGCAAAGTCGCGCTTGGCGGCAAAGTCAAAGTGGCGTGATATATCGGAGGTCACGTTTGAGGAAGGCGACCGCAAACTGATGGCCAATATTATTTATTGTGAGGCGGGTGGGGAACCCTATTCTGGTCAGGTTGCAGTAGGCGCCGTGGTTATCAATCGGGTTCTCAGCTCAGTTTATCCCAATACTGTTGTGGGGGTTGTCTACCAGAATAAACAATTTTCTCCAGTGGCAAGCGGTCGTCTGGCACTTGCGCTGGCAAATGATTCCGCGACGGCGAGCTGTTATAAGGCGGCTGACGAGGCGATGCGCGGTGTGACAAATGTTGGGCAGTGTGTATATTTTCGGACGCCAATACCTGGGCTTGAGGGAATCCGAATTGGTGGACATATCTTTTATTAATTCTTACGGAAGAAGGGCGTTGATAGCATGTACAGAATAGCAATACTAGAAAAGGATGAGGCATACCTAGAACGACTTATCATTTTTCTAAAGGAACATCATGGAGAAAGCTTTGAAATCTATACGGCTAAGGAGTCGGCGGACTGGGAAGATCTGGGATTTAAGGACATTGAGGCGGAAGCTGTATTCTTTGACGCGCTGTTTCTGGGAGACGAATTGGCAGCATCTGGAGGTTTTCCGCAAGATATGGTGACAGGGTATCTTACAGAGAAGGAGGAGATCAGCGAGCAATATATTAGTAAATACCAGAGTATGGAGCAAATTTATAGACGAATGATGCAGTTGTGTGAGGCTGGCAAGACTTCTGCGCAGGAAAAAGGGTTGGCAGCAAAGGAACCGTCTGAGGAAAAGGAAAAGCAGAAACCGGTGGCAGGATATGATCTGAAGCCGAAAACCCAAACTGTGTTCGGGGAAACTTATCGCATTTATCACATTGCGGAAGACCAAGTTGACAAGCTTGCTGTTCGTATGATGACAGGAAATCATATCAAGGGACTTCCAGAGGCAGTATATCAAGATGGGGTTTTAAAGATAAACATTACTGAAATGAAGAATTTATGCACATTTGTGCAACAGAATAATACGCCAAAGGGAAAAGAGCGGTTGTTAAAACTTTTTTCTGGTATGTTGACAGCGGCATTAGGCCTCGACGAGTATATGCTCTGTGCGGATAGGCTGTTGTTGGACCCGATGGAAATCTATATTAATGCGACAGATGACAGAGCAGTAATTCCTTATATTCCAATCAAAAATGAAGGACAAAAAGATGTCAAGCAATGCCTTGTGGAAATTCGGGATCTATGCAATGCGCTATTACAAGTTATGGAATCTTCGGATGCTGTACAGACTAAAAAAGAGGATTTTGTTGAAACACCTGTCAGCATAAGTTCAGAGATTATGGAAGTGCAAAAAAACGTTCCCGAACAGGAAAAGGAGACGAAGACAAAGGAATTTGACAGACCACAGAACAATGAAGTAGACGACGCCAAACCTAGTACAGAAAATGTTCCATATCTTATTAGAAAGCGTACAAGAGAGAAAATTGTGATAAATCGCAACCTATTTAAGCTTGGAAAAGAGGCTGCATATGTGGATTATTGTATCAGTGACAATCCTACTGTGAGCAGGAACCATGCAGATATTGTGAAAAAACAAGATGGCTATTACCTCATTGACAAAAACTCACTGAATCACTCTTTTGTCAACGGGAAAAAGCTTGTTGCCGATGAGTATCGAAAGTTGGAGAATGGTTGCCTGATACAGCTTGCGGATGAAGTGTTTGAATTTTTTGTGAAAAATGGCAAGAAGCCAGCAGGTAAAAAGCAGAAGCTGGAACGTTAGGAGAGGGGCACATGGAATGGCATTATACAGTGGCGGCACAGACGGATGCAGGTACGACAAAAACTGTAAATCAAGATAGTTTTACTGTAAAAGTTGCCAATACAATTTATGGAGAGGCTGCCTTTGCAGTGATTTGTGACGGCATGGGCGGTCTGCAACAAGGTGAAGTGGCAAGTTCCGCGGTGGTGCGCGCTTATGAACAGTGGTTTTTAAGAGATCTTCCTCAGATACTTGCAAGAGGGTTTTTGGAGGAAAAATTGGAACGGATATGGAATTGGCTTGCAAATGACTGTAATATTAGAATTAGAAATTATGGAAAAACTCAAAACGCTGCGATGGGGACAACACTCACCGCAGTGCTTTTGATTGGAGGGCGTTATTATATTTCACACATTGGAGATTGTCGGGTCTATGTGATGGGAAATGGCATGGAACAACTGACTTCTGATCAGACTTATGTGGCGCGAGAAGTGGCTTTGGGACACATGACGCCAGAGCAGGCGCAAAATGATGCGCGCAGAAATGTATTGTTGCAATGCATTGGTATGGTGGATAAGGTAACTCCTGATTTTTTAATGGGAGATTTTTATGCAGGGGATAGTTTTTTAATCTGTTCAGATGGGTTTCGACATTATTTGACAGAAGTGGAGTTGTATGATTACTGTCACATGGCACTTGAGAATCTGCCATGGCTTTTGGCAAAGCGATTAGAAAACTCGCATATTATGAATGGGCAGTTGAAGTGTCTGATAGAGGCAAATAAAGAGCGTGGAGAGCGGGATAATATATCTGTTATTTTGATTAAAGTGACAAACACAGTCGAAAAATAGACAGTCTCTTACCAATATATAACCTTTCTAAAAAAAGAATTAATTCCGAGTCAAAAGAATTGACCAATAGTCATTTTGTGTTATACTGGCTATATCAAACAGAAACGGGCAATGAGGGCCAGAGGCGATATTGCGAAAGGAGAAAATAAAATGGCGAATAAGAATCATGTAAAACTTGGAGTTGCCGCGGCGGCTGCCGTGGCGGCAGGAGCGACAGTAATTGTGTCAAAAAACAAAAAAGAGGCACACCGAAAGGAGGTTGCCGAGAAAGTAAACAACTTTCGCAACACAGAGCGCGGACGATTTGAGAGAAACAGCAAGGGAATATACTACAGTAATGGAAATTATGAGGCTTTCGCCCGTCCTCTAAAGCCTGATGGTGTGGACGATAAATCTGCTTATATTGTGGGAAGTGGCCTTGGTGCACTCGCGGCGGCATGTTTTCTAGTGCGGGACGGACAGATGAAGGGAGAACATATTCATGTGCTTGAGGCGATGGATATTCCAGGCGGTGCATGTGATGGTATCTTTGATCCGTCGAGGGGTTATGTTATGCGTGGCGGGCGTGAGATGGAGAATCATTTTGAATGTCTGTGGGATTTGTTCCGAAGTATTCCTTCCATTGAGACACCAGGGGCATCTGTGCTGGATGAGTACTATTGGCTAAATAAAAAAGATCCGAATTATTCTCTTTGCCGTGCTACAGTAAAGCAAGGTGAGGATGCACATACAGACGGCAAATTTAACCTAAGTCAGAAGGGTTGTATGGAGATTATGAAGCTCTTTATGACAAAAGATGAGGACTTATATGACAAGACTATCGAGGATGTGTTTGACAACGAAGTTTTTGACTCAACTTTCTGGCTCTATTGGCGAACAATGTTTGCGTTTGAAAATTGGCACAGTGCACTTGAGATGAAGCTTTATTTCCAGCGGTTTATTCATCATATCGGTGGCCTTCCTGATTTTAGTGCATTAAAATTTACCAAATATAATCAGTATGAGTCCCTTATTTTGCCAATGATAAAATATCTTGAGGCAGCAGGCGTCATTTTCCAATATAAGACAGAAGTCACAAACGTTATTTTTGAAAAGACAGAGGACGGCAAAAAGGTTGCAAGAACAATAGAATGTAAAGTGGACGGCGAAGAAACCACAATTCCGCTCACTCAAAATGATTTGGTGTTTGTTACAAACGGAAGCTGTACAGAAGGAACGATCTATGGCGACCATACCCATGCGCCAATGGGAGATGCGGAGGTAAGGACAAGCGGCTGTTGGAATTTGTGGAAAAATATTGCAGCGCAGGACGCTTCCTTTGGACACCCAGAGAAATTTTGCTCGGACATTGAGAAGACAAATTGGGAATCAGCGACAGTTACAACTTCCAATCAGCAAATTATTGACCAAATTCAAAAAATCTGTAAGCGTGACCCACGCACGGGAAATGTTGTTACAGGAGGTATTGTGAGCTGTATGGATTCCAAGTGGCTTATGAGCTGGACAATCAATCGGCAAGGCCAGTTTAAAGAACAGAAGAAGGATGAAGTTTGTATTTGGGTTTACAGTCTCTTTACTGATGTGGAGGGGGATTATGTAAAGAAACCAATGAAAGAATGTACTGGTGAGGAGATTACGCAGGAATGGTTGTATCATCTGGGAATCCCTGTGGAGGATATTCCAGCGCTCGCAAAGGATGAGGTTGTGACTGTGCCTACCATGATGCCATATATCACTGCATTCTTTATGCCTCGAAGAAAGGGGGACAGACCAGATGTTATTCCAGACGGTTGTGTCAATTTTGCTTTCTTAGGACAGTTTGCAGAAACTCCGCGAGACACTATTTTTACGACAGAGTATTCTGTGCGGACGGCGATGGAGGCGGTATATGGATTGTTGAAAGTGGATCGCGGTGTGCCGGAAGTATGGGGAAGTGTATATGATATCCGGGAACTTCTTGACAGTACTGTCAAGTTGATGGACGGTAAGTCACCACTTGATATCGAGCTTCCGGGACCACTGAATGCATTGCAGTTGCCGCTTCTAAAGGCGGTCAAGGGAACCGTGATAGAGAAATTGTTAGAGGACCATAATATTATACAGAAAAAGAAATAGAAAAAAATTAGAATGAAAAAGAATAGGGAAGAGATTTCTTCTCTGTTCTTTTTTGTTGCTATCAATGTTGGATTCCTGTATAATAGATATGGTCATGCGACATGCAATAAGTCAAAAAATGCAGAATACCAAATTTCTAAGGATTGATAGAGGAAGGGCACAGATGAAAAAGACAAGTATTTTTAAACAATTGTTGCTGCCAATAATTGCGATTGTATGTACTCTAGTAGTGTGTTTGACAGGGATTGTAGTATTTATTTTTGTGAAATCGTATGAACAGGAGATTTACCACAGGAGTCAAGATAAATCACAGCTTGTTTCCGGCGAGATTGCTGCATTTTTGGATGGCGCCTATGGAATTTCGGAGGAGTTGTCTGTAAATCCCAGTATTTTAACGATGGATACAAAGGTGCAGACGACTATTTTAGCAGATTGTGTCAGGAGAAATCCTTATTTGGAACTGCTCTATATTCAGGGAAAAGATGGTATGCAGACAGGGCGGTCTTCCGGTGAACTTGCAGACCGTTCAACCCGATGGTGGTTTGTGCAGACAGCCAAGCAACAGAAGGCATTTATTTCAAAGTCCTATTATTCTGTAAATACTGGTATGCCTTGTGCTTCCATCTTTTTTCCAATGTATCAGGAAACGGAGTTTGCCGGAATTTTTGCGGCGGATTTGAAGTTGGATTATCTACAGAGTTTGATTGAAAAATTTTCGGATGTGGAGAACGGAGAATATTCTTTTGTGATTGACGGGGAAGGAGTTGTGGTTGCCCATCCAGATAGTATGCAGATTGAAGAGCTTTATAATTACAAGCAGATGACAAAAACAGTATCCAGTAAAGATGCTGGAGGACAGGTGCTTTTGGACGCTGCGGGAAACATTGTGACGGAGGAACAGAACATAGCAATCTCGGAGGATTATCAAAAGATTATCTCAGAGGTGATGAGTGGAAATGTTGGAAGTGGCAAGATAAAAAATGAGGGAGAAACATATATTGTAAGCTATACTCCTATCCCACTAAAAGGGGAATCGGATTCCTGGTCCGTGCTTACTCTTTACAGTGAGGCAGTGGCAATGGCTCCTGTGTATCAGATGATAGCAGTTGCGGCGGCAATTGCTATCGTGATGATTGCGGCTGCCATTTTGGTGGCCGCGGTGTTGGCGCGCAGATTGACACGCCCGATTGTATCAATTACGGAATTAATTGGAAATGCTTCTGACGGTGATTTTACAGTGCAGGCCGAAGAGGGCAGCAGGAATGAGATTGGCGTTTTGTCAAAGAGTTTTAATAAGATGATTGGGAAAATTTCTGTAATCTTAACCAAAATTGCCACAATTACCGGCGAGGTTGTGGAGAGTGCAGACCATCTGAATCAGATCGAGTTCCATATGGATTCAACCAGCCAAGCAGTTCACGAAATCCTAGAAGGTTCCGAGGAACAAGATGCAGATGTAAAACGTGTTGTTTTCCAGCAGGAGACCTTGAGTGTAAAGTTTGAACAATTGCAGGAGAAAAGTGAACTTCTTTTAACGGATGCACAAAATACGATCACTTCCGGCGAGAATGGAATGCAGAGTGTTATGGAGCTTCGGAGTCAAAATGAAGATGCTTCAAAGGGAATCACAAATGCTTATCAAAAGATTATGACATTGGAAGAGCAGTCCAAAAAGATTTCTGGAATCTTAAATACAATCAATGAGATTTCTTCCCAGACAGGGCTTCTTTCCTTAAATGCATCCATTGAGGCGGCGCGTGCAGGAGAACATGGCAGAGGATTTTCGGTAGTGGCGGAGTCTATCGGAAAGCTTGCGGCGGATTCTTCTTCTGCAACAGTTGATATTGAGAAGATTATTGCAGAATTGTGCGGTGATATTTCGGAGGTCGTTACAAATATGGGACTGATTCGTGCAGGCATTGATGGGCAGGCACAGGCAGTTGATAAAGTGCAAAAAACTTTTTCTGATTTCCGTATGCTGGCAGAAAAGACGAGGGAATCTGTCAGAAATATGGAAGGGCTAATTGTGGATATGCGCACGTGTGATCATTCTGTAATGGAGGCAGTAGAACGAATCCGAAAGATTTCTGAGAACACAGCGGAGTTGACGGAAAAGGTTGCGGATTCACTGGAAGAGCAGTTGAAGGGAATTCATCAAGTGGCAGCCGGTATAGAGAATCTATCAACTGTTTCGGAAGAAATGAAACAGGAAATGACAAAATTTAAACTATAGAACGCTTGTTTTTTATAAACCTGCTAGAGTTTTGCAAAAGCAGATGGACTGTATACTTATGACCGGAAACCCAAAATGAACATGGAAATTTTCAGGTAAATTAACAGTCGTAAGGCAGCGATTGAAGAATAACACACAAGACAATTAAGGATTTATAACATTTACTTCCCCGTAGGCAGTATCTCCAAGTCCTGTAATCATGACCAGATATTCTTTTCCTATTCCAAATGTATACATAGTTCATCTCTGTATCATCAGTGCGGACAGATCCATTTTTTGCATTCCAAAACATTGTAAACTCCTTTTTAAATCTTTAAGGAACTGTTTTCTGAACAGTTCCTTAAACGAATTTAATTTAAAGCAAACCGCAATACATCATTGTGCGGATTTACTTTTGCCAGTCCGATTTCTGTGACCTGCGCTTGAAAAACAGAAAATTTTTCCTGAACTACAGAAAAGGCTCGCTGCATCTCTTCTTTTGACAAAGTTTTTGCGAGCGTGACATGTGGCAGCCAAGACTGAGGGCCATAGTATTTGCTTATAGTCGTCTCTGGAATGCCAGATACAGCGTCGCTGATTTGAAGCGCCAACTTTTGCAGATAGGGATTCAACACAGGCATAATATACAGAACATATGGAAATAACTGACCAACAGTGACAAACTGTATTGTTCCTGATTGCAGCCTGCCTTCAAGATGTTTTATTGCCGGAATTAAAATGTCTACGCTGCGGGCCTCAATGGCAGAGAGTGTCATATGTGGAGGGACTTGTTTTTCTATCATATAGTGATTATCTGATGTTATGGCAATCTGGTCAATCAAAGTCTGTATTCTTTTGGTGGAAACTTTGTCAAAATAGATAGATACAAGATACATAATGAATTATTCCTCTAAGGAACTGTAGAAAAATAACTGACGCATCTTGATTTGGCTATTTCTCCGATTATGCATGCCAAAAAGCCTCGCCGTAGCCTGTTACGCCTACGTTTTTTGACATATCTCCTCGAA
>DEPD01000024.1:77638-109935 GCA_002358575.1 Lachnospiraceae bacterium UBA3401 | reverse complement strand
CAGGAAGCCCATTGGCTTTAGACAAAAGAATAAGCTCATAAGCGATATTTCTTGCTTACAAACTTATTATACGAGGAGAGATAGGATGAATTTATTAAAAAAATTTCAGACATTACTAAATGATATGCAGCCACCTAAAAAGAGAGAGTATATTATATTTTTCATTCTTTTCTTGGTTCCATTTGCCTCTATGATGTATGGGGATATGAAAGCATTTGCGCATTATGAAGTCAATTTTTGGGGAAGTATTTTTGAAGGCGGGGGACTAAAAAATTTTTACGAGTACGGAAATAATATGCTAACTTATTATAGGGAAAACAATATAGGCGGTGCTTATGAGTTGATATATGATTTTCCTGTTTATATAGTACTTGGAATATGGGGAGCACCATTATGGATTTTCTGTAAAATCACAGGGATAGAAGAAACTTCATGTATATGGACTATGCTATATGCGAAATCAATTTATATTGTCGCACTTCTCATTACAGCATATCTAATTTATTTTATTTGCAAAAATATTAAAATTAATGAAGTGAATGCGAAATGGGCAGCATATTTATTTTTATCCTCTGCAGTAGTTTTTGTTGAGATTGGATTAGTAGGACAATTAGACGTGTTGGCTTTTCCCTTTTTACTATTGGGAATATATTATTATCAAAGAAAAAAATATAAAAAGTTTATCTTATTTTTTTCAATAGCAATTTCGTTTAAATTGTTTCCTTTATTTATATTTATACCGTTAGTGCTACTTTATGAAAAAAATATTCTAAAAATTATCTTTAAAACGCTTCTTGCATTATCCTTTACAATATTTGTTGGAATTGGATTTCCCACGAATACAGCGGCAGCAAATATTAAAGAGGAAATAAGAAATCATTTTCTACAGGCATTTTTGGGGAATAAGGTGCCATTATTTAACAGTGCGGTGCCATTAATTATTATTTTATTTGGAATTATTTGTGTTTATTGTTATTTGACAAATATAGAGAGTCCAGAAGAATATAATTACTATTCGATTTTAATTCCTTTAGTAGTTATGTTTGTGATTCTTACTTCTTTTGATAGTAATCCATATTGGTTTATATATCTATCACCGTTTTTAGCAATGCTTATGGTGTATAATTCTAATAATTTTAACCAATTGATTTTGTTTGAAACGATTGGTATGGCAGGGCTTATATTAAATCAGTATGGAGGGAATTATTGGGTATATGAGACAAACCATATGGAAGGAATGATGTTAGAAAAACTGTTTGGCAGGCCAGAATATTTAATTACGCTAGAAGTTTTTAACCGTTATACGCGAATAGATTTTTATTCTTCCGTTTTTTTTGCTATATTTTGGGTTTGTATTTTGACAGTTGTATGGTTGTCAAGACAGGGAAAATGTACTCAAAATGAAACAGTGAATATACGAAAGTATGCCATCGTGCGTCTATTGCTCAATGCAAGTATTGCATTGATTCCCGAAATGGTGTACTTGCTTTCCTTTCCATTAGGGAATTATCTCATGAATCGATAAGAAAGAATAGTGTGAAAAATAGTTCTAAGGCAGCAAAAGACAGTATTTTTCATTTTTGTTTGAGCTGGCAGCGTTAGCAGAATCATGGAGATTAGTATAAAGAAGCTTAATCTTTTAACAAGATTAGGCTTCTTTATAAGTACGAACTATTTGATTTTTCTCTATGCGATTCGATATGCTGCCATCATCTCAAGAATATGGTGTGCATACAAACTAAATACATCACGTTTTGTTTTTAGCTCATCAGTTAACTCAAAAAATAGGCTTTTATCATCATAGTCCTTTTTGAAAAATGGAGTGAAAAGATTATCCCATTGAGGGAGATAAGAGGATATTTTTCGCGTGTAACAGTTTCTAGCCGTCGCTTGTTGACGGTAATTTTTGTCAACGAAGGAAGCCACAGATTTATGGATTGCAATATCTTCTTTGGGAAGATAATAATAATCCTTGTAGTTAGAGTAAAAGTATTTCAGTTCACCTTCATAAATTGGAACGCGCAATTTGCCGTCCTCGCCATAACCAGTAAAATAGCAATTGTTGGCTCCATAAGATAGTTCTGTAGGCAACGCAGTTGGAAGCTTTAGGTTCATAAGAATTTCCGAACACTGTTTTTGTTTTACGTCTTGATAGTAGTTTGCCTGAACTTTTGTGACTTTGACTGGAAGATGGAATAAGTCAGGAATTGCGAGAGCAGCAACAATTTCAAGCATTCCTTTGAGGTCTTCTTCATTGTGGAGCAGGAGAAAATGTTCTTTTTTTTCGTCATGATTTAGTACATATTCATGATAAATATCAATCAACTCACCGCCTGTATACTGGTCCTTGCGAGTAGTATTGCCAATAAAGTTCTCAATGGTTTTTTGCTTACAATTTGGAAGTTTTAGGAAAGTCTTGTAGGGCGCCAGTCGTCTGTAGATATCAATTCCTTCTAGGTTATCAAAACTGAATGAGAGATTGTACTGTTGCAGTTTGTTTTGTAAATAGGGAATATCAAATCGGTTGCCATTAAAATGAATTAGGAAGCGATATGATTTTGCAAAATCCACAAAAGCGTTCAATACACTCAACTCTTCTTCATAATTGGCAGCAAGCCACTGAATTGTGTTCCAACAAGAGGGTTTGTCAGCGGATTCATCGAGATAGGCGCAGCCAATCATATAGAGATTAGAGCTGCGCACATAAAATCCGGTTGTTTCTATATCAATAAATAATGTCTGTTTTGGCACACAAAAATTTTCGATTGGATATTTCGGAGACAGAATCCCCAAGTCTTTTTGAATACATTTCATAATGTTGATTCGCACAATCCTTTCTTATGTGAATTTTAATGAAAAAAGATTTTCTTACGCGCTGATTGATACTGCAAAGCAGTTAAGTTTTCTATGTATCGTTTATTATAACTTATCACATGCAATACTTTGTGTCAATTCGGGAATGCTGTTGGCATTTTTGCTGTAGCATAGTTACTTTTTACACCGACACCATACCCTTGCTGCATGGTGTCGGAGCCAGTGCCAAAATGTCTGCTTTGTGGTATTTTGTGTGCAATTCACACCTATATCAAAAAGCTGTTTTTTTTGAACATTTGCTAAAATAGTTACACTGTGAAACACATAGGAATAATGCAATAAAAATTTATGGAAAATAATATATTTTTGTAAAAATTAGTGAAATTTTTAGAAAGAAATAGTATAATGTAGGTAGAAAGTTTTCAAATAAAAGGAAAGAAGGAGCAAAAGATGGCAAAACTTACATTTCGAGGCGGTGTACATCCTTATGATGGCAAGGATTTGTCAAAGGATAAGCCCATGAAAACCATTGTGCCGAAAGGGGAGATGGTGTATCCACTCAGCCAGCATATTGGTGCGCCGGCGGTTCCGGTGGTAAAAAAGGGTGACAAGGTGCTTGCTGGTCAAAAAATTGCGGAGGCAGGCGGATTTGTGTCCGCCCCAATTTATGCGACAGTGTCTGGAACAGTCAAGATGATAGAACCTAGGCGTGTTGTCACAGGGGATATGGTAAATTCCATTATTATTGACAATGATGGATTGTTCGAGGAGGTTGTGTACACAGCACATGATCCTGAGAAGTTGAGCAAAAAAGAAATTTTGGATTTAATCAAAGAGGCAGGCGTTGTTGGGATGGGGGGTGCAGGCTTTCCAACACATGTAAAGCTGTCACCAAAAGAGCCAGACAAGATAACCTATGTGATTGCAAACTGTGCAGAGTGCGAACCTTATCTGACTTCAGATTACCGCAGAATGTTGGAAGAACCACAGAAATTAATTGATGGTATGAAGATTATTCTGCGTCTGTTTGACAATGCGCAGGGAATTTTAGCGGTGGAGGACAATAAGCCAGACTGTATAGAGCGGTTGACACAGCTCGCACAGAAGGAAAGCCGCATAGAGGTAAAGGCGCTTAAAACAAAGTATCCGCAGGGAGCAGAACGACAGCTAATTTATGCGACAACTGGCAGAGAGATCAATTCATCTATGCTTCCGGCAGACGCGGGATGTGTGGTTGACAACGTGGATACGATAGTGGCAGTTTATCATGCAGTGGCGGAGGGAAAACCGCTGATGAATAGAATTGTCACTGTCACAGGTGATGCGGTGAATGATCCGCGGAATTTCTATGTGCGAATTGGAATGAATTATCATGACCTTATAGAGGAGGCAGGCGGATTTAAAACAGAGCCGGAGAAAGTGGTGTCAGGTGGTCCGATGATGGGTTTTGCACTGTTTGATTTGAATGTGCCTACGACAAAGACAGCATCGGCACTTTTGTGTCTGACCAAAGATGAAGTATCAGCAATGGAACCGAGTCCTTGCATTAACTGCGGGCGCTGTGTGGATGTGTGTCCAGGAAGAGTTGTTCCCAGAAAACTAGCTGTACTTGCAGAGCATGGAGATGAGGAGGCTTTTATAGCAAATGACGGCATGGAATGCTGTGAGTGTGGCTGCTGTAGCTTTATCTGTCCAGCAAAACGCCAGTTGACCCAATACATTAAGTCTATGCGAAAAACGATTTTGGGCAAAAAGAAAAAGGCATGAAACTGTATTCTAAGGGTATTTTAAAAATTCATGCGAAAATAAGAAGTGAGGAGAAAAAATATGTTTAAGGTATCATCAAACCCGCATATACGTTCAAAGGATACGACAGCCCGCATTATGCAGTATGTGGTGATTGCTTTGCTTCCGGCGACTGTATTCGGAGTATTTCATTTTGGTCTCCATGCGTTGTTTCAGGTGTTGATTACTGTGGCGACAACCGTGTTGACTGAGTACATATATGACAGATGTATGCATAAGAAAATATCTATCGGTGATTTTTCTGCTGCGGTTACAGGATTGTTATTGGCACTAAATCTACCACCAAGCGCACCATTGTGGATCGGTGTGATTGGCGGTGTCTTTGCAATTATTGTTGTAAAAATGCTTTTTGGTGGTCTAGGGCAGAACTTTATGAATCCAGCACTTGGCGCTCGTTGTTTCCTAATGATTTCGTTTACTTCTATTATGACAAATTTTGATTGTGATGCCTATACAGGCGCGACACCACTTGCAGCAATCAAGACAGGGGAGAGTACACCAGAGCTTCTGAATATGATTGTTGGGCGCACTGCAGGTACTATCGGTGAGACAAGTATGATTGCACTTTTGATTGGCGCAATATTCCTTCTTGTGATGAAGGTTATTGATTTGCGCGTTCCAGGCACTTATATTCTCAGTTTTGTTGTGTTTATCCTACTGTTTAGCGGACGTGGATTAGATATCAATTATATTTTGTCACAGCTTGCAGGGGGCGGTCTGATGTTGGGTGCCTTTTTTATGGCGACAGATTATGTGACAAGGCCCGTCACAAAGAATGGACAGTATGTATTCGGGGTGTTTTTGGGAATTATGACAGGTATTTTTAGAATATTTGGACCATCTGCGGAGGGTGTTTCCTATGCGATTATTCTTGGAAATCTGTTGGTTCCTTTGATAGAACGATTTACAAAGCCTATCGCATTTGGCAAAAAGAAAGTAAAGAAGGAGGCAGTGTGAAATGGATAACGAGAAAAAATCAATGATAAAAGACGCGCTTATCCTCTTTGCAATCACACTTGTAGCAGGGCTGCTGCTGGGATTTGTGTATGATGTCACAAAGGAGCCCATTGCACAGCAGAAGGCGAAGGCAAAAGCTGAGGCATGTAAGAATGTATTTGCGGCGGCGGAAACTTTTGAACCTATGTTGAGTGAGGAGGGTCCAACTGCATATTTTATGGCTGGGAAGAATTCTAATGTAGATATCGATGAGGTAATGCAAGCACTCGACAGCTCTGGACAATTGATGGGATATGTGATCACTGTAACGGATCATGAGGGATATGGTGGTGACATTCAGTTTTCTATGGGAGTGACTCTTGACGGGACATTGAATGGAATATCTCTGTTAAGTATCTCAGAGACTGCTGGACTTGGCATGAAAGCGGGGGATGTGCTTGTACCGCAGTTTGCAAATAAAAAGGTTGAAAGCTTTACATACACAAAGTCAGGTTCGACAAAGGACAGTGAAATAGATACAATCAGTGGCGCGACAATCACAACAAATGCAATTGTAAATGGCGTGAATAGCGGTTTGCTGTTTTTTAACAGCGTACTTACAGGAAACGAAGGAGGTGCCATTAATGAGTGACAGGAACAGTGAAGCAAAGCAAAACTCCATGGAAATATTTTTTAATGGACTTGTAAAGGAAAATCCTACCTTTGTGCTGACTCTTGGCATGTGCCCGACACTTGCAGTGACAACTTCAGCCATCAATGGACTTGGCATGGGATTGACTACGACGGCAGTGCTTGTGCTGAGCAATGCAATTATTTCTTTGCTGAGACACATTATTCCCAACAGGGTCCGAATCCCAGCATTTATTGTTATTGTGGCATCTTTTGTCACCATGATTCAACTGTTGCTAGAAGGATTTATACCAAGTCTGAATGCAGCACTCGGGTTATATATTCCACTGATTGTTGTAAACTGTATTATTCTTGGGCGTGCAGAGTCCTTCGCTTCTAAAAATCCTGTGATTCCGTCAATATTTGACGGTCTTGGAATGGGACTTGGATTTACTGTGGCACTCACTGCAATCGGTATGGTGCGAGAACTTTTGGGAGCAGGAGAACTTTTTGGCATACCTGTTATCAACAAAGTTTTAGGGGGCATTTCTTCTTTGTTGGGAAGGCAGGAGCCAATTGAATATGTACCAATCAGTATTTTTGTGCTTGCGCCAGGTGCATTTTTCGTGCTTGCTGCGCTCACTGCACTTCAAAACCGTGTCAAGAGAAAGATGCAGGAAAAAGGGCAGAATGTGGACAAAATTCAGTCCGGTTGTAATTCCGACTGCGCAAGTTGTTCTGACAGCGGATGTGCACATCGTTTTGTTGATATAAATGGGGCGGCAGGTTCTGTCGCAGATGCAAAAAATAATTCAAAATAATATTTCACCATAGAATACAAATCGTATTTGCTAATTTTTATCAGGGATTATGGGAATAGGCGCATATAGGCGCAGAAAGGAATTAGAGATGCTTGGTGTAGTAAAGGATTTATTGATTTTAATGATCAGTTCCTCGCTGATAAGCAATGTTGTGTTAAGTCAGTTCTTAGGGCTTTGTCCGTTCCTTGGCGTTTCCAAAAAGGTTGACACGGCAGTTGGCATGGGTGGGGCGGTTATTTTCGTTATAACGATTGCTTCTGGTGTGGCGGCTGTCATCTATAAGGGAATCTTAGAGCGGTTCGACATTACCTATCTGCAAACAATTGTATTTATATTAGTAATTGCTGCCTTGGTACAGTTTGTGGAAATGTTTTTAAGAAAATATGTGCCATCACTTTATCAGGCACTTGGCGTGTACCTTCCACTCATTACGACAAACTGTGCAGTGCTTGGCATCGCGCTCACAAATGTGCAGAAAAATTATGGAATTGGATTTAGCATTGCAAGCGGGTTATTCACGGCGGTTGGATTTTTGATCGCAATTGTGATTCTTGCTGGAATACGCGAAAAGATAGAATACAATGACATACCAGAGTCTTTTCAGGGAATGCCAATTGTGTTGATAACAGCAGGGCTGATGGCGATTGCTTTTTGTGGATTTTCGGGATTGTTGTAGGAGGAGGTTAGAGTATGAGCATAACAGCAATATTGACCGCTGTTCTCGTCGTAGGCGGAGTTGGTTTATTCTTAGGCATCTTCCTTGGGATTGCAAGTATTGTATTTAAAGTAGAGGTAGATGAAAAGGAGGAGGCAGTGCTAGGAGTACTTCCTGGAAATAATTGCGGAGGCTGTGGATATCCTGGCTGTTCGGGATTGGCTGCGGCGATTGCAAAGGGCGAAGCGCCAGTTAATGCTTGCCCTGTCGGCGGTGAATCAGTTGGCAAAAAGGTTGCTGCCATTATGGGAGTGGAAGCAGGTGATACTGTCCGAATGACAGCTTTTGTAAAGTGTTCAGGTGACTGTGAGCGAACAACAAAAATTTATGAGTATTCCGGTGTGGAGGATTGCAGCATTGTTCGGTATGTGCCAGATGGCGGTGCGAAGTCCTGTGATCATGGTTGCCTTGGATATGGAAATTGTGTGAAAGCATGTCCATTTGACGCGATCCATATTGTAAACGGCATTGCAAAAGTGGATAAGGAAAAGTGCAAGGCGTGCGGGAAGTGTGTGGCTGCGTGTCCAAAACAATTGATTGAATTGATACCTTATGATGCAAAAGCGGTGGTGGCGTGCAGCTCTAAAGACAAAGGACCTGTTACTATAAAGGCTTGTCAGACGGGGTGCATTGGATGTAGCCTTTGCGTAAAGGTATGTCCATCAAATGCAATTACTGTGACAGATTTTCATGCACATATTGACCAGAACAAATGTACAGGCTGTGGAGCCTGCAAAGAAAAGTGCCCTAAAAAAGCGATTGTATAAAAATGAAAGAAAAGGGGCAATTGATTACAGTGATCACGCAAAAAGAGCGTATAGATTGATTTCTATATGCTCTTTTTGCCTTAATGCTTTCCTGTCCGATTTTCTTCGTAAATGTTTGCATCAATGCTGACAGTAATCAATTGCTGGGAATGATTATCCAGTCTTATTTTTTCTTGAACCATAAAATTTTCTGTCTGACTTCGAGACAATCCTAAAATTGCAGCGATTTGTTTTTCAGGGCGGATTTTTAGTTTGTAGGGATTTTGTATTGTTAGTACAATTCTTTTTTCCAAGTCAGTAATCTCTGTTATTTCCCTTAATTTTATAAAATCATAATGGACTGCTTCCAAATCAATGCATACTTTATTTTTCTGAAATAACTGCAGATCTTTGCCATATCGTTCGGCAAGCTGTTCATCATTTCCTAAAAAGCATTTGTATTCTTCTTTTGGAATAGAAGAAACTTTCTGCCGCTCGTAAATGGCGAGATTAAGCGTATGTCTGCAATTTTCACATTGGTAAATCAACCAGATATCAAGATTATTGCCATTGGCATTGACACGAAACTTTTTTGTGTTTTTAAAATGTGTTTTTCTACCACATTTTGGACAATTATGGATTACGAAAAACGAGTCCTTTAGGACAAATTTGTATTCAATTTTCTTTGAATAGCTCATTTGCATCTCCTTATTTTATGAGTTGATGCGCAGGCTATTACAGTACTTATTTATGATATTTGCAATAGCCACGCTATGCAAAGTAAACGGGAGTGGTCATAGGACGGTTTCTCCTTTCTAAGGAATTGTAGGAAAATAAGTGATACAAATTGCGCAGTATATTTCTTCGAGAGTGTATGTCAAAAAATGTAGGCGTAGGCAGGCAAAGGCATAAAGGGCAATGCCTTACAGCGAGGCTTTTGTCAATTTCATATGCCTTTGCATATGAAATTTGCAATCGGAGAAATAGACAAGTCAAGATGTGTCAGTTATTTTTCCATAGTTCCTAAAGATTGTGGTGTCAAGTTTTTCAAAGTATTGACTTCACTGTGAAATAGTGTAGCATATTTTTTATTAGATTTCCACATTAGGAATTGTGCAAAAATAACTTATACATCTTGAAAAGATGCGTTGGTTGGATCTTGAAAAATAGTAGTGTTGGGTGGGAAATAAGTGAAAAGAAAAAAGAAAATAAAAAGAAGCCCTGCTAAAATACAGAGCAGAGATTTGTAAGATTCCAGTCTGCAAGAAAGCGTAAGTCTATAGGAGCATAAAAATGCAATTACAATACTTAAAATAAATGTGCTGATATCCAAAATAAAAATATTCTTTTCAAGCAGATAGGTATAGGCATAATAAAAAATAGGAATTAAAATTGTACCAATTAAAATTCCAAAGCAGAGCGCAGAAGTAATACAGGGGTATTTTTGTTGAAATTTTAAAATCATAGCCAGCGAATAAAGGAGCATTGGAAAAAATAACAGCTTCATATGTTCCCAGACTGATTCATTTACTGGTGTAAAAAGTCCAACAATAGGATTGTTTCCCGACCAGTCATAGAGAAAATGAGCAAGTGATCCAACAGAAAGTACAAAAAAGATTCCGATAATTGTATGTCGTTTTAAGTCGTTCATAAAAATACCTCTTAATAAATTGTGTTACAATTCAGCCATGCCATTCATAAGTCGCCAGAATATATATTTTCGCCAATGATATTCAGTGTTTGCTGGCGGTTTATTTCATGATGGGCGTCCGCCTTATAGAATTAATTGTACAAATTGTCCTTAGTGAACAAGCTCCCACGTACAATTTACACAATCAATTCTGCATGGCTGAACTGTTACCAAATTGTAGAAAAAGTTTCTAAATAGTATATGCAGCGGATAAATCATTATGCACTTTTTAAAAAAACTGAAATTTGATAGGATAAGAAAGCAATAATTGTCATAAATATAACCAATAATTTTGTTGAAAAATGTATTGCATTCATCAAAGTAAATAAAGTATAATATTTGGAAGATATTACGATAAATGATAGGAGAAGTGGCTATGAAAAAAAAGATAATTTTAGTATATCTAATGTTGGTGTTATCCTGTTTTTGTACAAGCTGCGTTCAGATTCATGTCACCAATTCATCAGATACAAAAACAGAAAAAAATGATGATGTAAGTACGGAACTTTTTGTGCCGGAAACGGTTACTTCAGAAAACTGGTTTGACTCAATTCCTGAATATCGTGGAACCCCATATATTGAAGTCAATAATGACATTCCATTCTTTTCGGCTGCGGATAAACAAAACAGAGAAGCGTTTGAAATCTACAGCGATTTAGATGCGCTCGGGCGCTGTCAAGTAGCATATGCAAATATTTGTGAAGAACTAATGCCTACCGAGGATAGAGAAGCATCATTAAATTCGGTGACGCCTACAGGCTGGCATCAAAATCAATATCATGGAAAGTGGCTGTATAATCGCTGCCATTTGATTGGCTATCAACTCGCAGCAGAAAATGCAAATGAGAAAAATTTAATTACTGGTACAAGATATTTTAATGTTGAGGGAATGCTTCCCTTTGAAAATACAGTTGCTGATTACATAGATGACAATCCAAGCAATCACGTTTTATATCGCGTGACACCCGTCTACAAAGAGGAGAATGATCTGGTTGCATGTGGGGTGTTGATGGAAGCTTGGTCCGTGGAGGACAATGGATATGGGTGTCAGTTCTGCGTGTTTGTCTACAATGTGCAGCAAGGCGTGGAGATTGATTATGCCACTGGCGAGAATCGCGAAGCGTCAGAAGATGTATCAAGTGCAGATTCTTCCCAGAAGCAAACTGGAGATACCTATATCTTAAATACCAACAGTAAAAAGTTTCATAAAGAGGATTGTTCTAGCGGTAAAAGAATTGGAGAGAAAAATAAATCGGTTTATACAGGACAAAGGGACGAGCTGGTTTCGCAGGGATATACGCCTGCGGAATGCTGTAATCCATAGATTTTTTGCGAATTCAAATGTTCAAAAATAAAGATTTACATCTAGTCTGCAAGAGAGTATACTGATACTAATTGTGCTGTTAACTTATAGGTAGTTAAAAGTTACAGCTTAAATAATAGATAGACGAGAAAGTTTATTGTAAGGAAATGGAGGAAAAACAAAGATGGGGTTATTTTTGTAGGTGGTGATTATACCAGCGTGTAAGAAGGAGGAAGCAAAAACATTTGTAAAGACTGTTGCAGAAAAGTGTTCGCGCAAATTGCATAACAGTAAGACAGCGGATGCTATAAAGTATGATATTGTGGACTTGTGTCCTGATGAATGCGAGTACAAAGAATCTGCAGATGGTGTAAGTATTTTGATTAATAATGGATGTATTGGGTATGGAGCACTTGCAGGAGCGATATCTGAGGAATGCGGCAAAGCTGTTTTGATACTTTACATATATGATGGGGATTACTGGGCATATGAGCTGTATGATAATGGAGAGGAGATAGACCAATTCGATCCAATACCTGACTATTTTGGTGAAGTGTCAGAGAAAGCAATACAAAAATTTAAAGGAAATGCAGATATTATTGCAAAGTATTTTTCTGTGGACAAGGCAGGCATTGAAAAGTATCTGATTTTCTGGTCAGATACCTCTGATGAGAAAGCATATGAAGACGATGAGTTTGGGTATTCAGATTGGCAGATGGCTGATTTTATGCGCAAACTAGGGTATCCATATGAATTTGGAGAAGATTATACTGGCGGTCGAAAAGACTGACCGCTCAGTATAATGCGATGCGCACAACCGCATAAGGAAATATGCCGCTTTGCGGCTGCGGTTGGCGCGATACTCATGGCAGATTTTATCTGTCGTGAGTATAAATAACAATAGATTCTTAAAATATAAATATAGATACAATAAAATGAGAGGGGATTTTAAAAAAAGGTGATGAAAAAAGAAAAAAGTAGAAATTCATTTTCAGGTTCGATTGGTTTTGTGCTGACTGCGGCAGGAAGTGCTGTCGGTCTAGGAAATATATGGCGTTTTCCGTACTTGGCGGCAAAGGATGGCGGAGGATTGTTTCTGGTAATCTATTTAATATTAGCGATTACATTTGGATTTACACTGCTTACAACAGAGATTGCGATTGGAAGAAAGACAAAGCAGAGTCCATTGACTGCGTATGCGAAGTTGAGTTCTAATTGGGGCTTTCTGGGCGTGATTGCATGTCTTGTTCCAGTGATTATTATGCCATATTACTGTGTGATTGGCGGATGGGTGGTAAAGTATTTTCTTGCGTATCTCACAGGAAATGGTACTGCGGCAGCAGAGGATGGTTATTTTACGGGATTTATTACTGGGGAATGGCAACCAATTGTATTATTGCTTATCTTTTTGCTAATGGTGGCGTTTATCGTATTTCGTGGAATTAACAAGGGGATTGAGTCGTCCTCAAAAATATTGATGCCATTGCTATTGCTGTTGGTTGTGGGGATTGCATTTTTTTCCTTGACAATTCACTATGAAGATGAAACAGGGGTAACAAGAACAGGATTACAGGGATTTTTGATTTATATAGTTCCTGATTTGAGCGAGATGACAGTGAAGGGCTTTTTTACAGTGCTTCTGGATGCAATGGGACAACTGTTTTTCAGTCTGAGTGTGGCGATGGGAATTATGGTTGCGTATGGCTCCTATGTCAAAGATGATGCCAATCTGGTAAAATCTATTAATCAGATTGAAATATTTGACACGACAGTTGCATTTCTGGCAGGTGTCATGATTATTCCAGCGGTCTATACCTTTATGGGACGAGAAGGCATGGCGGCGTCGGGGCCAAGCTTGATGTTTGTTTCGCTGCCAAAAGTGTTTGCGTCTATGGGAAAAATCGGAAATCTGGTAGGAGGTCTCTTTTTTGCTATGGTGTTGTTTGCCGCGATTACAAGTGCTGTGTCTGTCATGGAGGCGGTGGTGTCCAGCTTTATGGACAAGTTTCATATGACACGTACAAAAGCAGCAACAGTTGAGACGATTATTGCAATTGTCGGCGGTGTGATTGTATGTCTTGGGTATAACAAATTGTATTTTGAGGTTAAGCTGCCGAATGGGGCAATTGCACAGATTTTGGATATTATGGACTATATTAGCAATAATTTGCTGATGCCACTGGTTGCAATTGGAACGTGTGTTTTGATTGGCTGGATACTAAAGCCGAAAGCTGTGATTGATGAGGTGGAGAAATCCGGCAGTAGATTTGGCAGAAAGCGTTTGTATGTTGTGATGATTCAATTTATTGCGCCAATATTATTGGTGATCTTATTGTTGAAATCAGTGGGAATATTGACTATTATATAGAATAGCCTCTCGGAATCTTTTTGTGCCTGATATTGTGATAAAATTTGGAGAGCCTATTAGATAGATAAGGGAGTAGTGCTACTCCCTTATTTTTCTATCTTTAAAATAATATTCCTTGTCATGGTCACTAATTTCGCGCATTACTCGACAAGGGTTTCCGACAGCGACAACATTTGCCGGAATATCTTTTGTCACTATGCTGCCAGCGCCGATAACGGTATTATCCCCGATAGTAACACCTGGCATAATGATTGCTCCGGCGCCAATCCAGCAATTTGTGCCAATATGCACAGGCATATTGTATTGATATTGCTGTTCCCGCAGTTCTGGAAGAATTGGATGTCCTGCGGTGGCAATGGTCACGTTTGGACCAATCATAGTATAATCCCCAATATAGATATGGGTATCGTCCACGCAGGTGAGATGATAGTTGGCATAAACCATGTTTCCAAAATGGCAGTGATGTCCGCCAAAATTTGCATAGAATGGCGCTTCGATATAGACACCTTCTCCACAGTCACCTAGCATATCTTTGAGCATTTTTGTTCTTTTTTTAAACTCAGAAGGTTTTGTCAGGTTGTATTCGCAAAGTTTATCCTGATAGGAAACTTGCTCCTTTATAATTTCTTCGTCGCCAGGGAGATAAAGTTCCCCTGTGTGTAATTTCTGTTTCATTTCATGCATTTTTTACATACCTCCTTAGGAACTGTTCCTTAATAACAATATCATATTTCGCGGAAAAAAGCATTTAAATTTTGTGCGTAATAAAATATTTGCGCGGCAAGTGCTCATATTTTAAAATTCGGGACATATATTGAGATATGGACAGTGGGACAAACAAAAGGAGGAGTGTGCAATGACAGCGGATAATCGGATTCTGCAGTTTTTTCCACAGAGACTTAGAGGGGACTGGGAGCGAGGTAGCGTAAATTTTGAAAAGATACAGGAAATTAGACTGCGTGTCAACCAGCCAGTGCGCGTGCTGACGGAGCGGGAGCACAGACTTCCTATTATATATGGGGAGCGGGAGTTGGAGGAAATTTTCCGATATCTGTGTCATGATTCTGTCTATGCTTATGAGGAGGAGCGAAAGCAGGGATATATCACTGTCGAGGGGGGACACAGAATCGGTATCACGGGAGAACTTACAACAGCGGGAAACGGGCGGTTTATCGCAAAGTATATTCGTTATATGAATATCAGACTGGCGCATGAGCACAAAAATATTGCGCAGAAAATAATACGATATCTCTATCACACACAGCAGGGAATCCCTTTTAACACGCTGATTATCTCACCGCCAGGAGTTGGTAAGACAACCCTGCTTAGAGATACCATTCGCCTTTTTTCAAATGGTGCGGAAGGGTATCGCGGATGCAATGTGGGTGTGATTGATGAGAGAGGCGAGATTGCAGGGGCGTATCGGGGCAGTGCCATGCTGGATTGTGGCGAGCGGACAGATGTTATTACAGGTGGTGACAAACTGCAGGGAATTTCCATCTTAGTGAGAACATTTGCGCCGCGGGTGATTGCGATTGATGAGATTGGAAAAAGTGCAGATGCCGAGGCTATTTTTCATGCAGGAGTGTGTGGGTGCAGTATATTGGCGACGATCCACGGCAGTTCTATTGAAGATATTCAGCATAAATCTGAGATGGAGAGAATCTTTCAGTCTGAGTTGATTGATCGTTTTGTGGTGTTATCAATGGATGAAAAAATGGTTCGGTATTTTGAGATTTATGACAGAAAGGGGAATCAAATATGTGGCAGAAATTTATTGCAGGTGCCTGCGTGATGACAGGAGCACTTGGATTTGGCTGGTCGCTTTGCGGTGAGATGAGCAGTCAGATCTGGCATCTAAAACAGCAAAAACAGATATTGTTGTATATTGCCGGTGAGATTGCCTATTTGCATAGACCAATGGAAGAAATTTTTGACATGATTTCCACAAAGGCAGAGTCTCCATATGACCAGTTTCTAAGAGAAGTTTCTCAGAGAATGAAAGCGCGCAACGGGAAATCGCTGATTGCTATTTGGAATGAAACTATTCAGGACAGAGGGGATTTTATGCAGATAGGCAAGGACTATTTATTAAAAATGGGAGACTGCTTTGCATATGAGGGGGAACAGATTCAAGTGGAGGCGCTGGGATTATTTGGGACGGAGCTAGACAGTGAGATAGACAGGCTCACAGAGAAAAAGAATGAGAACAGTCGGTTAATCAAAGCGCTTAGCACATTGACGGGAATCCTGTGTATTATATTGTTTTTATAGTAAAGAACTGTTAATCGTAATTTCTGAACAGTTTCTAAGCGACAGAATTGTTGTGAAATGGGGATGAAAATGGAAGTCAGTCTGATATTTAAGATAGCAGCAGTTGGTATATTGATAACGATACTGGGACAGGTATTGAAGCATAGCGGCAGGGAAGAACACGCGTTTCTTATTAGTCTCGCCGGACTGGTGCTGGTGCTTTCATGGATTGTCCCATATATATACCAACTTTTTGAAATGATACAGGATTTATTTGCTTTGTAAGAAATGTGTTGATAATGGAGGCCATAATATGATTCAGATTTGTGTGCTTGCCATAGCAGGGCTTTTTGCGGCGTTGGTTATCAAAAAAGATAGACCAGAATTTGCGACGCTGATTATTATGCTTGTGAGTTTTTTTATTGCAATTAGAGTGTTGACAGTGTTGGAAACCGCAATTGGGGAGTTTGAAAATTGGGAGTCAATACTGGGTGGAAATATTGCGTACATATCACTTCTTCTAAAAATAATCGGTATTACTTACGTATGTGACTTTGCTTCCAACTTGTGCAAGGACTCTGGATATTCAGCGCTCAGCAGCCACATTGAGTTGTTTGGCAAAGTTGCGATTATGGTGGCCGGATTTCCTATTATTAGAATTATGATTGATATGCTTGAGGGAATGATGAGATGAGTCAGGATATGGGCTTTTGGCAGGAATTAGATATCCTTCCAGATTTAAGCATTTTGGATAAATTGCTGCGGGAGCTGCTGCCAGGAAAAAATACAGATTCCATGAGTTTTATCAAAGATGTATTGATGGGAAATTGGGCGTTGGACCCAGGATTATTCTGGCGTTATCTCGCAGGGACAGTAACGGGTGTTTTTGATGGCTGGAAAAGGCTTTTTATATCTGTGCTTGTGTTATTTATTCTGGTTGCATTGGTCAGTAACCTAATGTCTGCTTTAAAAAATGAGGGCGCAGCAAAGGCGGCGAAAACTTTTTTTATTCTCTGTCAGCTTGTAGTGTTAATCAACGCGTTTCATGAGGTGCTCGACATTGTTGAGGAGGCAATGACTAGGATGCTTGAGTTTTTGAAGGTGATGATTCCGGCATATATGATTTGTATTGCCGCTGCGGGCTCTGGGCTGACGGCGCTAATTTTTTATAAGTTGCTACTAGGTTTTCTGTGTCTGATAGAAGGAATTATTGCGGCCTCACTGACGACTGTTGTCGAGGGGTATGTGATGCTTGGTGTGGTGGAGAGCATTTGGGGAGAAGAGCGATTTAAAGGATTGATGGAGATTATCAAAAAAGGGCTGCAATGGGTTTTAAAAATGATGATTGTAGTTATGTCAGGAAGCGGAATTCTTCAAATTATAATAACACCAGTGATTGATAAGGCAAACAATACAGTGATTCAAAAAACTGCGGGTGCCATTCCAGGAATTGGGGACCTTGTAGAGTCCGTATCGAGTGTGACGCTCGCCTCAGCCATTGCAGTAAAAAACAGCCTTGGCGTGCTGATTTTGGTGGTGCTTGTGCTGATGATCGCAGCACCTGTTCTAAAAGCCTTTATGATTCTCTTTATTATTAAGGTGAGCGGTGCGCTGGGAAGCATTTGCGGAGAGCGTCAGATGATGAAATGTGTTGAATACATATCTGAGGCGGGATTTATGTTGCTGCGGATATTAATAACAGTCACAACGTTATTTTTTATTACAATAGCCGTTGTGACAAATGCAACAAGTTAGATAGAACTAATATATGACAGAGGGAGAACATATGGAAAATCTGGCGGTCGAGGTTAGGAGGCTTGTGTATACTGTAATCTGTTTTCAATGTCTTATCCAGTTGACGGAAGGTAGTGGTTATCAAAAATATCTAAAACTTTTTTCCTATTTACTGACAATGTGTATCTGTTTTAATGTGGTTTTTTCTTTTGTGGGGCAAGTTGAAAACAGTTTTTCCCAGGCGGATAAATTGTATGAGCGCTGGGAGCAGGAATGGAAGAGAATGACAGAGGCAGACCAGATTTATGAGGGAGAGGCATACTATGAGCAGATGTGGGAGGAAAAAATTATAGGCGGGGCGCACCAGGAATATAACAGCAGAAACGGAGGTGAATCGGATGCTGGAGAGGGTTCGGGACAGGATTCGGTTGGCAATTAACGGCGGAAACGGAGGAAGACCAACGAAGGAAACGATGTTGATTATTTTTCTGAGTGGGATATTGATTTTTGTCATTCTGTTGCCAACGGGAGATAGCAACAGTAGTTTTGCTGCAAAGAAAAGCCAGAAAAGTGTGGAGTCTCCGAACAGTGAGGAAGATGTACAGAACAATCTAAAAAACGGGAAGAATGAGACCTATATAGAGGATTATAAAAGAGGACTTGAACAGGAGCTTGAAGAATTTTTGTCCAGCGTGGCAGGCGTTGGAACAGTGAAAGTACTAATCTATATCAAAGAGTCGCCAGAATATGTTGTGGAGAAGGATATCCCCACATCAAATACAATCAATGGCGAAAACAGTGAGGTAAGAAAAGATGAGTCAACAGTATATACTGTAAATGGGAATGGCGATCAAGTACCTTTTATAGCACAGACTAAGAGCCCGCAGATTGACGGTGTGGTAATTTCGGCGGAGGGAGCTTCCAATGAGGCGGTTCGACTGCAGATTGTAAAGCTTGTGATGGCACTATATGGCGTGGAGGCAAACAAAGTTGAGGTGTTAAGAATGGGGCAGACAGCGCAGAATTGAAAAAACACAAAATAATAAGTCTAAGTAAAGCATACTTTGAATAAGATAGAAGTAGCAAAGAGAAGCAATAGGAAGGATATGGTTTGGTGAAAAAAATATTAAGAAAAAACCAGATTATGATTACGGCATTGGCAGTGATGATTGCGGTAGCAGGTTATCTCAACTTTGCCGGCACCAAGATTGGAGAAGAGGATTTTATCTCTGTGGACGGAAGCAGTAGTGAACTTACGTATGAGATCTCTGATGAAGATATGTATGCCATATCGCTTAGGGAAGATACTGACGGAACAATAATAGACTATGCGTCTGCGGCAGGAACTGGTCAGGATATTCCAAGTCTTGATACAGATGATGTGACAATCACAGAAAATTATCTTAACAGTGACATGGATACCTCAGCAAACAGCGCATTGACTACGGCTTCAACAGAACTTCAGCCAACTGACGAGGCAGCAGACGGAACACTTGCCTCCAACACAGATGAATC
The DNA here is from genome assembly GCA_002358575.1 of Lachnospiraceae bacterium UBA3401. Lineage (GTDB taxonomy): Bacteria > Bacillota > Clostridia > Lachnospirales > Lachnospiraceae > COE1. The sequence continues at coordinate 90,604 of DEPD01000024.1, read as the reverse complement.
TGGCGCGACGGTTATTGAGCAGGAAGTGCCGGGAGAAGCGATATTTACCAGTGCTTCTGGTGTGTCCACACTTGCGGGCGCAAAACTTTTAAAAGAACAGACGAGGGCACAGAATAAGGAATCATTGATGGAGATTATTCAAAATGCAGATTTGACGGAGGAGGCAAAAAAAGATGCTGTGAGCAGTATGATTACACTCACAGAGACTGCGCAGAAAGAATCTGATGCGCAGATGCTCCTAGAAGCGAAAGGATTTACCCAGACTGTGGTAAGCATCAGTGGTGATTCCGCAGATGTCATGGTGGGGGCAGCAGACCTCACCGAGGCACAGACTGCTCAGATTATAGATATTGTACAGCGCAAGACCAATATCTCCGCAGAAAATATTATTATTACAGTTTCTGGAACAGAATAAAAACGAAAAAATAAGATGTGGAATTAATTGGATAAATGTGATATACTTAGATGCAATATGTCAGGGCAGCCGCCTGTGGCGGCAGGATAAGCGCCGCAGGCTGCGCCTTGATAGATGAGAATGCTATGGATAGACGGAGGATAGATCAGTGAGTAATATTGCAGAGGAAATCAATAAGAGAAGGACTTTTGCCATCATATCACACCCTGATGCTGGCAAGACAACCCTGACTGAGAAGTTTTTGCTGTATGGAGGTGCCATCAATCTCGCAGGAAGTGTCAAAGGCAAGGCTACTGCCAGACATGCGGTGTCGGATTGGATGGAGATTGAAAAGGAGAGAGGTATCTCGGTTACTTCCTCCGTTCTGCAGTTTAACTATGATGGTTACTGCATCAATATTCTTGACACGCCAGGACATCAGGACTTTTCTGAGGATACTTACAGAACGCTTATGGCGGCGGACTCGGCGGTTATGGTGATTGATGCATCGAAAGGTGTTGAGGCACAGACAAGAAAATTATTTAAGGTGTGCGGTATGAGAGGCATACCGATTTTTACGTTTATCAATAAAATGGATAGAGACGCAAATGACACTTTTGAGTTACTAGATGAGATTGAGAAGGAACTTGGCATTGCTACTTGTCCTGTAAACTGGCCAATTGGCTCTGGAAAGCGGTTTAAGGGAGTTTACGACAGACATGGAAATCATGTGCTAACCTATTCCGATACCCAGAAGGGCACCAAGGAGGGGGAGACGACAGTCATTCCAATGGATAATGAAGCATTGCTGCTCGAGAAGATTGGAGAGGAAGCGCTCGCTACGCTTCGCGATGAAATTGAACTACTTGATGGCGCGAGCGCAGAATTTGACTTGGAGGAAGTGCGCAGCGGAAAGCTGACACCTGTATTTTTTGGTTCTGCGCTTACTAACTTTGGCGTGGAAGTATTTTTACAGAATTTTCTGAAAATGGCAACACCACCGCTTCCAAGAATATCACAAGGAGAGACAGTTGACCCTGCTGAGAATGATTTTTCTGCATTTGTTTTCAAGATACAGGCAAATATGAACAAGGCACACCGCGACAGAGTGGCATTTATGCGCATCTGCTCCGGCAGATTTGATGCAGGCGCAGAGGTGAAGCATGTCCAAGGCGGTAAAGTGATGCGGCTTTCTCAGCCACAGCAGATTATGGCTGATGAGCGTAAGATTTTAAGCGAGGCTTATGCAGGAGATATTATCGGTGTGTTTGATCCAGGCATTTTTTCCATAGGGGATACGGTCTGCGCGCCGAAAAATGATATCTGTTATGAAGGGATACCAACTTTTGCGCCAGAGCATTTTGCGCGGGTTCGGCAGATAGACACCATGAAGAGAAAACAGTTTATCAAAGGGGTTAATCAGATTGCACAAGAAGGCGCGATTCAGATATTTCAGGAATTTAATACTGGTATGGAGGAAATTATTGTAGGGGTAGTGGGCGTTCTGCAATTTGATGTGCTCAAATATCGTTTGGAGAATGAGTATAATGTAGATATCAAACTTGAACCGCTTCCATATGAGTACATCCGTTGGATAGAAAATAAGGACGAGGTGGATTTAAACAAGCTTTCTGGCACATCAGATATGAAGAAGATTCAGGATTTAAAAGGAAATCCGCTTCTTTTGTTTATTAATCAGTGGAGTATCGGCATGACGATTGACAGAAACAAAGGGCTGATGCTTTCAGAGTTTGGCAGAAATTAACAAAAAGATGTTACTGTTGAGATGTTGCAAAAGTAGTGAGAATCATGCGCCAAAATGCTTGTGTTTTAGCATTTTGTGTGCAAAAATGTTGCAGTTCACACTTGGAAGGACTTAATTTTTTCAAAAAATATTGGGTGTGAACGGTAACTAAAAGATGGGGCATTGATGAATGAAAACGAAGACAGTGTTGTGGGCAGTGCTGACCAGTTGTATAATGCTGCTGGTACAGGGCTGTACAGTGCAGGAAAACCAAGAGCGTACAATTCAAGAGAAAAAAGAAACAGAGGAGACACGCACGTATGAGCCGGAACAGCCGGATGAAGTACAAACAACAGAGGAGACAACACAGACAGAGACAGAGGAACCACAGGAATTGCGGGAAGTGTCGGAACTATATTATGCTTATCATTGTCTTGACAAAGAGAAGCAGCAGATTTATCTTGAAATGTTGGATGCGCTTACTGGTATCGAAAGCGGAGTGCATCTATCGACTGTGGACAAGTCTATGCTGGATGTTGTCTTTGCCTGCGTGATGAATGATCATCCAGAACTGTTTTATGTGGAGGGATATCAATTTACAGAATATATGATAGACACTGCTGTTACAGAGATAACATTCAGCGGCACATATTCTATGACAGCGGATGAGATAGGGCAAGCACAACTTTCGATTGTGCAGCGGTTGAGAGATTGCTTCGCACAAATTCCGTTAAATGAGGACGAATACAACACTGTCAAATATTTGTATGAATGGCTGATTAACAATACAGAGTATGACAAGACAGTGGAAAATAATCAGAATATATGTTCTGTATTCTTGCAGGGAAAATCTGTGTGTCAGGGCTATGCAAAGGCAATGCAGTATATGTTGCAGCAAGCAGGCATTCAATGTCTGCTGGTGACAGGGTTTACGAACGGTGAGCGGCATGGCTGGAATTTGGTGCGGGTGAATGGCAATTATTATTATCTCGACCCTACTTGGGGAGATGCCTCCTACACTTCAAGCGGGACAGACAGCACATCGCAGGCGTATGTCCCATCAATTAACTATGATTATTTTCTGGTGACAACAGACGAGATTACAAGGACACACTCGATAGAAAAAGTGGTTCCACTCCCTGTTTGCAGTGCACTCGCAGATAACTATTTTGTGCGGGAAGGATTGTACTTTGACAGTTATGATGAGGCAAAGCTTGCGCTTGTCTTTGACAGCGACACAGTAAAATCGGCGAGCAGTGTAACCCTCAAGTGTGACAGAGATGAGACCTATGCATCTTTGATTCAGAATCTGATTACAGAACAGAAAATTTTTGATTTTATAGACAAGCGTGGGGCAAGCATTGCATATACCTTTAATGAAACACAGCGGACAATTAGTTTTTGGGATATATAAAATTGTAGGAATGTCATAGTGCCTTCTTTCTGTATGAAATAGTAAATTTTGGGAAAAGATATGTAGTATATCACGAATTTTTGCTTTGCAAAGCCAAGGTATTTTGATATAATGTAATAAAAATTGCTTGCTGCAGGGGATTGCAGGAGTCCGTAAGAAATGGATACAGGAGGGTAAAACCATGGAAAAAGAAACAAAGACAGATAAAAACGGATACGCAGTGAATGAAGAGTTTGGCACCGTAAAAATAGCCAATGATGTTGTTGCTATGATTGCAGGGCTTGCTGCCACAGAGGTGGAAGGTGTGGGCGCTATGGCTGGCAACATCACAAATGAGCTGATGGGCAAGGTTGGTATGAAGAAGCAGACCAAAGGAGTCAAAGTTGATATTTTGGACGGCAATGTATCTGTGGAACTTGCAGTGACTCTGGAGTATGGTTTTAATATTCCAACAACCTGCAATAAAGTGCAGGAAAAGGTAAAGAATGCAATTGAGACAATGACTGGATTTAATGTCTCTGACGTAAATATCAGAATTGTAGGGATTAAGATGGCATCAGACAAATAAATATGAATTAGGGAAAAGATAAATGAGCAGAAGAGAGCTTAGAGAACAGATATTTAAGTTTATATTCAGAGTTGAGTTTAATGACAGGGACGAAATGCCAGAACAGAAACAGTTCTTTTTTGAGAGCTTGGAGGAGGAAACACAGGAAAACGAACTGCCTCCAATCAGCGAGCCGGATATGGCGTACATCTCAGATAAAGGCAATCGGATATTGGAAAAGCTGGACGAAATTGACGCGATGATTAACGCGCGGGCAAAAGGCTGGACGACACAGAGAATGGGAAAAGTAGACCTTACGATTCTGCGTCTTGCAGTATATGAGATTATTTTTGACAAGGATGTTCCAACCAGCGTCGCGATCAATGAGGCGGTGGAACTTGCCAAACAGTTTGGACAGGACGAATCATCAGGGTTTGTCAACGGTGTTCTTGCAAAGTTTGCTGAAAAAAAATAATGGTTTATGCTGTATGACAGGGAGGCATTTTTGTGAGACAGAATGTTTATACGGTTGCACAGGTCAATTCCTACATTAAAAATATGTTTACACAGGATTATATGCTAAGATACCTTTTGGTAAAGGGAGAGATTAGCAACTGCAAGTATCATTCTTCGGGGCATATCTATTTTACATTGAAGGATGCAAGAGGAGTGATTAGCTGTGTTATGTTTGCCGGCAATCGCACCGGCCTTTCTTTCCGTCTGGAGGAAGGGCAGATGGTTGTGGTTGGCGGTACGATTGACGTATATGAAAGAGATGGCAGATATCAACTGTATGCAAAGCAGATTACGCTTGACGGCGCGGGCGTGTTATACGAAAAGTTTGACCGCATGAAGCGCAGATTGGAAGAAATGGGTATGTTTGCACCAGAGTACAAACAGCCTATACCTGCGTATATTCGTACATTGGGAGTTGTGACAGCGCCTACAGGGGCAGCGGTTCGCGATATTATCAATATTGCGACAAGGCGCAATCCCTATATACAGATTATTTTGTATCCTGCGATTGTGCAGGGTGATCAGGCTGTGGCAAGCATTGTGAGTGGAATCCGTTCATTGGACCGCCTTGGCGTAGACGTGATAATTGTCGGAAGAGGCGGTGGCTCTATTGAAGATTTGTGGGCGTTTAATGAGGAGGCAGTCGCACAGGCAATTTTTAATTGTAGTGTTCCTGTAATATCGGCAGTAGGACATGAGACAGATACGACAATTGCCGATTTTGTGGCGGATTTGAGAGCGCCAACTCCTTCGGCAGCGGCAGAACTTGCAGTCTATGATTTTGGACAGTTGATGGACAAGCTGGCAGTTTATCAATCTACTTTGACACATGCGCTGAAAGTGCAGATTGACAGACAGCAAAATCGTCTTAACCAGTTTCGGTTAAAATTAAAGTTTTTAAGTCCAGCCAATCAGATTCAGCAGAAACGGACATACTGTATGGATTTGGAAGGAAAGCTTGCCGGACTTATGGAGAGTGCGCTAAAACAGCAAAAGCACAGACTAGCGCTCTATGCAGAACAGCTAAAGGGACTTTCTCCGCTTGACAAGCTTTGTCAAGGGTATGCATATGTTGAGGATATGCAGCACAAGGTGATCAATGATGTGCATCTTATGAAAATAGGAGATATTGTTTGCATTTATGTAAAGAATGGTATGATACAGGCAAAAGTAACAAAAACGCAGACTGGCTGTCTTGAGAAAGAGGTAGAACATGGCGACGGAGCTGACATTGGAACAGACATTTGAGAGATTGGAAGATACAATTGGCAAACTGCAACAGGAGGACATCTCGCTGGAAGAGTCTTTTCGATTGTACAAAGAAGGCATGAGATTGATTCAGTCCTGCAATGACAAGATTGACAGCGTGGAGAAGGAAGTTCTCAAATTAAATGAAAATGGAGAATTAGATGAATTTTGATCAGGAATTGGAATGTAAGATAAAGGAAATAGAACAAATTATAAAGGCATATCTTCCGCAATGCGTCTCAGGGGAAGCAGATTGGGCAAAGACGGTGGCAGAGGCAATGAACTACAGTGTGAATGCAGGTGGAAAGAGGTTGCGTCCTCTACTGATGTCGGAGACTTACAGGCTTTTTGGCGGCGTGGATAAAGAGATAGAACCATTTATGGCAGCGATTGAAATGATACATACGTATTCGCTTGTACATGACGATCTGCCTGCTATGGACAATGACCTTTATCGTAGAGGAAAAAAGACAACTTGGGCTGTCTATGGAGAAGCGATGGCAATCCTTGCCGGAGATGGACTTTTAAATTATGCATTTGAAACCGCACTAAAATCATTTGTGTTTCCGAACGGTGATACAAACAGAAAGGCGAGAGCACTGTCTATCCTCGCGCAGAAGGCGGGGATTTACGGAATGATTGGCGGTCAAACTGCAGATATTGAAGCGGAAAATCTTGGGGAAAAGGTCACACAGGAGCATTTGCTGTTTATTCATGAACACAAGACGGCAGCGCTGATACAAGCTGCAATGATGGTCGGAGCAGTTCTGGCGGGAGCGGACGAAGGACAAGTCACGCTGGTGGAGCGGGCTGCGTATGAGATAGGGATTGCATTTCAGATACAAGATGATATCCTTGATGTGACAAGTACACTTGAGACGTTGGGAAAACCTGTCGGAAGTGATGCGAAGAATCAAAAGACGACTTATGTCACGCTAAAAGGGCTTACAGAGGCATCACAGGAGCAAAAGGAGCTTTCAGACCATGCGGTAAAACTTTTGTGTTCGCTGGAAGAAAAAGGTGTTCAGAATAAGTTTCTGATAGAGCTGGTACGCAGTCTGATAACACGTGTGAAGTAAAACCTTGTTGTGAAAGGTGCTGGGTATGATATTAGAGACGATAGAGAAAGAAAATGATATAAAAAATGTGCCGCCGGAGGATTGGAATCTGCTGGCAGAGGAGATTCGGGAATTTTTGATCAATAAAATTAGTGTCACAGGGGGTCATCTTGGCTCTAACCTCGGCGCTGTGGAGTTGACTATGGCGCTGCATTTAAGCCTGAACCTGCCGCAGGATAAGATTGTGTGGGACGTGGGACATCAGTCCTATACGCACAAACTACTGACTGGCAGGCGTTCTGGATTTGAGCATTTGCGGAAATATGGCGGTATGAGTGGCTTTCCTAAAAGAAAAGAGAGTGAATGCGACTGCTTTGACACCGGACATAGTTCCACGTCTATCTCGGCGGGGCTGGGACTGGTAAAGGCACGGGATTTGCGCAATGAAGACTATACAGTCGTTTCTGTTATTGGAGATGGTTCACTCACCGGCGGAATGGCATATGAGGCGCTGAACAATGCCTCACGTCTAAAGAAAAATTTTATTATTATTTTAAATGACAATAATATGTCCATTTCAGAAAATGTGGGTGGAATGTCAAAGTATCTAAACAATATAAGAACAGCGGACAAGTACCTTGACATGAAGGAAGGCATCTACAATTCTCTTATGGAATCCAAATTGGGAGAACCGATTGTGACAAGTATACGGCGCGCAAAAAGTTCTGTGAAACAGCTTGTGATTCCGGGTATGTTTTTCGAGGATATGGGAATCACCTATTTAGGACCAGTGGACGGGCATAATATCAATGCTATGATGAAGGTATTCCGTGAGGCAAAACGCTGTAAATCTGCCGTTTTAATCCATGTGCTTACACAGAAGGGCAAAGGATTTGCACCTGCAGAGAAACACCCTGCAAGATTCCATGGCGCGGAGCCATTTGATGTAGATACAGGGCTTCCGCGGACCCCAAAAACAAAGTCAAGTTACACAGATGTGTTTTCTACAGTGATGTGCAAGTTGGGAGACCGATATGACGACGTTGTGGCAATCACGGCTGCAATGCCAGATGGAACGGGATTAAAGCGGTTTCGCAATTTGTATCCTGAGCGCTTTTTTGATGTGGGGATTGCAGAGGAACATGCAGTTACTTTTGCAGCAGGGCTGGCAGCAGGCGGACTAAAGCCAGTGGTTGCAATCTATTCATCTTTTTTGCAAAGGGCGTATGACCAGATTCTGCATGACGTTTGCATTCAGAATTTGCCAGTGGTCTTTGCGATAGACCGCGCAGGACTTGTCGGGAGTGATGGGGAGACACATCAGGGAATATTTGATTTGTCCTATTTGTCATCGATACCAAACATGCATATTATGGCACCCAAAAATAAGTGGGAACTCTCGGATATGCTTAAATTTGCGGTGGCATTTCAGGGACCGATTGCACTTCGATATCCGCGGGGGGAGGCGTATGATGGCTTGCGGGAGTACCGTGAACCTATCAGCCTTGGAAAGGCGGAGTGGATTTATCGTGAGTGCAATATTGCCTTGGTAGCGGTGGGAAGCATGGTAAAAACAGCACTTTTGGTGCGCGAACTGTTGATGCAGAGAGGGTTTTCTTGCAGTGTTATCAATGCCCGTTTTGTGAAACCAATCGATACGGAAATTTTGGATGAAGCTGTTAAAAAACACTATTTGATTGTGACGATGGAGGAGAATGTGGCAAGCGGCGGATTTGGCGAGAAAGTAAGAAGTTATCTGGACGAAAATGCACCAGATGTAAAACTGATTACAATTCATATTCCAGATGAGTATGTGGAGCATGGAAATGTGGAGATACTGCGTAAGGAAGTGGGTATTGATGCAGAGACGATTGAGCGCAGAATACTAGGAATTGTAGGAAAATAAGTGATACAAATTGCGCAGGATATTTCTTCGAGAAGGTATGTCAAAAAACGTAGTCTTAGCGGGCTGCGGCGAGGATTTTTGACATGCGTAATCGGAGAAATAGACAAGTCAAGATGTGTCAGTTATTTTTCTACAGTTCTTTGCATTGATTTGATGAAATTGGCTTGAATTTTTTAGAAAGGATTCGGGAGCATGAAGGAACGTCTGGATATATTGCTAGTGCGTCAGGGACTTGCAGCGTCCCGGGAGAAGGCAAAAGCAGTGATTATGGCAGGCTGTGTGTATGTCAATGATCAGAAGGAGGACAAGGCGGGAACAATGTTCGATGAAACCAAGGTCCAAATTGAAGTCAGAGGGAATACGCTGCGCTATGTCAGCCGCGGGGGATTAAAGCTTGAGAAGGCGATTGTACAATTTGGCGTGCAGTTAGATGAAAAAATTTGTATGGATATCGGTGCGTCGACAGGTGGTTTTACAGACTGTATGCTGCAAAATGGAGCAAAAAAAGTGTACTCTGTTGATGTAGGGCATGGACAGCTTGCATGGAAACTTAGAAATGACGCGCGGGTTGTCTGTATGGAGAAGACTAATTTCCGGTATATGACACTAGAAGATATTGCGGACAGACTTGATTTTGCTTCGGTTGATGTGTCTTTTATCTCACTGGACAAGATATTGCGGCCTGCATATGCGCTGCTAAAGCCAGATGCAGAAATGGTGTGTTTGATTAAACCACAGTTTGAGGCAGGAAAAGAGAAAGTTGGAAAAAAAGGGGTAGTGCGTGACCCGCAGATACACAGAGAAGTAATAGAGAAAGTGTTTGCTTTTACACTGGCAGAAGGATTTGAAATTTTGCATCTTGACTTTTCTCCAATTAGAGGACCAGAGGGAAATATAGAATATTTAATGCATCTGTTACGAACAGAGCAGCCCATAGAACGTTTGAACGTGGATCGTATCATGCAGGAGAAATTTGCTGGTATGATAGCAGAGACCGTTGCACAGGCACACAATGTTTTGGACGCTGGATAGTTAATGGAGTATCAATGAGAACATTTTATATATATACAAACCAGACAAAAGACGGAAATGGTGAGATTACACGCTACATAAGGGATTACCTCAATCTGAAAGGGTGTCTGTGCAGCGACAGCGTTGACGAGCGTGTCGAAGGAATGATTGTGCTAGGCGGTGATGGGACAATGCTGCGGGCCGCAAGGGAGTACGTTAGCTATCATATTCCAATGATTGGAGTTAATCTTGGTACATTGGGGTATCTTGCAGAGGTGGATCGAGAGGAGATTGGCCCCGCGCTTGACAGTTTGATTGCAAATCAGTTTGAAATTGAGCCGCGTATGATGCTGCGTGGAACTCCTGTGGTATCTGGGGAAAGTATGAATCCACAGACTGCATTAAATGATATTGTAATCAACAGAAAAGGAGCGCTTCATGTCATTAATTTTAATATTTATGTCAATGGACGCCTTCTAAGTACATACAATGCAGATGGCATGATTGTTTCCACGCCGACTGGTTCCACTGCGTATAATCTGTCGGCGGGTGGTCCGATTGTCGAGCCGCGTGCGCGGTTGATTTTGATGACACCAGTTTGCTCGCATACACTGGTAAATAACAGAACGATTATACTTGCGGAAGATGATGAGATTGACATTGAGATTGGTCGCTACAGGTTCAGTGAAAAGCGCGGAGTGGAAGTCAGCTTTGACGGGCGGTGTCCTGTGAGTCTCAATGAAGGGGATAAGGTGCGAATTATACGTTCGGACAAAGTGATAAAGATTATCAAGCTCAGCGAGGGTAGCTTCCTGGATACGCTGCGCAAAAAAATGCGGATATAAACAATGTGAAAGGCATGATTTCCAATGAAAAGACGAAGACATGCGGTCGTGGTCGATCTAATCAATAAATATGAAATTGAGACTCAGGAAGAATTGGCGGAATATCTTCGCAGAGAAGGTTTTGATGTGACACAGGCGACAGTTTCAAGGGATATCAGGGAACTGCATCTGTCAAAAATAGCGATTGGAAATGGCAGGCAGAAGTATATCATTTCGCAGCAGGGGGAAGACAATAATCTGGGGAATAAGTATGTTCGTGTGTTGCGGGAAGGTTTTCTCTCTGTGCAGATGGCGCAGAATATATTGGTGATTAAGACGGAGCAAGGAATGGCAATGGCAGTTGCAGCGGCGCTCGATGCAATGCGATTTCCAGAGATTGTTGGTTGCATAGCGGGGGATGACACCATCTTTGCTGCTGTGAAGTCTGTCGAGGAAACAAAAGCTGTGATGGACAAGCTGAATATGATTATAAAAGGTTAGGGACTTATAGATGTTGATTAGTTTGCATGTAAAGAATCTGGCTCTAATAGCGGAGACAGAGGTGAATTTTGGAGAAGGGTTGAATATATTGAGTGGAGAGACAGGAGCCGGTAAATCAATTTTGATTGGCTCCATTAATCTTGCTTTAGGCGCGCGCGCAGATAAGGACATGATTCGGACAGGGGCTGAGTATGCACTTGTAGAACTGGTGTTTCAGGCGCCTGATGATGCGCTCAGGAAGGAAATTGAAGCCCTTGAGATTCCCATTGAAGAAGATGGAATTATCATTATCCAGCGCAAAATACAACCCAGTCGAAATGTGTTTAAAATATGTGGGGAGACGGTTACTGCAAAACAAATCAAAGCGCTGTCTGAACGTTTGATAGATATTCATGGTCAACATGAACATCAGTCCTTGTTGTACAAAAAAAATCATATGGAGATTTTAGACTCTTTTGCTGGGGAGGAACTTGCTGCTGTTAAGAGCGAGATGAAAGAGTGCTATCATCAATATGCGGCTCTGAAAAAGGAACTTGCGGAGTTTTGCATTGATGATGGGACAAAGGCAAAGGAATTGTCCCTTGCAGAGTTTGAGTTTCAGGAGATTGAGGAGGCTGGACTGACAGAGGGGGAAGATGAGATTCTTGAGCGGGAGTACCGGCGAATGGCAAACAGTCGCCAGATTGTGGAGGCGGCAGACAAGGTCTATCAACTTACTGGAAATAGTGACCAGTCCGCGGCGGATGCAGTTGGTTATGCGGTGCGGGAACTGCGAAGTGTCGAAAGCTATGATGACAAGGCGCGTGAGCTTGCGGATGCACTTGAAAATATTGATGCATTGTTGAATGATTTTAACAGAGAAATTGCTGAGTATATAACAGATATGGAATTTGACGGCGAACAATTTCAGCAAATGGAAGAGCGTTTAAATCTGCTGAATCATCTAAAACTCAAATATGGCAGCAGTATCAAAGTAGTTTTGCAGTACCAGGAGGAACTCGGAGAGAAGATTGAGCGGTTAAACAATGCAGATGCCTATAAAGCGCAGTTGGAGGCAAAACTAGCAGAAGAGCAGGAGAAACTTAAAAAATTGTGCCAGAAAGCATCAAAAATCCGCAGTAAGGAAGCTGAGAAATTACAGAAGGATATGATAGTGGCGCTCACAGACCTCAATTTTCTTGATGTAAAGTTTGAGATACAGGTGCGAGAGAAAGAAGAGATGACAGCGGGGGGATTTGATGATGTGGAGTTTATGATTTCCACCAATCCTGGAGCACCACTGAAAAGTCTGGGGAATGTGGCAAGCGGCGGTGAGCTTTCTCGAATTATGCTGGCGATCAAAACTGTGCTTGCATCACGAGACAAGATTCCGACAATGATTTTTGATGAGATTGATACAGGTATTAGCGGAAAGACGGCATGGAAAGTCTCTGAGAAGCTTGGGCAGTTGTCACAAAGTCACCAAATACTTTGTATTACGCACTTGCCGCAGATCGCAGCGATGGCAGACAATCACTATAAGATCGCAAAGCAGGCTATAGAAAATAAGACTGTTACAGATATTGTACAGCTTGGCGAAGATGAGGCGGTGGATGAGCTTGCAAGAATGTTGGGAAGTGATGAAATTACAGATACTGTACGGGAAAATGCAAAGGAGTTGATCGCCACAGCTAGAAAACGGAAATAAAATGCATTGTTGTAAAAATGGATACGAAATTTGGCGTGGTGTGAATTGTGATAAAAAAGTGTGACAGTTCGGCATCAGGACTTTGCATATATTGCAAAGTCCGTGAAATAACGTAG
>DEPD01000024.1:70725-77235 GCA_002358575.1 Lachnospiraceae bacterium UBA3401 | reverse complement strand
AAGGCTGAACTGTTACAAAAAAGTTGGTAAAATAGGCAGATAAATATTGAAAATGTCTGAAAATAACGGTATACTGTATATATGTCGAACCGCGGAATGGAGGATAATATATGGTATTAAAAGATTACATTGATTCTAACAAATTACAAGCTTTACAGCGGTCTTATGCAGATGTGGCTGGTCTTGACGCTGTTGTACTTGGTTTAGATGGAGAGCACCTTGCAGGCAGAAAAGGATTTCAGGAGGAAGAGACAGAATCCTTCGACATCATTGTAAATGGAGACAAGTTAGGCTCTGTTGTCATTGCGAAGTCTTCGGACAAGAATGCAAAGACTGCCGCAGAGCTACTCAGTACACAGATTGGTCAGACTGCAACGTTGGAGCTTCTGAACAATATTAATTCTGGCAGATTTGACTCGATTAAGAGCGATATTAAAAAGTCGGGTGAGCTGGTGCAGATGATTAATGAAAAGACGGGGCATCTAAAAGGAATTGCCAAGAAGCAGACAATATTATCTCTCAATGCTACAATAGAGGCGGCAAGAAGTGGTGAGGCAGGTGTTGGTTTTGCGGTAGTTGCAAAGAGTATGCAGGATTTATCAAGTCAGTCGGCTGGAATCTACACAGATATTGAGACTTCTGTTGAGGAAATTACAAATTTGATTAATTCCATTATTGAGGCGTTTAAATAATCGCGTTAAAGTGAAAGTTTTGATTTTATTTTAATCGGGGAGGGAAGATTTATCTTCCCTCCCCGATTGTGAATGCTGTTGTGTAAAGTATCGAGATTTATTTTTTTCGCGCAGTTTCAAAACTTTCAATGGAAAACCGCACGGCATTGGCAGGTACATTAAACTCACTGTGATAAATCCGCCCTTTGGATAGAGAGCTGGCGTAAAGATGAACTTTTGATAGCACATTTCCTTCCGCGTCATAGAAATACCCATAGCAGCCCCAGCGATTATAGTCATCATCCTTGTAAGAAACGCATTGATATTTGATATTTAAGGTGCACTTGTAATCCTGAAAATCCGCATAAGGAAAATCGTAGGGCACAAATTCATAACTGACAAGAGAACAGTAATTGTCACGATTCGTACCAAGTTTTGAGGGGATATCCATAATAACCGGCGTTGCATTGATGGTAACATATGCGACAACTGCTGGATTGTCAATACTATACACTGCTGCAACCGTTGTGCCTGCGCTTTGGTAAGTTACTTGAAATGCCGCTGCGTTCAGTGCACAAGTGCCTGGTGTCACATTCGCGACAGCAGGGTCTGCGACAACACAGGCGAGACGAGAGGCATCAAAGCCTTCCGCCATCAGTGCAGTAAAGGCGGCAGTGCCGTTCTCTGTGATGGTAATCATATCTGTAGAGAGAATCAGACCATTTCCAATGCTTTCCTTTGCAAATACAGGCAACACAGGTACGGTAAAACTGACAGAAACAACCGTAACCAGTGTTATTATGGAACAAATTAATTTTTTGAATTTCTTTTTCATAAATTTTCTCCTTGTGAAATAAAAATTAGTATTCGTTCAAATGATATGCTATCTATCCTATATTATAAGAAGCAAGATCAGCTTCTTATAGTCGGATTTACGGCGCAAAGAACAGCGCCTTTTATCAGAAGTAAAGAACAACTTCTGATAAGTTATATTATAATAAAAAAAGTACCAAAATAACAAGTAACAATTTATAAAAAACCACAATAAAAAATTAAACTTAGATTAAAAATGTCATATGCTCTTTTATTTTGCAAAAAGATTGTATAAAATAGCAGATAGGTAAAAAATCAAAGTGGTAAATGAGTAATAGGAGAATCGAAAATATGAAAAGCAGACAGAGGAAATTGACAGCATTATTGTGTGTGGTGTTGTCGGCAATGGCTCTATGGGGGTGCGAGCAGGCGCCCGAGGAGAAAACCGTTGAAGATGTGGCAATTGTAGAGACAGCAAAACCAGAGTTGGGAGATTTAAAGCTGAGTGGCCAATATATCGCTACAATTAGTCCAGACGAATCCGTCTATGTGGTTCCAAAAGCGACAGCGGAGGTTCTTGAGGTAAAAGTTGCCGCGGGGGATATTGTGGAGGAAGGTGATGTGCTGGCAGTGCTTGATGATACAATGGCACAATTTACAGTGCGAAATGCACAGACTGCTGCACAAAATGCGCAGACTGCTGCGCAAAATGCACAGATGGGATTGGAGAGTGCCAAGATTTCCTATGAACTGCAGTATGGTGCGGGTGCGTCGACCTTGAATGATATGCAGTCCGATAAAACCATTTCTCAGGCGGAAGACGGCGTGAGCAAGCTGCAGGAAAGTTATGTGGATGCAATGGATAATCTGGAAAAAGCAAAGGATCAGTTAGAGGAGAAGGAACAAGAACTGGAAGATTTAAAAGTGGAGTATGATTTTCACGAAGATGTGGATGAGATTAAGGATTATGCGGATTCTATTGATAGGGATACACCACAAGGAGCAGCACAATACGCCGCAATTATGCAGCGGTATCAACTGGCAGCAACCGAAGTGAAAACGGTTGAGGGAACAATTGCGCAATATAAGTCAACAATTGACCAGTTAGAGGGCACCATAGAAGAACTGCAAGATAATATTAACAGCACATATGACTCTTATAGTCAGGCGGTGACAGCGGACAACATTACAAATGGAGAAATTTTAGAGGGGAAAAAGCAGGCGTCGCAGAATAGCATTTCACAGGCAGAACTTGGTATTTCGCAGGCGCAGATTGGCATAGCGCAGGCGCAGATTGGTGTAGAGCAGGCGCAGGAAAATCTGGATGCATACGTTATCACAGCAACCATTTCCGGTATGATTGAGTCTGTAAATTTAAAGGAGCATGATTTTGCAACATCAAGCAATCCAGCATTTGTGATTTCCAATAAAAATACAATGACTGCAACCTATTATGTCAGTGAAGATGTGCGCAATACCTTTTCACTGGGACAAAAGATTACACTGGAGAAGGACAATAGACTTTATGACGGTGAAGTGGTAGAAATAGGCAGTGCACTTGACAACACGACTGGACTTTTTAAGATAAAGGCGACAGTGAAAGGAGATACGTCAGCTCTGCTTTCTGGTACGAAAGCGACAGTTACAACGGACACCTATCATGAGCAGAATGCAGTGATTATCCCCTATGATTCTGTCTACTATGATGGTACGCAGGCATATGTGTATACGGTTGTGGATGGAAAAGCCAGAAAAACGAATGTATCTACAGGGCTTTATGATATAGAACGAATTGTAATCACGGAAGGACTTACAAAAGAGGATACAATCATAACAACATGGTCTGCCCAACTGCGCGACGGCGTTGAAATTTCTGTGCCCGAAAGCGAAGCAGACACGGACAATCACACACAGGAATAGGAGGGCTTAAGCGATGAGTTCCTTGACTAAGCTGGCCCTTAAGCGGCCTGTTTCGGCACTGTTGATTGTGCTGGCATTATTTGTATTTGGTATCAGTTCTGTATTTGGTTTTAAGATGGAATTGACGCCAGATATGGAGATGCCTATGCTGTTTGTCAGCACAATTTATCAGGGCGGTGATCCAGCGACAACGGAGGAGCTGGTAACGAAAATTATAGAGGAGGCTGGAAAGACGCTTTCCGGCGTGGATTCTGTGACAACACAGACCACAGAAAATATTTCATTTGTTATTTTTTCTTATGAATATGGCACAGACATTGATGATGCTTACGCGGATCTTAGAAGTGCCGTTGATACAGCGTCACTTCGTCTTCCAGAGGATGCGATGGACCCCGTTATTGTTGAGATGGATATTAATGCACAGGCTATGATGACCTTGTCGATTACCTCGACAGGTGATACCGATGTGTTGGCATTTGTGGAGGATGAGTTAAAGCCAGAACTTGAACGTCTTTCTGATGTCGCGCAGATTGATGTGTCCGGCGGTGAAGAAGATTATATCCGCATACAGCTTCATCGAGATAAGATGCAGCAGTATGGCGTAACGATGGCAAACATAAAAACATATATTACCACAACAGATTTTACAATACCAATTGGAAGTGTGGAACAAGGTGCTCAGAATATCAGTACTTCGGCGTCATCAAAACCGACAAATTTGATGGATTTACAGAATGTGCCGATTATTACAAACCGTGGGACAACGATTGCACTCTCAGATATTGCCACTGTATCTATGTCTTCTAAGGCAAATAGCAGTATCAGCCGTTTTAATGGACAGGAAAGTATCAGCGTAGGGATTAAAAAGGTTCAAAGTGAAGGTACAGTTGATGTCTCTAATCATGTAAAGGCGCTGATAAAAAAAGTGGGTGCAAAAAACTCCGCGATTCAAATTTCTGTGGCATATGATGCAGCGGATAGTATTAAGTCGTCTTTAAGTTCTGTGGCACAGACGCTGGTGCTTGGCGTGTTGTTTTCTATGCTCGTATTATTTATCTTTTTTGGAGATATCAAAGCCAGTTTGATTGTGGGAAGTTCTATGCCAATTTCCCTTCTTGCGACTTTGATCTTTATGAGTTTTGCAGGGTTTTCACTGAATGTTGTCACTATGGGTGCACTTGTCATTGCAATTGGTATGATGGTTGATTCCTCTATCGTTGTATTGGAAAGTTGTTTTCGATTGAAAGATGAGCGACCGGATTTCAAAGACGCAGCAATGACTGGTACGAAAGTTGTTGCTTCTTCTGTATCTGCGTCAACGTTGACTACAGTAGTCGTTTATCTACCTCTTGCCACAATGAAAGGACTGGCGGGACAGTTATTCTCACAACTTGGATTTACAATTATCTTTGCAATGTTGTCTTCCTTGATTGTTGCGATTACTCTCATTCCTATTTTCTTTTGGAAGTACAGACCAAAAGAAAAGAAGAATACGTTGGCGAATCGTATCGTAGGGCATGTTGGGAATGGATATAAAACGCTTTTAAAACATATTATGCTCAAGAAAAAGACGGTAATGCTTGTGGCAGTTGGACTTCTCGCGCTTTCTTTTGTGCTGGTAAAGCAACTAGACACTGAGTTGATGTCCGCAACAGGTCTTGATAATATTAGTATTTCTATTGAGCAGAGAGCAGGCACTCGTATTGAGGTTATGGATGAAAATATACAGTTTATTGAACAGATGATTATGGATGACCCTGATTTTGCAGGGTGTAATCTAACCATTAGCAATTCCTCGGCAACGATCACCGCATATCCTTCAGAGGAGTGCACCAAGAGTATCAATCAGCTTGTGGATGAATATAACCAAAAATTGATGGATACCACCAATATGAGTATTATTGTCTCCGCGGCAGGCAGTGGCATGTCTTCGATGATGAGTGTTACGGCGAGTGCAGAAGTTGATATGAGCGGTGATAATATAGAAGATTTGAAACTAGCTGCAAGTAAGGTTGATTCTATTTTAATGGATATTCCAGGTGTCATTAAAACTTCAAGCAATCTCACCTCAGATGCATCGCAGGCGAGAATAAAGATTGATCCGCTAAAGTGTATGAATGTGGGACTTACTGCAGTGCAGGTGGCGAGTGAAATGTACAATGCCAGCAGTGGGGTTGAAGTGATGGATATGACAATCGGAACAGAGGAGTATACTGTGCGGATGGAATATCCAGAAGACAGCTATGTGAATATGAATCAGTTGTTGAGTCTTGAAATTGCAACGCCGACAGGCGCAATGATTACAGTGGGAGATGTGGCAGAAGCTGTATATTCAGATGTACCCAATACGCTTGTTCGAGAGGATGGAAAATATCAAGTTGCAATTATGGCATACACGACAGACGAGGCGAAGTATACTGTGCCAAAACTGATTGATGAAGCGGTGAAAGAAGCGGAACTGAAAGGCGAATTTCCAGCAGGTGTGGGGCAGACACAAAATATAATGGATGAAATGATGATTGAGGAGTTTACAGCGATTATTAAAGCCATTATCACAGCAGTTTTCCTAATTTTTTTGGTGATGGCAATGCAGTTTGAATCTCCGATTTTTTCCTTGATGGTAATGCTCAGTATTCCATTTAGTTTGATTGGTTCCTTCTTCTTATTGTTTATTACAGGTTTGACACTCAATATGACTTCTTTGATGGGTGTGCTGATGCTGGTGGGAATTGTTGTTAACAATGGTATTTTGTATGTTGATACGACAAATCAGCTCAAAGAAACCATGCCGTTAAATGATGCTTTGATGGAGAGTGGACGGCTTCGTTTAAGGCCGATACTTATGACAACATTGACAACGATTTTGTCAATGCTGCCAATGATTTTTACTAATAATGAAAATGCGGCAATGATGAAAGGTATGTCTCTGATTATTATTGGAGGCCTGATAACTTCGACTTTATTAATCTTGCTTTTGTTGCCGAGTTTCTATCTGTTGATGAGCAAGCAGGGCAGAAAAGAGGCGAAGGAGCGCAGAAAATTAAAACGACAGAAACGCCGGGAAGCAAAAAATAAAGAATAGACAAAGAATAGGCATAAAAATTCC
>DEPD01000024.1:848-70377 GCA_002358575.1 Lachnospiraceae bacterium UBA3401 | reverse complement strand
GGAATTTTTATGCCTATTCTTATAAGAGATGGATTTCATTTTCTTGGCAGGCTGTAACAATTTCTTCTGGCCACAGAGAGGACTGAACCTCGCCAATATGTGCTTTTCTCAAGAAAAACATACAGATGCGTGACTGGCCGATACCGCCGCCGATTGTAAAGGGAAGCGTTTCGTTGATAACTGCTTTCTGATAAGGAAGTGCAGCGCGTTCGGGGCAGCCTGCTTTTTCTAATTGTGAGAGCAGAGCATCTTTGTCTACGCGGATACCCATGCTGGAGAGTTCAAGTGCAATGTCAAGCACAGGATAGTAGACAATAATATCTGCGTTTAGTGCCCAGTCATCATAGTCTGGCGCGCGCCCGTCATGTGGCTTGCCGTTTTCCATCTTGTCACCGATTTTCATAATGCACACGGCACCTTTTGCTTTTGCTATGTAGTACTCGCGCTCCTTTGGTGTGTTGTCGGGAAAGATTTCTGCCAGTTCCTGCGTGGTGATAAAATAGATTTCATCGGGTAGGATTTCTTCAATATAATCATACTGAATTGCCATATACTTCTCTGTATTTTGCAGGCATTTATACACCTTACAAACAATTGTTCTGAGCGTGTCAAGATTTCTATCCTCGCGGGCAATAATTTTTTCCCAATCCCACTGGTCAACAAAAATGGAGTGAATATTATCGGTGTCCTCGTCGCGGCGAATCGCATTCATGTCAGTGTAGATGCCTTCTCCAATAGAAAAACCGTATTTTTGCAGCGCATATCGCTTCCACTTGGCAAGCGATTGAACGACCTCTGCGATGCGCCCGTCCTGCTCCTTAATATCAAAGCTAACAGGGCGCTCCACGCCGTTTAGGTTGTCATTTAATCCAGAGAGTGGGTCTACAAAAAGTGGTGCGGACACGCGTGCAAGATTGAGTCTTTGCGCAATCTGGTTTTGAAAAAAGTCTTTTACAGTTTTAATGGCAATTTGTGTGTCATGCAGATTTAGTGCGGAATGATAATTTTTTGGAATTTTTAGGTGTTCCATTGCTGGTTTTCCTCCTCATATTGATATAAAACGATAGTTTTAGTATGGCACTTTATTTAGGGAAAATCAATCATTATTTTTAAATAACTCCCTTTTCGGAATTGTGTTCCCATGTAAAATGAATTTATTAATATACATTGTAAGTAGTAGATAAATATTTTATAATCAAGTATATAAATTGAAATTTGTTAGGAAATTAAACAAAATCCAAAAGCTTAATTTTAGAAAGGGAATGCAATATTTTTGTCCTTTAGACAAGGAAGTGGAACGATTAACAGGGTGTAAAGAGGCATTTACGAAAGAAGAAGTAACGTCCTTTTTTCTCAAATCTCTTGAAGAAAATAATAGATACTTTTTTTGATTATTGCGCCTGATGGAAGAATTATTGGCGAAAGCGTAATCGATGAAAATGATTGGGATTTGCGCAGCGCTAATTTTCGTATTGCTCTCTGTCACACAACGGAATTAGATGTATATTCTTTTAATTGGAGAGCAGAGAAAGCATACTTATAAGCAGGTTTCAAGCGAGAGGGAGTTTTAAGAGATGCTATTATGGACGAGAGAAATATGCTGATGATATATTGATGTCAATTTTAGAAGACGCGTGGAGAGTATTAAAGAGATAAAACTATAAATTCAGTTTGAAGAATTGTAACGTGAATGCAAATTCAGCAATCATATGTAAGATTGTGCATTATACTTCAAATTTTAAGCAGTAGGAATACTTTTCCGAAAAAGGAATTAAACACTTGACAATTACCATACCGGGGTATAATATAGTATAGGTAGATGCAACAGCAATTCTAAAAGTCAACTAATTTGAAAGGTAGGTAGGGTTATGGAGAATGAAGCGGTCAATGTAAGTGATAAGACAACCGAGCGTCCAGAGAAAGAATACAAGGATATGATCAATCGGTTGAGCCGTATTGAGGGGCAGATACGAGGGATTAAAGGAATGGTAGAAAAAAATGTCTACTGTACAGATATTTTGATTCAAGTAGCGGCAGTGAATGCAGCGCTTCACAGTTTTAATCGGGTCCTTCTTGAAAACCATATCAAAACCTGTGTGACACAGGATATTAAGAACGGCAAGGAAGAAACAGTGGATGAGTTAATACAGACACTGAAAAAGTTAATGAAGTAATTTTTAAATGGTTCCTAAGAATCAAGAATTTGGGCATTAATAGAATAAAATGGATCTGAGAAGGAGTATATTAAAATGGAACAGTATACAGTGACTGGTATGAGCTGTGCAGCTTGCAGTGCCAGAGTAGAAAAGGCAGTGTCAAAGCTGGAAGGTGTAAGCGCTTGTTCTGTAAGTCTGCTCACAAACTCAATGGGCGTGGAGGGAAGTGTGTCGGCTGCCGCGGTAATTAAGACGGTCGAAGAGGCGGGATATGGCGCTTCATTAAAAGGAAAAAATAATACACAGAGCAGTAGCCGCGCAGAACAGGAGGAAATGCTAAA
This sequence comes from Lachnospiraceae bacterium UBA3401, assembly GCA_002358575.1. Classification (GTDB taxonomy): domain Bacteria; phylum Bacillota; class Clostridia; order Lachnospirales; family Lachnospiraceae; genus COE1. The sequence goes on along the minus strand of DEPD01000024.1, from coordinate 67,880 downwards.
GGATAAAGAGACGCCTGTACTAAAGCGCAGATTATGGTATTCTATTGGCTTTTTGGTTGTTTTGATGTATTTTTCTATGGGTCATATGATGTGGGGATTTCCAGTTCCTGAGTTTTTGGAAGACAATCATATTGCAATGGGATTGATACAGCTCTTGCTTACAATCACAGTTATGGTTATCAATCAAAAATTTTTTATCAGCGGTTTTAAAAGCCTCTGGCACAAAGCACCCAATATGGATACTCTTGTTGCGCTTGGTTCAACGGCGGCATTTGTCTATAGCACTTATGCGTTGTTTGCCATGACGGATGCTCAGTTGAAGGGTGACAGCATGGCGGTTATGGGGTACATGCACGAATTTTATTTTGAGTCAGCAGCAATGATATTGACGCTAATCACTGTAGGGAAGATGTTGGAAGCACGATCAAAAGGGCGCACAACGGATGCGCTGAAAGGTCTGATGAAAATATCACCAAAGACCGCGGTTTTGGTGCGCGATGGTATTGAGACAGAAGTGCCAATTGAGACGGTGGCAGTAAATGATATTTTTGTGGTGCGACCTGGAGAGAGTATACCTGTAGATGGCGTCGTGCTCGAAGGAACCAGTGCAGTGAATGAGGCAGCGCTTACTGGAGAGAGTATACCTGTGGATAAGCAGGCGGGTGATTTGGTGTCTGCGGCTACCGTAAATCAATCAGGTTTTATCAAATGCAAAGCGTCAAGAGTCGGAGAAGACACTACATTGTCGCAGATTATTCGTATGGTAAGTGATGCAGCAGCGACAAAGGCGCCAATTGCAAAAGTGGCTGACCGAGTGTCTGGCGTGTTTGTGCCAACAGTGATTGTGATTGCATTGATAACTGTTTTTATCTGGCTTTTGGCGGGGCAGACAATTGGATTTGCACTTGCTAGAGGAATTTCAGTACTTGTCATTAGTTGTCCTTGTGCGTTGGGGCTTGCTACTCCAGTAGCAATTATGGTCGGAAACGGTATGGGGGCTAAAAATGGTATTATGTTCAAAACTGCGGTGTCTCTTGAGGAGGCGGGAAAAGTTTCAATTGTAGCGCTTGACAAAACCGGAACAATTACAAGAGGAGAGCCGAAAGTGACCGATATTGTTCCTGCTGCGGGAGTGTCAGAACGAGAATTGATTTGTTTGGCATATGCGCTGGAGCAAAAGAGTGAACACCCCTTAGCGCACGCTGTTAATGTGTATGCAGAAGCATATTTTGCTGACAATCCAGAGTGTGCGGAGGAATGTATGACAGAGGGGATAGATTTTAAGGCATTGCCTGGAAATGGATTGATGATAGTCGCTAATGGTAGACAATTGTATGGTGGAAGTGCAAAGTTTATTGGAGAGAAGATAAGGATTCCACAGGAGTTTATGCAACAGTTTGAGAAGCTCGCAGAGGAAGGAAAAACTCCGCTGTTTTTTGCGGATGATAAATTGCTTGGCATGATAGCAGTTGCGGATGTGATAAAGGAGGACAGCAGGCAAGCTGTGGAGGAATTGCAAGGTATGGGAATCCATGTCGTGATGTTGACCGGAGATAATGAGCGCACTGCAAAGGCTATTGGAAAGCAAGCTGGCGTAGATGAAGTGATTGCCGGTGTGCTTCCAGATGGGAAAGAGAGCGTGATACGGCGCCTGATGGAAAAAGGAAAAACGGCTATGGTAGGTGACGGCATAAATGATGCACCTGCACTGACAAGAGCGGATATTGGGATTGCGATTGGCGCTGGAACAGATATTGCGATTGATGCTGCGGATGTGGTGTTGATGAAAAGCCAGTTGAAGGATGTTCCGGCAGCGATTCGGTTGAGTCGAAGGACACTGACAAATATCCATGAAAATCTTTTCTGGGCGTTTTTCTATAATATTATTGGGATTCCATTGGCAGCAGGTGTATGGATACCGCTTTTGGGGTGGCAGCTCAATCCAATGTTTGGTGCTGCTGCAATGAGCTTGTCTAGTTTCTGTGTGGTGACAAATGCGCTGCGATTAAATTTGATAGATATGTATAGTACAAAGCATGACAGAAAACATACTGTTGGCGGAAGGGACCATTTGCAGTCACAGACTGTTGATGATAATAAAAAGGAAGAAGTCAAGGAAGGAGAGAAAAACATGACAAAGACAATGAAAATTGAAGGAATGATGTGTGGGCATTGCGAGGCGAGAGTAAAGAAATGTTTAGAGGCGCTTGAGGGTGTGACAGAGGCAGTGGTCAGCCACGAGGCGGGCACTGCAATGTTGACTTTGAGTGGAGAGGTCAGCGACGAGGTTTTGAAAAAAACAGTGGAGGAACAAGATTATCAAGTAATATCCGTGGAATAATAATAGAGAGTAGTAATAAGAAAAACACAGAGGGCATCTTCTGTGTTTTTTATGCGCACGCCGATGCAGAGGAAATATGCCATTGCATGGCGCATCGGCGGCGCGGCAAGTAGGGAAGATGAGATTTCCCTACTCGATTGCACACGGATGCGGAAAGGAAATATGTAGCTAAAGCTGCCGGGTGCAAATGAAATATGTCAGAAAGTTGACTTACAAATCGAACATTTTTTTGTGTTCGGGGCTTGAAATATCTAAAATAATGTTTATAATAGAGATAGATTCAAAGTATATTACGGATATTTTAAGCAATTGTAGAAAATTTTGGGGCTTCTAAATGAAATGGAGGTGAGAGCAGTGCATAGAGTAGGTGGATTTCTATTTGGAGTCCTGTGTATTGGTGTGTTTGGCAGTTCACTAGTGGCTTGCAACGACAGACGAAAAATGGATGAAAGTTCTATTCAGAAAATTCCACAATTTATTGAGACAGAAAATTCCTATGAGGTTGAGAAAAAGGAGACAGAATTGATCGCGCTGGCAGAAGACCAAGCAGAGGCGGAAAAGACAGCGAAACTTTACGGAATAGAATTGATCTCGTTTTCAGATGGTATAGCAGTATATACGACCGATAAAGATCCACAAGAATTAATGGAATTGGGGGATAACAATGGATATCCAACATTGACAGTGAACAGCAATCATTATCAGTTGGAAAGATTTAGCGAAGTTGATGAAACTTTGGAAGAGGGGAAAGAAAAATGAAGTTTCAAAAATCAAAAATAGTTTCTGTGATTTTAGTCATGTCTTTGCTCCTAAACACAACAGAAATATCTGTTTTGGCAGAATCAAATAATAGTGGGACAAAGAGAAATGCAGAAATATCGATAATTGACGATATCGAATCAGAGGAAGAGCGTTCTGAATATGAAATAGAATCTGATTTTCCTGAAGAAACAATAACAGAAACGGCAGAGATCGCTGTGACAGATACCAAAGAAATAACAATTGAGAATGATTCTCCTGAGGAGACAGCAACAGAAACAGTCACAACGAATATTGAAGAAACAACAACAGAATCGGATTTCACAGAGGAATCTTCAACGAAATCCGATTCTACAGAAGAAATAACAACTGAAACAGTTTCCACAGAAGAAACAACAATCGAAATCGATTCTATAGAAGAATTTACAAGCGAAACGGTTTCTGATGAGGAGGAAACGAAAGAGACAGCAACGGAATCCGCCGCTACAGAAGAGACGGCAGAGGAAACAGTTTCGAGTGAGATAGAAACAGAAACTGCTACAGAGACAACCGAAGAAGCAACAACGGAAGAACTGACAACAGAGGAATCGACAACCGAAGAATTAACAGAGGAATCGACTACTGAACTGGCAACAGATGTGCTGTTTCCAGGACTTCCAGAAAATTACTCATTCTCGTCGAGGCAGTTGAAAGATAAATCAATGCTTGCAGCCTACGCAGACGATATATTTGAACTCGAAGAAGAATCGGATTCTTCAGAAGTTTACGTAAAAGGCGAAGTTGTTTATCTGACAGACAGCGAGGAAGATGCGTTGACAGTTGCAGAAGGTTTTGGCGGTACACTTGAGAGCTTTGGGGATGGTGTGGCTGTGATTCGGCTGGGCGAAGGGCGAACCGTCGGTCAGGCAGTAAGAGCAGCAGCGAGCAAATCTTATCATCTTCCAGCAGTGTGGCCCAATTACTATTATCAACTTTTTGAAGAATATAATGATCCTGCCTTGAAAGAAAACAGTGAAAATTATCAGTGGGCACATGAGTATATAGGCGATCAATATGCGTGGGAAAAGGGTTACAAAGGAAATGGTGTAAAGATTGGTATTATTGACACCGGAGTACATAGTACACATGAAGATTTACAGGAGAATGTGACACAGAATTTGACAATGGTTCCAGAAGGTGGGGCCGCGACAACGATAGACCCAGATGGACATGGAACACATGTTGCTGGCATAGCCGCTGCTGTTGGCAATAATGGAAAAGGTGGTGCGGGTATTGCGCCAGATGCACAGATATATGCATATAGTGTTATGGACTCTGATGGTCATATGTTGGATGAATATATTTTAAGAGCGATTAACAGGGCAGTTGATGATGGCGTAGAAGTTATTAATATGAGTCTTGGAAGCGGCTATTATAATGGAAATGAAGAGAGCGTGATAGAGAAAGCGTATCAAAATGGCGTTGCTATTTTTGCCGCTGCTGGAAATGAAGCCACAAATGGATATGAGTTTCCTGCATCTTATGATAATGTGTGTTCTATTGCCGCAATTATGCAAGATGGAAGCAAGGCGGGATTTACCAATTATGGAGATAAAATTGATCTTGCATTTCCAGGTGTTGAGATTTACTCTACGGTCAATGACTCTAATCAAGCGTATGATTTTTTGCAAGGAACGAGTATGGCATGTCCAGTTGCAGCGGGGACTGCGGCAGTGATTTTGTCTGCATCAGATGAGATTGATGCGCTCAAAGGAAAGCGTGGTGCAGAAAAGGTGGAGGCACTGTTTTCTGTTATGAAGAAAAATGCAGTGAAATCCTCTTCACCCAAGATTGGCGCGGGCACTACATATTTGCCAAATGTACTTGGAATAAAAATAGCAGCGATAGATGAAGCGCCGCAAATGCCAGTGATTAAAAATATAGGAAGTACAACTACTTTCACCAAGGAATGGGAAGATATATCGATTGAATGTAATTCACCAAACACAGAGATATATTATTCTATCAATGGTAAAAAGCCCACATTTAAAAATGGTATTGTAACAAATGGCGAGCTTCTAACCGAAGGAAAAGCCCATGTTGGCGGTGCAAAGCAGGTTACATTGAGCGTAATTGCAGTAAATCGTATTACAGGAAAAGCCAGCAAAGTCGTTTCACAGAAATTTTATTTTGAGCCGGGACCATCTAGCGTGATTATCACAGCGGCGGATTCTGTGGATAAAATTGCAAAAGGAAAGAGCCTAACATTGAGCGCAGTAGTAGAGCCTTCCTATGCAAAATTTGGGAATGGCAAAGTTACTTGGGAAGTAGCAAATAATTACAGTGGGGTTAAAGTAAATAGTAATGGAAAAGTAACAGTAGACAAAAATGCGCCTGCGGGTGAATGTACGATTCGGGCAAAAGCGGGATCGGTACAGGATGAGTTTACACTGACAATTTTAGATGCAGTAAAAATAAAAAAAGTTGCCTTTTCCACCAAAAAGTTTACAGTCTACACAGAAGATTTGATAAATATTCTTAAAAAGGAAGATGGAAGCAGTAATCTTACTGTAGATGGCGGAGAAATCACAGATATTGTATGGAGCAGTAACAACAAGAAGGTTGCCGTCGTAGATACAAATGGGACTGTCACTGCATTGGCTCCTGGAAAAGCTGTTATTAAAGCAACGGCCAATGATGGAAGCAAAAAAGCTGCTAGTTGTACCATCACTGTAAAACAGCTTGCAGAAAGCATTACGCTAAAGGGACCAGAAAAGATAGCCGCTGGCAAAAGTGCAGTGATTCAGGTGAGTATTTTGCCAGCAAATGTGTCCAGCAAGAAACTGGATTGGACTGTGAACTCAGTGGGAGGTGCAAGTGGTACTGTAACTGTCAATGCAAGCGGAAAGGTATCTGTCAAAAAAGGTGCAAGCGGAAAATTTGAAGTCGTAGCGACAGAGAAAGGTGTTCCTGAAGGAAGGGAACCAAAGACAGCAAGCATTCAATTTGAAGCTGTGACAACTCCAATCACAAAGATTGAAATCCCAAAAACAGTGAATTTATTTACTGTATCAGGTAATTACAATGCACCAAGACAGTTTCAGTTATTGCCAGAAGTAGAAGGCGGTGATGACAAGGCATTGCAATTTATAAGCAGTGCACCAGGGATTGCATCTGTCGATTCTGGTGGATTGATTGTGGCACACTCTAGTGGAAAGGCAACGATTACATGCAGCGCGACAGACGGAAGTAATAAAAAGGCAAAATGCAATGTTGTAGTGAGTGTTCCTATGTCAAGGATTGCTATTGTGCCGAAGAATGGCAATGAGGGAATTGTCTCTGTGGGTTCTAAAATTACACTCTCTGCAAAGATAAGTAATAATTTTGGAAAAGCGGCAAACCAAAAGGTGAAATGGAGCATTATGCATGGCGGAGAACAGTATGCTGAGATAGATGAAAATAAAGGGATTGTGAAGGGAACAGCATCGGTTATTGTATCGAACTACTATCCACAAATTTATGTGAAAGCGGAGGCTGTAGATGGTAGTGGTGCAAGTGCAGTTTATCCAGTCGTTGTTATTCCAAAGGTAAATAAGCTGAACTTGGAATTTGGTGGATTTACCAACCAGGTTGACAGTAAAGGGATATATTATTCGCTTTCTATGTCGTTGAAGGATTATCAGGGTAAAAGCTCTGTGCCATCATATAATGTTGAGATAAGTGGCGGGAAAGGTATTGGCTATCATTCAATAAAAGGAGGATTTATTTTAGTTCCTACAAAACCAACGACAAATAAAACATATTCGCAGCTAGTGGTGTCTGAAAATAGAGTGCGATGCATGGCAAGTGATATCCAATCAGTAACAGTTACAGTAACATTAAAGGATGGTTCAAACAAGAAAGCTGTGCACAAGTTTGATTTAATTTATACAAAAGACCAGCAAATAATCCTTTTGAAGTGAGATGCTATTTAAATTTTTTCTTGACAAACAACAGACACGCGTTTATAATCATGAATATCAAAAAGGCTGTGAAAAGAATAAGTAGCTTTCATGGAAACTTACAGAAAGTTGCCGGTTGATGAGAGGCGCAAGGGAAAATGAGAGGGAATACATCTTGGAGCTGCACACCGAAATTTATATAAAATATGCAAAAGTAGGCTGTGACGGAGTTCTTGAACGTTATATCGAGAAGAGTATCGGAGAATATGAATTTAAGCTATTTTCCCGTACTTGCTGAGGCATAGGGCGTGAGTTCTGTGTGAAAAAAGGTGGTAACACGTGGTATACTGATAAAAAGTACCTCGTCCTTTGAGTTTTTTATATTCAGAGGACGAGTTTTTTTGATGCTCAAGCCAACTTGATTATTAAAAAGTCTATCCTCTGTGTTGTAGGAAAAGGAGAGAAAGAGTATGCAATTGTATGATGAATTAGTGGCAAGAGGTTTGATTGCCCAGGTGACAAACGAAGATGAAATCAAGGAAATGATTAACAACGGAAAAGCAGTGTTTTATATTGGCTTTGATCCAACGGCAGACAGTCTTCATGTGGGACATTTTATGGCTCTTTGTTTGATGAAGCGTCTTCAGATGGCAGGAAATAGGCCAATTGCCCTGATTGGTGGCGGAACAGCGATGATTGGGGACCCTTCGGGCAAGACAGATATGCGCAAGATGATGACGACAGAGACAATACAGCACAATGTAGAATGCTTTCGGAAGCAGATGAGTAAATTCATTGAATTTGGTGAAGGCAAGGCGATGATGGTCAACAATGCAGACTGGCTGCTGAACTTGAACTATATGGATATGCTGCGCCAGATAGGACCGCATTTTTCTGTGAATCGTATGTTGGCAGCAGAATGCTACAAACAACGTATGGAGAAAGGTCTGACCTTCCTAGAGTTTAATTATATGATTATGCAAAGCTTTGACTTCTACACATTGTTCCAGAAATATGACTGCAATATGCAGTTTGGAGGTGATGATCAGTGGAGCAATATGCTTGGCGGCACAGAATTGATACGCCGTAAACTTGGCAAGGACGCTCATGCAATGACAATCAACCTGCTGCTCAACTCAGAGGGAAAGAAGATGGGAAAAACCGAATCCGGCGCTGTTTGGCTCGATGCAGAAAAAACGTCACCTTATGAGTTTTTCCAGTATTGGAGAAACGTGGCAGATGCGGATGTAATCAAATTCTTAAAAATGCTGACTTTTCTTCCATTGGAAGAAATCCAAGCAATGGAGAAATGGGAAGGCAGCGAGTTGAACAAGGCAAAAGAAATCCTCGCATTTGAACTGACACAGCTGGTACATGGCACGGAGGAGGCACAAAAGGCAAAGGAAGCGGCAGCAGCGCTTTTTGCAGGCGGTGCCAACTCAGAGAATATGCCGACGACCGTGCTCTCGGAAGAACATTTTACAGACGGAAATATTGATATTCTAACGTTGCTTGTGACAGCAGGAATGACTGCCTCCAAGTCAGAGGCAAGACGCGCAGTAGAGCAGGGTGGTGTTTCTGTAAACGGAAATAAGGTTACGGATACGAAGACCATGTATGCAAAAGAGGTTTTTGCAGAAGAATTTATCATAAAAAAAGGAAAAAAGAGTTTTCATAAAGTATGTTGTTAAAGGTAACGACGCGCAGCAGGCAGGGAAAGTTTTCCCTGCCTGCTGCGCGTTAAAAATTCTAAAAATATTACAAAAACACCAAACATCAAAAAATGCTTGGTGTAAATGATAAAAGAAAAAACAAATCTAAACAGATTTCTGTATTAAAACTCAATAGTTCAATCGCTTTCATTATTCCAATATACAATATTAATACTATAAAAAGCAAGAGCAGCTTCTTATAGTCGATTTGCGGTGCAAAGGACAGCACCTTTTATGTAGAATCAAAATCAATCGTAGATTCTTAAAGTCTGCGAAATAAAAAACAACTTGTAACGCCATCAAAAAGACTTGAACTGGAATTCATTCTAGCACATTCTATGAAAGGTGACAAGTATTTTTATAAAATTTCTGTTGGATTTCATTGGTAAACCCGCAAAAATTATTACAGCAAAAGAGAAAAAAGAAGTATTTTAGGGTCAAATTTGGGGTCAGAAAACCCTATTGATTCAAAATTATGAAAGGGAAAAACTTATGGCAAGGCATGGAGAAAACATTCGAAAAAGAAAAGATGGACGTTGGGAGGGGCGCTATTCAGTATATAATGCGAAAAAGGAAAAACAAGTTTATTGTTCTGTTTATGGAAGGACATATGAAGAAGTGCGGGAAAAGTTGACCCTTAAGAAAAATCTTTTGAGAAGTCAATCTAACAATAAAATAATAAGCAGTTGCAAAACACAGATTTCAGAAAAAATTATTTTTGCAGAGACTGCACAAGACTGGCTTATGCAAGTCAAGAAAAAAAGAAAGCATTCGACTTACATAAAATATAGCTTAGTTTATCAAAAGCATATCGAAAAAATGTTTGAAAATGTTCTCTTATCTGAAATGACAGATTTTTTTGTGCATAAAAAACTCTCTGATACTTTGTCAGACAGTGTGCGAAAAAGTGTTTATTGTGTATTAAATCAGATCCTGAAATTTGCATCCGCTCAATATTCTCTGACAATCACTCCTTTGAAAAAACCTGTTTCAGAAATGCACAATAAACCTATAAAAGTACTTTCAAAGAGTGAACAAAAACAGTTGATGGCTGTTCTTTATCAAGAAATGAATTTGTTTAAAATGGCAGTATTGTTAGTGCTGTTCACAGGACTGCGTTTGGGAGAACTGTGCGCATTAAAATGGACAGATATTGATTTTGAAAATAAGCTTCTGACGGTAAACCAGACAGTACAACGTCTTTATGTAGAAGGACACAAAACAAAAACAATCCTAATGGAAACAGCACCGAAAAGTGAACATTCCAGGCGTGAGATACCTTTGTCTGCCATATTATTGGAGCTGCTTATGAAATTTTATAATGGTAAAAAATATGTATTTGGTAGTGATAGACCAATGGAGCCAAGAACAATGCAATACCAATTTAAGAAGATATTAAAGGAAGCAAATCTGGCTGATACAAATTTTCATATTCTGCGTCATACATTTTCTACGAACTGTGTTGAAAATGGTATGGACGTAAAAAGTTTGAGCGAAATGCTGGGACATTCAGATGTACAAATTACATTAAATCGCTATGTGCATCCATCTATGGATACGAAACGGAAATATATGGATAGTCTGTCGGCATTTTATGGTCAAATTTATGGTCAAGCCAGATAAGGCAATTTCGTGTATATCAAATATGTACTGTTTTTTCGCAGACTTTAAGAATCCACGAAAAATCTTATTATTAAGTATATCCGAAAAGCAGCAATTATGCTGTAAGGTTTTGTTCATAAAAAAGGGTTATTTAAAGGGGGAACAATGGCCGCAGAGAGTACCATCACCAAAACGGTCTGGCAGTATAGTGAGACTCTGCCTAAGGAAACAATGGAGTTTTTGAGGGGCATTGCTCTAGATTACAGTAAGATAAAAAAGTATGTATATAACAGGTATTCTGGTATTGGCAGCTTGAATCGTCTTACACCTGCATTTGACATTATGGGTGAAGTGCGTGCCAGCGGAATCAGAACACAATTAAAATTGCCATCAGCGTATTTTTCACCTGCTGTGGTGGATGCTGTTTCCGATATAAAAACGATGTGGGGAATGTTAAAAAATAAGCTGCGGACACTGATTACAGCAAATGAAAACCTAAGTGCTGATGACCGTATTTATCTGCGGACAGTTTTAAAGCTGGATAATATTTATTCCGCGGTTTTAAACCATGAAGAATATGAAATGCCAAACAAAGCAAAAGAACTTGATATTGATGTGGAACATCTAAATCGCCTGCTATGTAGATTGACAAGAAAATATTTGACAAAATTAGAGTCTGTAAGCACAGATTATTTCAGTATTGCACGCTGCGGCTATACTTATAAAAATGGTGCAATTTTTATTGCGTCAAGAACATCAGGACGCAGGATAGAAATTCCACTGAAAGACAAAAATATATGCAAGCGTCAAATACGGTTTTGTATCAGAAAAGATTATGCTGCGCTCGCACTTCCTGTAGAAACGAAAATTAGGAAACATGCAGATTATAACAATACAATTTATGTGCACATCGGGTATCGGGATATGTTTACCTTGTCGAATGGAAATATTTATGGACAGGCATTAGGCAGCATAACGTTCACAGAAACACAGCGTTTGGAAGACAAGAACAGAAAGCGGGCAAAAATACGTTCAGAATATCAGCACAATATAGAATTGGGAAATAAGGAAAAGGCAGATAATATAGAAGAGCATAATCTTGGTACAGAAAAATATAAGAAACATAAGGATAAGGAACGGGCAAGGACAGAGATATTTATTAATACAGAGATTAACAGAATGCTTGCGTCTGAGAAACCAGCCAAAATTGTCATTACTAGACCTCTAACAGTGAATAAAACAAAACTTCCGTCAAAGTCTGCAAACAGGAAAATGACAAGAAGCTTTAATGGATATATCAGGGAACGATTGTCTTATAAATGCCGCGTTCATTCCATTGATTTGATAGAGATTAATTCCAAAGGGACAGGCAGTATATGTTCCTGCTGTGGTGCAGAAGGGAAAAGAACGCAGGAAGGCTTTCAATGTCCAAAGTGTGGATACAAAGCCTCGATATCCCTAAATGGCGCAAAAAATATTGAAAGCAAATATAACACAGCAAAAGAATTATAAATTAAGGTTAAAAGTATGAACCTGAGAATGAATTTCTTGTGATGATTTCAGGAGAGGTTTTACCAGGTGTGCTGTATTGAAGGCATCTTTGGGGTGCAGTCAGTACAGTACATCGTCAGGATCACAGGGGAGTACATTAATAATATTGTGGGCGATGTTGTATTATACTGGTGGTCAAAAAGACTGACCGCTCAGTATAAGCGATGCACACAGCCGCACAGAGGAAAATTGCCGCTTTGCGGCGTGCGGCTGGCGCAACTGAACGGCAAATGTTTTTGCCGTTCAGTATAAAATCAGTTCATAAAGGCAACAAACGGCATTGTCTAAGTCTTTGACAGACTTTCTGGTATGCCAGGACCGCAGCCTTATGCGGAGCGAAGTTTATTTTACAGTGATGGAAAAATAAACAGGCGCAGAGGCGCTCAGCTAATGCTTATGATAAAAAACTTAGTATTGCAATTTTTATAAATGCATAAAGGAAGTAAAAGATGAGAAAAGTACAGAAACAGCAGGCAGAAGAACTTATCAGCCAGATGGAAGAGGCTCATGAGCAAATTAAATTATATATTGAACAGAACAGTATTCAGCTTGCGTGTGAGCTTTTGGAAGACTGTCAAGCGGGTGGGCTTACCCTAGGCACTCTCATTGAGAACACAGAAGGAGAAGGACATCCAACTGTTTCGCTGTTAGAAGACTACTGTGAACTTATTTATCAGATACATCAAAAACTGAAAGAGAATGCAAAAGAAAATAGTGCAAATAAAATATATAAACAATTGAGACAGAAGTTAATTAAAGTTACTAATAGCGTTAAAAATGACATTTTAATCAAAAAAGAAGCGATTTTTCTGCCTTATAAGGCAAGTATGTGGGATAGCTTAGAAAGTGTGTGGAAGGCAGCGGATGCAGACCCAAATTGTAATGCTTATGTAATTCCGATACCATACTTTGATAAAAATCCTGACGGGAGTTTTCGGGAGATGCATTATGAAGGCAATCAGTATCCGAATTATGTGCCAATCACAAAGTACGAAGATTATGATTTTGAAAATAGAAGACCAGATATGATATATATCCATAATCCGTACGATTCAATGAACTTTGTGACAAGCGTACATCCTTTTTTTTATTCTGAAAATTTAAAGAAGTTTACAGACAAACTAATCTATATACCATATTTTGTCCTAGATGAAATCAGACCTGATGACAAGAACAGAATAGATGGCATGAAACATTTTTGCACAGTGCCTGGAGTGTATAATGCGGATAAGGTAGTTGTTCAGTCCGAGGATATGAAGCAGATATATATCAAAGTTTTATTAGATGCTGCAAATGACCATAGTGACGCAGCAAAAAAATATTTAGATGAAAAAATTTTGGGATTAGGTTCTCCTAAGATTGACAAGGTATTAAATACAAGAAAAGAGGACTATTTATAGCAGGTGAATGTATGAAAAAGAACATATTGCTAATATGCAATTATTTCGCGCCGGATAATACAATTGCGGCTGTCAGGACGAGCAAACTGGCAAAGTATTTGAGACAGAGTGGATACGAAGTACAGGTTATAGCGGAAAAGAAAGACACTGCTGCAGAGGATGAAATTCTTAAAAAGGACACAGAAAATATAAAGGTATATTATGCATATCAATCTGAATTCTATAAAAGATTCTATAAAAAATATAATGAAATCATTCAGCCATATAAGAAAAAGAGGTTTGATAATTTAGATAATCGATATCGGATAAATCCAAAGACTGGAAATTTGGAGTTTTATCCGTTTGAAACGGCATATCCTTTTCTCGGAAGTTTAGATTATATAGTGGGATTGATAAAACAGTATGATTTATTCTTACACATCAAAAAGATTTTAAGGCATTGTAAGAATTTTGATTATGTGATTACTTCATACGGGGATGCATTCAGTCTGTTTGCTGGACAGTATTTTCATAAATATCATAAAGAGACACCTTGGATATTTGATATTCGTGATGCAGTTTATCGATATAAATTTACTCCTTGTTATGTGAGCTGGATTGCAAAACTATATGAGAAACAGATTTGGAAGAATGCAGACTGTATTTTAGGCGTGTCAAAGGGAATATGTAGGAGAGTTCCTTCAAAATATAGAAAAAAAGTACACTGTCTAACAAATGGGTATGATATATCAGACCGAGAAAATTTAAGTGTGGAAAGGCTTAACACATCTAAGCTGGTATTTACATATACTGGTTCTATGTATGGAGGGATTCGAGACTTATCGATATTATTTGAAATCATTAGAGAAGCAATTAATAAGGGAGATATTGAGGAAGACACACTGGAATTTCATTATGCAGGAAATGCTCCAGCATATGAAATTTTTAAAAATCAAGCACAAAAATATGCACTTGGAAAAAACTGTATTACACATGGAAAATTGTCACATAAGGAGGCGCTGCAGCTTCAACAGCAGTCGGATATTTTGCTTGTGGCTTCTTATGATTACCAAAGTAGTCAGGGCGGTGTTATTACCGGAAAAGCATTGGAATATATGTCTGCCCAAAGACCTATTATAGCAATTGTAATGGGAGATATAGAGCATAGTGAATTGGCAGATATTATTAGAAATACGAATTTGGGAATCGCTTATGAAGATGCACACAAAAAAGATGATTATGAAAAGTTGTATGCTTATCTATGTGGATTATATAAAGAATTTGTAGAGACAGGAAAAATAGAATACAGGCCAGATAAAAATGAGCTTCGCAAATATGATTATAGGAATTTGAGCAAAAGGTTAATAAAAATAATGAACCGAATAGAAAAATAGGGGAGAGAATATGTTATGAGGTATGCATTAATTGGCTGTGGAAGGATTTCGCCCAATCACATAGCCGCCGCGCAAAACAATGAATTGGAGATTATAGCAATCTGTGATATTGATTCTGCCTGTATGGCAGATAAAGCATTGAAGTTTAAACTAGGTGATGCGGTAAAACAATATACAGACTATATTGAAATGATTGAAAAAGAAAAACCTGAGTTAGTAGCAATCTGTACAGAAAGTGGAAAGCATGCGCAGATTGCGCTCGACTGTATAGAAAGAGGTATTAACTGTATTATTGAGAAACCAATTGCATTATCCATTCAAGATGCGAATGCTATTATCTCTGCTTCGATTAAGCATCATGTAAAAGTCAGTGCATGCCATCAAAACCGTTTTAATAAGTCAGTACAGATTATAAGAGAGGCAATTGATATGCATCGCTTTGGAAGACTCTTTTATGGGGCAGCACATATTAGGTGGTGCAGGGATCATGCGTATTATGATCGCGCAGCATGGAGAGGAACATGGGAGCAGGATGGAGGAGCTCTTATGAATCAGTGTATTCACAATATCGATTTGCTCCGTTGGATGATGGGTAGCGAGATAGATGAAGTAGTCGGCATGACAGACAAGTTAAATCACAACTATATTGAGGCAGAGGACTTAGGAATTGCCCTAGTTAAATTTAAAAATGGAAGTTATGGAATTGTAGAAGGCACAACAAATATTTATCCCAAAAATCTTGAAGAAACACTGTACATATTTGGCGAAAAAGGCACTGTGAAAGCTGGTGGACAGTCTGTGAATGTAATAGAGGAGTGGAGTTTTTCGGACTTGTTAGACGATCCAACACAAGTAAAGAAAAGATTTCACGAAAATCCACCCAATGTATATGGGTATGGTCATACACCGCTATATGCGGATGTCATTAATGCAGTAAAAAATGATAGACAACCATATGTTACGGCAATGGACGGGAAAGAGGCTTTAGAGCTGGTGCTTGCAATCTATAAATCTTCGGCAGAAAATTGCAGAGTGAAGTTTCCATTGACAGACTGTGCCACAACAGATTTTAAGGGAAGATTTGAGTAACATAATGATACGGAGAAGTCAGCTTTTTTGACTGCCAATATATTCAAAAGATTGTAAAAAGAGGAATTGTACATGGAGTTTCGGGATTTAAAAAGACAATATCAATCTTTGAAAAGTGATATAGATTTAAGAATGCATGAAGTGATCGAGCAGACAAATTTTATTCAGGGAAAACAGGTAGTTGAACTTGAAAAACAATTAGCAGACTATACAGAGGTAAAGCATTGTGTGTCATGTGCGAACGGAACGGATGCGTTGCAGCTTGCTCTTATGGCATGGAATGTTGGAGAAAAAGATGCGGTATTTGTTCCAGATTTTACGTTTTTCTCTAGTGGAGAGGTTGTGTCTGCCGTAAATGCAGTTCCTATTTTTGTTGATGTTGAACAAGATACCTATAATGTGGATTGCGATTCTTTAGAGTCTATGATACAGAAAATTATTCAAGAAGGTAAATTGCAGCCCAAAGTAATTGTAACGGTTGATTTGTTTGGACAGCCTGCGGACTATAGCAAAATAAGAAAAATAGCAGATAAATACCATTTGTATATTCTTGAAGATGCAGCACAAGGATTTGGTGGAAGAATTGGAAACAAAATGGCGTGTTCTTTTGGAGATATTTCCACTACCAGCTTTTTTCCAGCAAAGCCACTTGGCTGTTATGGAGATGGCGGAGCAATCTTTACGGATAATGATGAATGGGCAGAGCTGCTTAAATCCTATCGTGTACATGGAAAGGGCAGTTCCAAGTACGATAATGTTAGAATTGGAATGAATTCCAGACTTGATACGTTACAGGCTGCGATTTTATTGGCAAAACTTCCTGCTTTTTCGGATAAAGAATTGGAGTGGATGCAGGATATTGCTGTTAAATATACAGAGCGGCTAAAGAATATTGTTGAAACTCCTTTTATCAAGGAGGGATTTTATTCAAGCTGGGCACAGTATACCATTCAATTATCCAACAAAATGGTAAGAGATGGGCTGCAAGTATATCTAAAAGAACAAGGCATACCAAGCGCAGTGTATTATCAAAAGCCAATGCACAGACAGGCTGCGTTTGAAAAAAATAGGTATGATGATAATGATTATCCTGTTACCAATAAACTTTCGGAAACAGTGCTGTCTCTGCCGTTTCATCCATATATGAAAGAGCAAGAGATTATATTGATTACGGATGCAATCAAAGCTTATCTGAGGAGAATAAAAAATGACTGATTATTTTGTACACGAGAGCAGTTATATAGATGATGATGTAGAGATAGGAAAAGGCACAAAAATATGGCATTTCTGTCATATTCAAAAAGGTGCAAGGATTGGTGAAAACTGCTCTTTTGGACAGAATGTAAATGTGTCAAACAATGTTAAGATTGGGAATAACGTAAAGGTTCAAAATAATGTTTCTATCTATGAGGGCGTAGAACTGGAAGACGATGTATTCTGTGGGCCGTCTATGGTATTTACCAATGATTTGACACCGAGGGCAAAATATCCAAAGGGAGCAATGGGATATAAAAAGACACTGGTCAAAGAAGGAGCGAGTATCGGAGCGAATGCAACAATTGTATGTGGACATACAATCGGAAAATGGGCAATGATTGCTGCGGGAGCAGTTGTGACAAAAGATGTACCAGACTATGCATTGATGGCAGGTGTTCCAGCGAAACAAATCGGATGGGTGGATGAATATGGAAACAGATAATATTTTCCCCAATAATTGGAAGGAAATTGTCAGAGAGAAAAAGGTAATTCTTTATAATACAGGTGTTGGAAGTATGTTGTCGGGAAGAGAAAAACATATTGAAAAAATGAAATGGGTGTTTGAAGTATTTCAGAAACATCCAGAAGTAGTGTTGTGGTGGAGACCACATCCATTGGAATTGGGTACCATTCAGTCTATGATTCCGCATTTGGAAGAGCAGTACAATGAATTGCGCAGATGGTATAAGGAAGTGTGTATTGGCATTTTAGATGAAAGTACGGATTTGCACAGAGCGATTGCTATATCGGATGCGTATTACGGGGATTGGAGTTCTGTACCGCACTTGTATAAAGCAGTAAAAAAGCCTGTATTTTATGAAAGTGATTCGATAACAAGAGTAATCAATGCATTGTTTCTTCCAAGTGTAATATGCGTGAAAGAGGGAGCAATTTGGTTTATACAGTTAGATAGCAATAAGCTGATTATGATAGACAGAGTCACATATGAAGTAAAGAAGACGATAAGCATTCCACAGGAACCGCCCTTTTTAAGACGTGCGTATAATTGTCATATAATAGATCTTGGAAATAGTCTGTTATTGCTGTTAGAAAAAAGCAGGCAAATTTATGAATATGATATTAAGACGGATACGATGTTAGTGCATAAACCGCAGATGGAGAATTTTGTGTTTCATAGTGAGGTTATCATTGAGAAAGATGGGAAAATACTTATGCCATCTTGCTGTGATAACTGCATACTGGAGTATAATTGGCAAACAGAGATAGTAAAAAAGAGGGGGATTTTACAGAAAAATATAAGATTTTCAAAATGTTATCAAATTGAAAATGAAAATGTTTATATGGTGGATAGCAAAAGTAATGTGATATATCAGTATAACTTAATGAATGATTCTTATGCTATGTTGCCTGTAGGAGAAGCAGATTGTAAATATTGGGGGATAAAAAAGACAGGCGAATATTTTGTATTACCGCATATGGAAAAAAAGGCAATTACACTTTGGAATAATAAAACTGGAGAGACAACGGAACTTACAGAATTTCCGGAACATTATGCATGTTTGGAAAATTTTGCATATCTTGATATGTTTGAGAAAAATGGAAATATTTATATATTTCCGTTTTATGGAAATATGATTTTGAAGGTTGACGTAGAAAATAAAGCAATTACGCAAGCATTTACAGATATGTTTTTTAATACAAAATATGAAACGGAACAAATTAATTACGGAATGTATCTGTGCGCAAAACAGTATGATAATTGTGTCTATACTTATGCAACTTATAAAACGTGTTGGCAGATTTTTAATTTAGAAACGATGGATGTTCAGGAAAGTGCATTATTTGAAGTCAAAAAACCGGAACATCAAAAAATGCTTGAACATATTTGGGATGATGGGGAGTATGATGAAGCATTTTATGAAGGTGTGAATCCTGCAATTTGTAATTTAGTGAATTATATTAAAAACCTTTTAGAGAATGATAGTGAGAACAGACGATGTAATGTTAATGAAAATAGTATTGGACAAAGCATATATCAATATATAAGTTGTTCATGAATGTATTGTATAAATGGAGATAATATATGGAAAAGCTTAATTTCCCAAATAGAATCACTGTAGAACTGACAAACGACTGTAATGTTTCCTGTACATTTTGTAACAGGCAGAAAATCTCGATGGATATCGGATATATGGATGAAAAGCTGTATTACAGGATTATTGATGAGATGGCACAGCATCTTCCTGTTAAGCTGGTTCCCTTTTTTAGAGGCGAGCCGTTAATGCATCCACAGATTATTCCCTTTATCAAATATGCAAAGGAAAGGGGAATCGGACCCGTTCAGATGGCGTCAAATGCGCTTTTGCTAGATGAGAAAATGCAGGATGCGCTCACTGACTCCGGGATAGATTATATATCCTTCAGTCTGGACACGACAGATCCGGAGATTTATAAATGTTCGCGGCTTTCTGGTGATTTGAATATCAGTGCAAGGAATGTCGAGTCTATGGGTATAAAATGTAAGGAACGTAAGAAGCGAGGATTACATGCGCCTACGTTGCAGGTATCAACGATTAACCTTAAGGAGTATATGCCGGGTCAAAAGGAATTTATAGAGAAGTGGTGTTCTTATGTTGACGTGGTACGGGTATATGAGCAACATGACGAAAAGGGACAACTGGTAGATCCCAAAATAAGAGAACAACTGGATATCTTTGACGAGAGAAAACCCTGCCGGAAGGTATTTACCGATATGATTATTTACTGGAATGGCAGAATGGCGTTATGTAATTACGATTGGGATGAGCATAAAAATATCGGAGACGCTAACATCATGTCATTACAGGAGGCATGGAATTCAGAAGCGTATGAAACGGTTAGAAAGATGCATTTGTGTAACCAATTTGATGATGGAATATGCTCGGAATGTCATCATTGGAAAATTGACTATATGGAGAATGGATTTATTGGCACAAGCTATCATGCGGAAGAATAGAGACTATTTTACTGTCAATAATTCGGGAAAGGACTGTCTATGTGTGGAATTGCAGGAATCATGTGTCTGCAGCGAAAACCATGTGAAGTAAATAAAACGGAAGCAATTGTTAAGCGTATGACAGACCTAATGATACATCGCGGACCTGATGGCGAGGGGCAGACAACAATTGATGAGGGTCATGTTTTTCTGGGTCATAGGAGGCTTGCGATCATCGATCTTTCGGATGCAGCAAAGCAGCCGATGCAAAGCATGGATGGTCGATTTTTCATTACATATAATGGTGAAATTTATAATTATCGGGAATTAAGAGAAGAATTAAGGCTGTTGGGGCATTGCTTTGCCACACGATCAGATACGGAAGTATTGTTGAAGGCTTATGAAGTTTGGGGCATTGCGGGAATAAAAAAATTAAACGGTATTTTTGCGTTTGCCATATGGGATAACTACAAAAAGGAACTGATTATTGCGAGAGACCGCTATGGCACCAAGCCATTATATTACGCACAGATTGCAGATCAGTTTGTGTTTGCCTCAGAATATAAGGCGATTTTAGCACATCCGGATTTTCAGAGAAAGTTGAATTTAAATGCACTAAAGGAATATTTTACGTTTCAAAATATTTTTTCCAATATCACTTTTATGGAGGGAATCAATATTCTTGAGGCGGGCAGTTACATCAGAATTAGTTATGAGGATAAGGTGATTCCCGATGCGGTCAGTTATTGGGATTATTATTTTTATGAAGAAAAAGATACAGTTATCACAGTGAGAGAGTATGAAGAAGAACTGAACCGGTTGTTTGTACAGGCTGTTAAGCGCCAGCTGGTGAGTGATGTTTCGGTGGGAACCTATCTTTCGGGAGGAATTGATTCCGGTTCTATTACCGCAATCGCATCACAGTATATACCGGATCTGAAAACGTTCACCTGCGGTTTTGATCTTCACTCTGCGTCCGGTATGGAATTGGCTTATGACGAGAGGGAAAAAGCAGAGTACATGTCCTATCTGTTTAAAACGGAGCATTATGAGATGGTACTTAAGGCGGGGGATATGGAACGATGCATGAAAGACTTGGTATGGCATCTGGAAGATCCGCGGGTTGGACAGAGCTATCCCAATTTTTATGCGGCGAAGCTTTCTTCTAATTTTGTAAAGGTGGTGCTGGCAGGAAGCGGCGGGGATGAATTGTTTGCTGGATATCCTTGGAGATATTACAGGGCAGTGAATTGCAGGGATTTTGATGAATATGTAGACAAGTATTTCCAGTATTGGCAGCGTCTGTTGAAACAGGATGAGATAGAGAAGTTTTTTGCGCCGATTTATGGTGAAATCAAAGATTATTCTACAGAAGCAGTGTTCCGGAACGTTTTTAGCCGTGTGCCAAAAGAAGACCTGTCGCCTGAGCAGAGCGTTAATTATTCTCTTTATCTGGAGACAAAGACCTTTCTGCATGGTCTGCTTATTGTAGAGGATAAGTTGAGTATGGCGCATGGACTGGAGACCCGGGTTCCATTTCTTGATAACGATCTTGTTGATTTTGCAATGAAGTTGCCGGTTAGCTTAAAATTAGCTAGTATGGATAATTTGAAAAGAATAAATGAGAATGATGTGATAAGTAAGGCTGAAAAAGGATATCTAGAGAATAAGGATGGCAAACTGATGCTGAGAAACGTTATGAGTAGATATGTTCCACAAGAAATAGCAACAGGTAAGAAACAAGGATTTTCTGCTCCTGATGCAAGTTGGTTTAGAGGGGAAAGCATTGATTATGTGAAAAGCATTATTTTTGATTTGAATTCAGCAATTTATAACTATATTGATAAGAAATGTGTATATAAAATATTTGATCAACACATATTTGGCATAGAAAATAGAAGATTACTTATTTGGTCGATTATTAATTTTGATAAGTGGTTGAAGATTTTTATGAAACAAGAGGATAGGGGAAATGAAAAAAATATTGGTAACAGGTGTGGGCGGTCTGGTTGGATATGATGTGGCAAAATTATTGGACGTTAATCCGAAATACGAGGTTTTTTCGACGGTACATAGAAAAAACATTGACGGATTGAAGAATATTATACAGATTGATCTGCAAAAAAATAGCGTGGAATCTCTTAAAGTAAATTTTGATTATATTGTTCATTGCGCGGCAATTATTCCCGATGGTGTACATAGCGATGAGCAAGTGGCATATGTGAATAGATGTATTGATGATAATATAATTGCATATTGTGTAAAACATAAATGTAGATTAATTTTTGTCTCTACAGCTGCTGTATATGGGTATGAAAGCAATATATTGTTAACTGAACAAACAACATTAAATATAGATACTGGTTATAAATCTGAAAAAAGAAATTCTGAAATAAAAATAGAGGATGAATGTGCTTCGTATTGTATACTGCGAATTTCTTCCCCGTATGGTCCACGGCAAGAGATAATGGCAGTTATGAAGCGATTTATTGAAGCGGTTTATTGCCGGGAAAAGTTATATTATTTTGGAAGTGGTGCAAGGACGCAAAATTTTATTGATGTAAGAGATATTGCACGAGCGGTCTTGAAGAGTATTGAGGGTAATGAAAATGGTATTTTTAATATAGCATCAAAGAATGCCATATCTATGAAAGAATTGGCTAACTTAGTGGTGAAAATAGGAAAAGAAGAATTTTTTACAGATTCGGAAGTATGTGCAGGAAATAATATAGATCCGCAAGAAAATGTGCGAGTTAATATAGATATACGGTTAGCTGAGGAGTTAATAGGGTGGACACCGCAGATAGAATTAGATGATGGGATAAGACATTGGATGAAAAGTATGAAAAGGAACGGGAGAGAGGAATATAATGTTGGAGAGATCCCTTTTTATTATGTTGCCTTGACGACGCCATCTAATCCGATAGATTTACCCAATAAGCTTTGTTTTATGTTAATGCAGGGTGAAGATGGATTGATTAGGCAGGTACCCAATGAAATGGTGCAGAGTTATCTGAATTTGGCTTATCAAAAGGGCTCAGAGATTACTGGGTTAATGGATGATAACGGAATAGGAAAACGCTATGCAGATGACTTTATACAATATATATGCAAAAATGAAAAAAATATTGCAAATAGAAAGATTTTAGAAATTGGATGTGGAACAGGATATTTGCTGTATGAGTTGAAAAAGCTGGGAGCAGAAGTGCTGGGTGTAGAGCCGGGAGAGCATGGAATAGAGGGAAGTAAAAAGTATGGAGTACCCGTCATTAATAGTTTTTTTAATCCGTCAGAGATAACGGAAAAATATGATATTGTTGTTTTTTATGCTGTATTGGAGCATATGCAGGATGCTGGAGGCTTTTTGCGTGATATCAAAAGCGTCTTAAGTAAAAATGGTAAAATCATTTTGGCAGTTCCTGATTGTGAGCCGTATATACAGGCAGGAGACATATCTTTATTGGTTCACGAACATTGGAATTATTTTACAAAGGATACGTTAGAGGCTTTAGCAGCCAATAATGGATTATCGGGTAATGTAGTTCGCTCTGAATTTGCGGGGGCATTATATGCTTTTTTTGATGAGGTGGGAGATGATAAGATTGTTCTCGCTTCTGAGAGAGATACATTGTCGGCCTATATTGATAAGGTAGAAAGGTCAAAAGAAAAAATATTTAACTACATTGAATCTGTTATGCAAAGCCAGAGTTTGGGGATATATGTTCCGGGAAGAATAATAAATTTCCTATCAATTTGTTATGAAAAAGTACCTAAGCAGATAAGGTTTTTTGATGATAATGCAAATTTATATGGGAAATATTTTCCGGGTATAGACATTGGGATTGAAAATTTTGAGGACTTTGTGAGGAATCCAGTGGATGTTATGATAGTAACATCATTTACCTTTGGTTCAACAATTAAAGAAAAGATATTGAAAAGTGGGATTGAATGTAAAATTGTATTGCTAGAGGAGTTGTTTAGATGAAAATAGCGATATTATCAGATGCACATGGGAATCTTATTTATTTTCAAAAATGCATGAAAAAAATGCAAGAGTATAGTCCAGAGAAGATTGTTTTTTTGGGAGATTGCTTTGGATACATGTGCGAAGGTAATATCATTTTAGATATATTAAGGAAATTGGATTCGCATGTATTACTGGGAAATCATGAAGCAATGCTATTGGGTGAAATTCCATATAATGCAGATAAAGAGGAAATATATAGATTAAAAATCGACGAACAAAATGTAAGTAATAGTAATTTTATGTATCTTAAAAGCCTTAGACCTTCATATTATGAAGAGATGGATGGTAAGAAGATTTTGTATGTTCATGGTCGGCCGGATAACCCATTAAATGGGTATCTTTATGCGGATGACCAATCATTTAATTGGACTGAGTGTCAATATGACTATATATTTATGGGACACACTCATTATCCATATATCAAAAAGGCTGGAACAACGACATATGTTAATGTAGGGGCATCCGGTCTGCCACGTGATGTCGGAAATGCTCCAAGCTTTGTAATCTTTGATACTCAAACGGATAAAGTAGTGGTTCATAGGGTTTTGGTTAATGAGAAAGAACTGGAAACGGTAATGAGAAAAGATGCCCATCCGGCAGTTTATAAATGTTTAATGAGGAAAGGAAAACAGATATGTCCAGAATTAATGTAATGATCACTGGAATCGGAGGTGGCGGAGTAGGCGAACAGATTTTGAAATGCTTGAAAATATCTTCTCTTGAGTATGATATTATTGGATGTGATATGAATAGAAATAGTATGGGATTGTCTAAGGTAGACAAAGCATACCTGGTGCCGGCAGCGACATCCCCGCAATATGTTGATGATATATTGCACATATGCAAAGAAAATAATGTGCAGGTGTTGTTTCACGGTTCTGAGCCTGAGATGAAGGTTTTAAGCAAAAATAGACAGCTTTTTATTGACGAGGGAATTTTTATTCCATTTAATTCGGAAACAGTTATTGAAACATGTATGGACAAGTATTTAACGATGCAGTTTCTTCAGAAAAATGGATTTGCAATTCAGAAATACTGGGAAGTCAAGGAAGAAGCTGACTTGCAAAAAATAGATATTTTTCCGGTTGTTTTGAAACCATCTGTTGGAGGGGGGGGATCAGTAAATACTTTTATAGTACAAAATAAGGAGGAATTGGTGCTATTTGGGAGATATTTATTGCAAATATATAATCAGTTTTTAGTGCAGGAATATGTAGGAAGAGTGGATAATGAGTATACGGTAGGGGTATTACATGCTTCATCAGGGGAATATATTAATTCTATTGCGGTTAAAAAGAATATTTTATCAGGTTTATCAAATAAAACACGTGTAGCGAATCGGACAGGCAGGAAAGATTTAGGAGATGTATTAGCAATCAGCAGTGGTGTTTCCCAAGGGGAGATTGGGAGATTTGAAGAGGTAACAAAACCCTGTCGGGAAATTGCTAGGAAATTGGGTTGTACCGCAGCTTTAAACATCCAATGCAGAGTTCATAACGGGCAGATGTATGTATTTGAGATTAATCCCAGAATTTCGGGAACTTCTTCATTAAGGGCTATGGTTGGGTATAATGAACCGGATATTTTGATAAGAGAAAAAATTCTTGGAGAAGCAATTGAACCGGATTTCATATATAAATCCGGATATATAGCAAGAGGTCTTTCGGAATGCTATATTAGTCAGGAGTTTATGGATACATTAGAGTATAGTAAAATCTCTTAAGGGGAGTGCGTAAAGCAGGCGTGATTTAGTAAATGAGAGGTGCTGTAGTATGAAAAATATGATACCAATAACCAGACCATATTTTGATGATGATGAAATAAAAGTTTTTAAAGAATGCCTGGATTCAGGATGGGTGACCCAGGGGCCTATGACAGAAAGGTTTGAAGGAATGTTTCGTGAAGAACATCCTTGTCAGTATGCAGTTTCCGTATCTTCGTGTACGGCAGCATTACATATCGCAATGCTTGCTTTAGGAATACATTCCGGAGATGAAGTGATTGTTCCGGCGTTTACATGGATTACATCGGCTAGTTGCGTTGAGTATGTAGGCGCTGACGTCAGATTTGTGGATGTTGAAAAGGAAACGATGAATATTGATCCGGTCAAAATTGAGGAAGCAATTACTCCAAGGACAAAAGCAATTATAGCAGTGCATTTGTTTGGCTGTCCGGCGAAGATGGACGAGATTATGGAGATTGCCGGAAAACACAACTTGTATGTAGTGGAGGACTGCGCATGTGCAATCGGAACCACTTATAAAGGGAAAAAGGTTGGAAGCATAGGCGATATAGGGTGCTTCTCATTCCATCCGAGAAAAGCGATCACAACAGGCGAAGGAGGTATGTGTTCCACGAACAATAAAACATTGTATCATAAAATGTTGCAATTTAAAAATCATGGGGCGAACCCGGTCAGAAGAGGGGAAGACGCCGGAAAACCCTATTATATGGGAATTTATGATGAATTGGGATACAATTTGCGTTTGTCGGATATTCAGGCGGCAGTGGGAGTGGCACAGTTTGGGAAGTTGCACATATTACTGGAGGATAGGAAAAGGTGCGCTGACTATTATATAGAAAAACTTATAGGGAATACAGAGATTATTTTGCCTGTAGTTCCACAGGAATTTGGGCATACATATCAGTCATTTGTCATTTTGATAAAATCCGGAGACAGCAAAATGAGAAATCGGATTATGTCAGAAATGCAGGAACAGGGAATTCAGTCAAGACCAGGTACCATAGCGATTACAAGGACCGAATTTAATAAAGGGAAATATTGTTTATCTGATGGCGCTTATCCTGTAGCGGAATTTTGCGAGGATTCATCAATCACATTGCCTATTTACCCAATTATGAAAAATGAAGAAATGGATATAATATGCAATGTTCTGGAATCGTGTTTATTAAAATAGGTTATTAAGTTAATAATTAATCAATTGCAAATAGAGAGAGTTGGATATATGAAAAGTTATATAAACTATAAAGGGAGAAAAATACAGATATGTTCAAGGTGTATATATAGCGAAGAAGTAGCGGGGATTTCATTCGATGAAGAAGGTGTTTGTAATTATTGCCATACCATGGACAATCTAGTGCAGGAATATGGTACCGGAACGACAAAAGGTGAAGAACAGTTAAAAAACATCATTGAACAAGTAAAAAAAGAAGGCAAAAATAAGAAATATGATTGTATCGTGGGCGTATCGGGTGGAACGGATTCTTCATATATGGTTGCCAAAATGGTTGAGTGGGGACTTCGTCCTTTAGCAGTTCATTATGACAATACATGGAATACGGCAATTGCAACAGAAAATATTAAGAAAGTCTTGGACAAATTGAATGTAGATTTATATACATATGTAGTTGACAATAAGGAAGCTGACGATATTTTTCTTGCATTCTTGAAAGCCAGTGTGCCTGAATTGGATGCTGCGACGGATTTAGCATTAGCAGAGGTTATGTATAGGGTTGCAGCAAAGTATCATGTTAAATACGTGTTTGAGGGACATTCTTTTGTTACAGAAGGGATTTCTCCATTAAGTACCACTTATTTTGATGGGAAATACATAAAAACTATTCATAAACAATTTGGCAAACTACCGATGAAAACATATCCGCTGATGAGTTTTTCACATTTCATGAAGTGGACATTGTTTAAAAGTATTAAGAAGATTAGACCTTTGTGGTATATAGGATATTCTAAAGAAGAAGCAAGGGAGTATTTACAGAGAGAATTTGATTGGAAATATTATGGAGGACATCATTTAGAAAACAGACTAGCGGCGTTTGTACATTGCTATTATGATGTTAATAAATTTAATTTGGATCTGCGAAATTTATCACTTGCGGCGGCTGCCAGATCAAAAATTATGGAGCGTGATGAGGCGATTCATAGGTATTATGAAACAGAACCTGTTATGGAAGTAGGTTTATTGGAGTATTTTAAGGATAGATTAAAACTTTCCGATGAAGAATTTGAGGAATTGATGAATAGACCAAATAAAAGATATACAGATTATAAAACATACAAAAAATTATTTAAGTTATTGAGGCCTCTATTTTATATAATGGCTAAGAAAAATTTGGTTCCGATGAGCTTTTATTTAAAATATACAAAATAGGTGTAAAACATGGTAGGAATAATAAATTATGGCGTAGGAAACTTAGCGGCAATAAAAAATATGCTTAAATATTTGGGTGAGGAATCGGTTATTACGAGTAATCCACATGAAATTGACCAATGTAGTAAATTGATATTGCCTGGTGTTGGAAAATTTGACTATGGAATGAATGAAATAAAAAAAAGTGGGTTAAAAAAAGTATTAGATTATGCAGTATTGAAAGATAAAAAGCCTATTCTTGGGATTTGCCTAGGAATGCAGCTTATGCTTGAATATAGTGAAGAAGGAAGTTGCGAAGGGTTAGGCTGGATTAAGGGAACGGTAAATAGATTTTCGGAAGACATGAATATATGTGTACCTCATATGGGGTGGAATAATATCAGTGTAAAAATTGATAACGGAATTACAAATGAATTGAATGAGACAGACCGATTTTATTTTGTACATTCCTATTATGCATGTCCGGACAGTTCTTTAAATATTATGTTTGAAACAGATTATGGTGTTTCATTTGCTTCAGGTATATGTGATGGTAATATTTTGGGTGTACAGTTTCATCCAGAGAAGAGTCATAAATATGGCATGAAGCTTTTAAAAAATTTCATTAATATGTAGGTAAATATGTTTGAAAAGAGAGTAATACCATGTCTTCAGTTGATGAATGGAAGTCTGGTGAAAACAGAAAAATTTAATAAATACAAATATATAGGTGATCCAATAAATACATGTAGGATTTTTAACGAGCTGGAAGTCGATGAAATGATTATATTAGATATTCGTGCTTCGCTTGAAAAACATGAGCCGGATTTTGATTTACTTAGTCTAATAGCAGGGGAATGTTTTATGCCTCTTGCGTATGGAGGTGGTATTAAGAATTTTAATCAGGCTAAAGAAATTTTTTCATTAGGATACGAAAAGATAATTTTAAATTCGGTACTATATGAAAATCCAGATATTATAGAAGAGATAGCTAATGTATACGGAAGTCAAAGTGTTGTGGCTTCTGTAGATGTGAAGAAGGATATATTTTTAAATTACAGACTTTTTTCCTGCTCAGCAAAAAAGAAGCAAAAAATAAGTCTGATTGAGTGGATTAAAGAACTCCAAAATCGTGGTGTTGGAGAAATTATGATTACAGACATTGATCATGAGGGCACATGGTCTGGATATAATTATAATTTAGTAAAATTGATTACAGAGAATAGTAATGTGCCGGTGATTGCACATGGCGGGGCAGGAAAAAAGAGTGACGTGGAGAAAGTAATTAATGATGCAGGGGCATATGCGGCTGCAGCGGGGAGTATGTTTGTTTTTCAAGGAAAAGATTTGGGCGTTTTGATAAACTACGATAAAGATTATAGTTTTAGGTAACAAATAGGAGATCAGCCATGAAAAAATATAGAATATTTTTGGGCGCTCAGGAAATTGCTGGGATGATGGAACGACTCAATTATGGATTTAGACAGAACGGGATTGATAGTGATTTTTATTGTATGACTAATTTCTTTTTTAAAGACATTAATAAGAGTAACAATAATAGTAGGATTTTCAGAAGATTTAGAAAGCATGTAGAAAAAAGAGGAGCGTCTTCTAATAAATATGTTAGAGAATACTATGAAATATTGAAAACTATAGATATTTTATTACTTTTTATTGTATTAATATGCAAATATAACATTTTCATTTATGTTTTTGGACATGGATTATTTTTATATAGCAGACATTTAAAGAAACATCAAGAAGCAGAGTATAAGATTTTGAAATTATTTCATAAAAAAATGTACATGTTGTTGTGCG
Source organism: Lachnospiraceae bacterium UBA3401 (assembly GCA_002358575.1). Taxonomy (GTDB): domain Bacteria; phylum Bacillota; class Clostridia; order Lachnospirales; family Lachnospiraceae; genus COE1. The sequence continues at coordinate 37,990 of DEPD01000024.1, read as the reverse complement.
GTTCGGATTCCAGACCACCATATTGTGGTGTTGATATTTATGATGGAGATATTGAACGGATTTATGCGGCTACAAAAGAAAAAGCAGCTAATATTCGAATGATTGAGAAATATATGACTTTGATAGACAATCCGGCATCCTCGCAGTTTCATACAAAACCGTATGTGATATTTCAATCAATTGGTATTCCTATAGACTATGAAGAGAGAGTTAAAGAAGAAAACAGTCAGCTAAATGAGCATATTGTTATTTTACATGCTCCTTCAAATAAAGCCTATAAGGGAACAGATATTATTAGAAAAATAATAGAAGAAATTAAATTTGAAGGTTATGATTTCGAATACGTTGAAATCGCAGGAATGAAGCATGAAAAGGTACTCGAACAGTTAAAGAGGGCAAGTCTTGTTGTTGATGAATTGTATTCTGATACTCCAATGGCTGGTTTGGGAACAGAAGCGGCAATAAATAGAATACCTGTTATTACGGCCGGATATTATTCAGAGTGTTATAAAGAATATATACCGGAACCTATTCCGCCAACTGTATTTTGTTCGATTGAAGAATTAAAAGAGAAAATTATATGGTTAATTGGAGATGAGAAAAGTAGGTTAGAAATAGGTCAGGCTGAATATGAATATGTGATGCAGAACTGTGAGGCAAGCGTTGTGGCAAAGCATTTCATTGAGCTGCTATCAGGAAAGTACCCGGCGGAATATTGGTTCATTCCAAAGGATAATGAATATATTTGGGGGTGCGGTATTACCAAAGAGAAAGTATTATACAATATTTGTTCTTTGATAGATAAGTATGGTGAAGTGTCATTAGAGTTAGACAAGAATAGTCAAGTATTTTTACGATATATGGAAGAATATGCTAAAGCAAAGAGAAAAGAATGGGAAGGTAGAAACTGTGAATAAATTAGGTGATGATAAATTGATATTGTTTGGCGCAACGCAAACCAGAGTATTTCAGTGGATTATAAGAAATTATGCTGCAAATATTAAACTTATTATTGATAATGATGAGGCTAAATGGGGTACCCATATTAATGGAATTGAGATTAAGTCGGTTGATTCATTAGTAGAGGAAAAAGGAGAATATCAAATAATTATTACAACGCATTCATATTGGAAAGAGATGAAAGAACAGTTGCGCGGTATGAATATGGAGGCAATAATTGCAGAAAAGGAAATTCCTTTTTTTTCTTCAAAAGATTTTTTGATTCAATATGCGAAAGAAGATTACCACATTACACACTGTTCATATGAACAGTTCTTGCCTAAAGATAAGGTCTATACATATGATTCTGATTATATGAATTGGGGAGAACATGCGGAGTGGCTTGAGGATTTGGACTATGTAGTTAGAGATTCTAAAGGGGTTGTTATGATAAAATATGACAACCAAGAGGTATATAACCCTGTAACAATTTGTGAGTGGGTGCTTACTTTATGGGGGCAATATCTAAATGGCATAAAGTCTAAAAAAGAGTTTCTTGACGCGGCAGAATTATTGTCTGAGTTTCAAAATGAGGATGGATCATTTCGATACAATTATGATTACGCATATTATCTTAATGAAGAGAACTATTTTAGGTCTGGATGGGTATCTGGTATGGCGCAGGGGCATGCTCTTTCGGTATATGCGCGAGCTTATAACATTACAGGCGATAACAAGTGGTTAGTATTGGCAAAGAAAGTAGTAGAGTTCATGTGCATAGATGTAAATGAGGGAGGAGTAAAGTCGAATTTACAGTATTTGAATCAAGAACTGAGCGAGTATATCACGATAGAAGAATGGCCAGCAATACCATCAAGCTATACATTAAATGGATTTATGTATGCAATCATTGGATTATATGATTGGTCGTGCACTAAAACTGAGTCGGGTAAAAAGGCAAGAAGCATGTATGATAAATGTATTATTACACTAAAAAAGATATTGCCGCTATATGATGTAAATGGTATGAGCAGCTATGATTTGGGGCACATAATATACAAGACAGAACTTCCTAATATATCAGCGCATTATCATAGTGTACACGTTGCTTTTTGTTATATTTTTTATTATTTAACGAATGACAGTATATTTAGAGAGTATTATGAGCGATGGAGGAATGCGGTAAAGCAATAAGGATCAACTTTTAATACCTGTGATAGAAATATAGTCTATTGTCACATATTTTTCCCTCACAGTCGAGGTACGCATTATCTATCGTTTACAGTCAATCTATGATTAGCCATGACGGAAAGTATATCATTATGTCTAATGGAGAAATTTATAATTATATAGAAAAATAAAAGGGTGTGAAATGAGAAAATGTATTATATTTGGCTGCGGTAATATAGGACAGGCAGCATATGGAAAATTGAAAGACTATTATGAGATTATTGCATGGTCTGATAATGATCAGGAGCTGCATGGGCGAGAGATAAATGGTATACTGGTAGTAAATCCCTCTGCAATTCCCGTGTTTTCTCAGAAATATGAGTTGGATATCTTTGTATCCATGGTTCAGACGGGCGAGATCGTAAGTCAACTCAGGCGATTAGGCGGATCAAATATATATGTTTGGAAGGGCGGATTTTTCTTTTCGGCTGATGGTCTGTATCCGTTGAGATTTCCGATATTGAAGTGTCATAAAAAGGTTGATGGTGAGTCACGGCATGTGCTTTTTGTTTCAGATTGCGTCGGTGTCAGGGATTATAAGATGGCATCTATTGTAAAAAAAGCCGGGGGAAAGGTGTTTCTGGCATACATCATCCAATCGCCTTATGATAAATGGCCGGAATATGCGGATATGTATGAAGAAATATATCCGGTGATGTCGATACAGTCGCTTTTTGATTTTGTAAAGAACGGTGCGTTTGATATAATACATTGTTCAAGCGACAACGATTATGTGACGCCGGGGCTGAATCGTTCGGGTAAAACGGTGATACACGATTGCCATGATTTACGTAGCAGCAATGCTTCGCTGTCACCTGACGGATTGACACTCGAATATCTTGCGCATACAGGTGCGGCTGGTGTGATATATCCGACAACCGATTTAAGAGATGAGGCGGTAAGGAAATATTCCTTGCATGAGGAAAGAACGATAGTAATCGGGGATGATCTGTTTCAGGAGTCGGCAGAGACAGAATTACTGAAATTTTACGAAATAGCTGAATCAAACACGAAAAAGGGAGTTTAGTCTGTGAAGAGTAATATTATTATTTTTGGAATCGGGCATTACGGGCAGAAAGCGTATTGGAAGTTGAAAAAAGAGTATCATATTATCTCCTTTGCGGATAACAATTCTGATGTACAGGGGACGTTTTATCAAGGCATTCCGGTAATATCCGGGGAGGAACTTAAGAATCTGGATATGAGTGATACGGATATTGTTATCTGTACGCGCGCGTATTATCAAATCGGCTCGCAGATTTCCGGTATGGGGATTTTGAGTTATTATGTAATGTTAGAGGGATTTCTGTATCATACCGATTTGAATGAAACCATGATGCCGGTAGAAATATGCCGGGCTCCTTATCACAGAAAAAAATATGGGGAAAAGAACATATTGTTTGTACAGAATGCCGCATGTATACGCACTTATAAAATAGCCAGGGTTATGAAGGAGGAGGGATACCATGTGTATCTTTTATACACGTTAGCGCCTCCCTATGCAGCATATATGGAGTTTGCCGATATTTTTGAAGACATTTGGGGATTTTCTTCGGCCAATGGAATCGTTGATTTTATTTCAAATAGTGATTTTGATATCGTACATTGTTCAAATGAACCGGATATATTGGTGAATATTGTGCAAAAAGCAAATAAGCCAGTGGTTGCCGATACTCATGATATGCAGAGTATAAGGGGGGATATAGGCATTGAAACCATTGTTTTGGAATATTTAGCAAATGTGAACAGTGATGGAATCATGTACACATCTGCGTATGGATTAGATGTAGCAAAGGATAAATACGGATTGGACGGTAAAGAAACAATATTTATTAATAATTTGGTAATGGAGCAGACCACAGTTCTGCAGGCATTGCCAAAACTGAGTTCCTCAGATCACAAAATCCATTGTGTATACGAAGGCGGAGTGGTTGGCGACGACAAAAACAGTCATCGTTTCTTTGACGATATGTGGAAAAAGATAACGGATGCAGGCGTACATATTCATTTTTATTCTCCTTCTGATATTACATACTGTAAAAGGTTGGAGAATATCAGTGACTTGATTCACTACGAAGGAAGTATCAGCGGAGAAAAATTGATTCTGGAAATGACAAAATATGATTGCGGATTGGCTGTCTTCAATTCAGTGGATAATAACCGATTTCATCTTGAAGGCGCATCGCCGAACAAATTATATGAATATATAAGCGCTGGTATCCCTGTGATATCAGCAGGAATAAATTCACTGAAAGAATTTGTCGAACGGTACCATGTGGGTATAGAGTTGGATTTTTCGGGAGATATCAAAAAGCAGTTGCAAGAAGCATGTAAACTGCATATTGAGAGTGATTTTTTGACACGGAATCATATGACGATGAAATCTTGTGCAAAAGACCTGTCGGCATTTTATGAAAGTGTAAAACAAAGGAAAGTAATAAGTGCACGGCATTAGCATGTAAAGGCAATGGGAGTATCAATTATTTTCATAATATTGATTTCAAAAGAGTTACTTAGATCAACAAAATGCACATTGACAATTTCATATTTATATCAGAATTCTTAATGGATTTTAATCATATGTTCATATAAACTTGACGAATATATGTTTGCAATATATAATAAAGCAAACATATATTTGCAAAGGAGAACACATGGACATTATTAATGGAAGCATTGATATATTGAACAGTATGCAGTTAACTGCCAACATTGAAGGACTTGATGCGGAATGTAAGACGTTGTTGAGCAATAAGGAAATTTTGGCGGTGATTCTAAAGGAGATGGTGGCAGAATACAGTGGTTACAGCAGAGAAGAGATTATTGATTTCATAGAATCAGATTCCATCGAAACGGACAGGGAAGTATCACAGGAGAGGACAAATTCACAGATAGAGGGCGGCAGTCAGGAATTTGCCTTGTTAAATGAAAAGGTTTCAAGGTTTGACATCAGGCTGAAAGCAAAAAATCCAAAGCTGTCAAAAGAAAATATCGTAATTAAGCTGCATATAGACGTTGAACCGCAGAAGTCATATCGTCCGGGGTATCCGGTTGAAAAACGGGGAATGTATTATCTTGCAAGAGAACTTTCGTCGCAGTTGTCACTGATTACGGAAAATACGGACTATGGGCAGTTAGAGAAATGTTACAGTATTTGGATCTGTTTGGAAGACGTGCCTAAAAATGAACAAAACAGCGTTTCATTTTATGAAATGACAAATATAAAAAATATTGGAGGCTGTGCCATAGAGAAAGAAAATTATGATTTGTTGACTTTGGCTATTATCAAACTTGGGAAAAAAGAGTATAATGGGAATAAGGCTAATGAAGGTTATGACTTACTACGGTTTTTGAATACGATCATGTATCTGCATAATGACAGATTTATGGATGTTGTGTCGGAGTATATTGATTTTTCCGAGAATGAGGAATTAAAACAGGAGGTGAAGAAAGTGATGGGGATCGGGCAGATTACATTTGATTCGGGAATTCAAACCGGAATTCGAACGGGAATTGAGGCATTTGTTTTGGATAATGAGGAGGAAGGCATTCCAAAGGAACAGGTGATTGAAAAGCTTTAATGCAGGTTCGGGCTTTCCGAAGAAAAGGCAGTATATTATTATGAAAGGTTTGCAGTACAGGATAGGTTGACGGTTTAAAATAGAATAACGAGGAATAAGGATTCTGATATAAGTATGAATGTCAATGACAGAAGCTTATATCAGTTTTTTTGTACCTTGACAATTTCATATTTTACATCAAACAAAATACAAAACACATTTTTCGAAAATACGTTCTGTATTACCTTGACATGTAGTTTTACATGTTGTATAATTTCAATGTAGCTGTAGCTATTATATAAATAAAAACAGGGAGTTAAATATTATGCTGAAGATATTGGATGAGAAAGAATTAAAATCAGATGATGAAATTGAAAAGCGATATAAAGACTATAAATATCTTATTATAATAGATAGCTATGATAAGATAGCGGATAACGACGGATATCTGTATTGTGTCAGTACATCAGACGATTCCTACATGGATCTTATCAGAGAGAGGGAGCGGTTGGAACATGAGGGAAAGATATGCGTTCTTGGTGGAAGTTATAATAATGGAGGTGCAGTAGGTATACAGTACGAGTATAAGGGACAATAGATTTCAGATTCAGTGTATTGCGGTTTCAAATAAAATTCGTTCTGCAAAGTTTATTGTTGATACAGGAGCAAAATTTACCTGCTGTCATTACACACTAATTGATTGGGATATACGTGAAGAGAATTTGTTGAATAATGAGATAAAGCTGATTGGAGGTTTTGTCAAAGGGTTACCAGTCAAATTTTACAAATATTCTTTAAATCAATTCACGATTGGAAATATTGATTTAGGAGAGCAGAGTTTGTGGATCACTTTTGATGAGAGGATTACAGATACTGTTTTGGGAATGGATATTTTACAACAGATTATTTTTACCGCAAATCCATATAACAAAAAGATCTATTTCTGTAAAGACAGTGATGATTATAACAGTCATTTTAAACTTTTAATGACATAAATTATAATTGAATAAGAAAAATAAGTATTGATGTAAAATATGAGATTGTCAAAACAATGGAGTATTTTACATCTTTTTTATGCACGGAGATAAAAAACATATCTGCCTGATGATAACAGTTCTAGGCAGAGTATGGAGGCAAAAATGATGTTGAGGAGCAGCCAGTATGAAAAGTACAGATAAAATTTTATCGTATCTTGAAGATGAGCAGTCTAAATTTATATATCAAAAGCGAGTGGAATATAACGAAACAGGCGATTTCAATGCTATAAGGGAGATTGTCGCGCGGTATCTGCCGGAGCTTCGAAATAAACCTTATTATCCCGGTATGGAGGGGGAATTGCCAAAACGATTGGAGGATAAGCGTAATATCGTCATTTTTGGAAGCGGCATGAATGGAAAGGGTATTGCGCGGTCTCTGAAAACCCGTGGTATTATGCCTGCATGCTATGCGGACAATGCAAGGGATAAGTGGGGAACCCGGGTAGAAGGACTGGAGGTAAGGAATCCTTTAGAAATCGATTTTAAAGAAGTAGATGCAGTAGTGATTACTCCCTTTAAGCAAGAGATTGTAGATGCAATCCACAAACAATTGTTGGAATTAGGTGCCAGAGAAGAAATTTTGCTGCACTATAAGGATTTTAGTGCGACTGTGCTGGAATACAAATTATATTTTGCGCCAGATCTCATTAAGCTTCATGAGAATGAGGTGTTTGTGGATGCTGGTGTTTTAAATTTGGAGACGAGCTTGCGATTTATAGAAGAGTGCCAGAAAAGCAGTATCCAGCGTTATAAAATTCATGCCTTTGAGCCGGATAGTATGTCATATGAGAAATGTAAAAATATGCTGAAAAATATGCCAGATGCAGATATTCAGCTATATAATGCAGGGTTGTGGAGTGAGGACACGCTGCTGTATTTTACAGAGGCAGGAAATGCGGCGAGCCGGATATCGACAGAACAGACAGGAACGTCGATTAAAACGGTTGCTTTGGATAACTGCATTTCTGGTCCAGTTACATTTATTAAGATGGATATAGAAGGAGCAGAGTTGGAAGCATTGAAGGGAAGCAGGGAAATTCTAAAAATGTACAAGCCGAGGCTGGCAATTTCTCTTTATCATAAAAAGGAAGATTTAATGGAAATTCCAGCATACATAAAAGAATTGGTTCCGCAATATAAACTTTATATTCGTCACTATAGTAATGCCAGCGTGGAGACAGTGTTGTACGCAGTATGAAATTTTTCATTGATATAGTAGGAACTGCATGAATTGCTGTTCATAGAGGAAAGTTTAAATATGATGTATATAATTGATACTAGGGATAAACTGTTAGAGTTTTTATCAGAAAATAAAGGCATAAAAGTATATGGTGCAAGTTATACACTGCGGCTGTTTATTGAAATGCTTAAAATATTAGGATATGCTTCCGGCTATATAAAGGAAATTTTAGTGACAGATATGGCAGGGAATCCAGAAGCTGTTGAGAATATTCCTGTGCGCATGTATAGAAAAGAGAATTTAAAACCGAGAGAGAAGATTTTCCTTGCATTAGCTGAGGATTATATCCCAGATATATCCAAAAAACTAGAGGAAGATGGATTCCAAACTATCAGAATCACGGAACAACTAAAGCATGAAATCGTGAATTATAAGTATATATACAACGATATTTATCGTATGATGGCGGGATTTACAGATGGTTTTCCAAATAACGTTACAGGTTTAAACGAGCCTGTTTATAGCGGGAAAAAATATGCCTGGAGTTGTTGGTGGCAGGGTATGGAAGGAGCACCAGATCTTATTAAAGCATGTATAAACAGTCAGAAAAGATATCTTCCAAAAGAAATAGAACTGATTATTATCACACAGGATAATTATCGTAATTATGTGGATTTTCCACAGTGGCTGCTTGATAAGGTGGAGGATGGAAGGGTAACGCTCACGACTTTTTCGGATGTAATTCGAGCCAGCCTTTTATATAAATATGGAGGTATTTGGCTGGATTCCACAATTCTTTTAACAGAACCGCTGCTGCTGGAGTTTTGGGATTATGATGTGTTTACGATAAGGGAATTTCGGTACTGCCTGCCATTTATGGGTGGCAGACCAGGCCAGAAGTTTTACCAATTTTTAATGGAGGGATTTTTTTATTACTACGAGAATTATGCGTATACAAAATATTATTTGTTGATAACATATCTTCTTGATATTGTAAGGAACAAATATCCGGACATACAGGAAAAATATGACAGGCTGCCTATAAAGAGCGCAGGGATTAGTAATATTAAGAATTTTGATTCCCTTTCTTATCATATGCATGAAACATATACACCGAAGGTATATCACAAATACATGGAAGGCATTTATATCCATAAGCTTCAAAGAAGGTTTGACAGATTTGGAGAAAAGATTCATGATTCCAATAATATTTATCACTATATATTGAAAGAATTTTTATAATTACGCTGTTGAGGAGGAAGATCACACATGAAAGTAATATCGATAGTAGGCGCAAGACCTCAGTTTATAAAGGCAGCGGCAGTCTCACGCGTCATTAGAAAATATGCAACAGAGATATTAGTTCATACAGGGCAGCATTATGACAGCAATATGTCCAATGTATTTTTTGACGAGCTGGATATTCCAAAACCGGATTATCATTTGGGAGTTGGTTCTGGAACACATGCAAAGCAGACAGCGGAAATGTTAATCGGATTGGAAGCGATTTATTTAAAAGAGAAACCTGATTTTGTTCTAGTGTATGGGGATACAAATTCCACTTTGGCAGGAGCATTGGCAGCGTCTAAAATATTGATTCCTGTAATCCATGTGGAGGCAGGTTTGCGTTCGTTTAACATGGCGATGCCAGAAGAACAAAATAGGATATTGACCGATCATATTTCAGAATATTTGTTCTGCCCGACACAGGCAGCAGTTAATCATTTGAAGAATGAAAATATTATAAATCATGTTTATCAAATTGGTGATGTAATGTGTGATGCAGTTCTTTTTTATTTAAAGAAAATAACAAGTGTTCCACACAATGAATTTATAGACAAACTTTCTTTTTTATTCCAATGGAATAAGCCGTTAGAGAGATGGTATATTGCCACTGTGCATCGGGCAGAAAATACAGAAAATGAAGATAAACTTAGTGAAGTCTTAAAAGCATTTGAGGCGTTTGAATTTCCTGTAATCTTTCCTGTTCATCCAAGAATTATGAAATTTATAAATTGTTTGATGGAAAAAAATAATTATTCTAATGTATGTTTTGTGGAACCATTGGGATATTTGGAAATGCTTTATTTTACAAAAAATGCAGTGAAGGTGGTGACTGATTCAGGAGGCTTACAAAAAGAAGCATATATTATGCATAAAAATGTTATTACTTTGCGAAATCAAACAGAATGGGTAGAAACTCTTGAGGGAAATCATAATATACTTTGTACAATTGACGCGGGTTGTATTCTTGAGGCTGTTAGAAGATCAGATATTGATGAAGAATTTAATGATTCTTTATATGGAAACGGAAATGCTGCAAAGAAAATGTGTGACCTTATATTTGGCAAAAATCAGAGAGGAACATTATGATATTGAAATGTACATCATTTGAGCAGATGAATAAGGAAGTCATAAACCAGAATATGTCAATTGTCATATTTGGAGCAGGTGTTATTGGCACTGTTACCGTTCCAGAAATTTTATGGCAATATAATTTATTAAATCGTGTATTATTCTATGTAGATAATTATTGCAGAGAACAGGGACAAAGCGTTAAGGTACGAAATAAAATTATAAATATTGCGTCTGTTGATAAATTAAATCAGGTTGGAAAAAATACGGCTATTATAATAGCAATCAGCAGGTATGTGGAAGTGCTGAAACAATTAGAGAATATGTCTTGTACTGGTAATATGGTCTGCTATATCATGCCAATGATGTGTATTCATAATTTTTGCAGCAAAGCTTCTGAGGGAATACCTGTTTTAACACAAGAGCCTATGATACCAAAAAAAATTCATTATATATGGTTTGGAAAAAAAACAATTCCAGATAATCTTCAAAAATGTATTGACAGTTGGAAAAAGTATTGCTCTGATTATGAAATTATACGATGGGACGAATCAAACTATGACATATCAAAAAATGATTATATGAAACAGGCGTATGACGCGGGAGCGTATGGTTTTGTGCCAGACTATGCGAGGCTGGATATTTTATACCAATATGGCGGTATTTATATGGATACGGATGTGGAGGTTGCTAAAAGCTTAGATGATATGCTTTATCAGCAGGCATTTTGTGGTGTGGAAAAATGGCAGACAATTAATTTTGGCGGATGCAGCGGCGCGATTAAGGGACATAGGGCGATTAGAAAATTTCTTGATGGAAGAAAGAAGATTTCATTTTATAATATGGATGGAAGCAAAAATAGGAATACTTGTGGATTTTATGATACCAATATCGCTATTGGGAATGGATATCAAATAAATGGAACAACGCAGAATATTATGGATATGAATATTTATGCATTTGATTATTTTCATCCATATGATTATATGTCAGGACAGACGGTTCGGACAAAAAATACATACACAATCCATAGATTTAATGGTGGTTGGCTGGATGAGAAAATGAGAAAAGACAATATAAATACGGCAAATGAATATGACAGGATATATCAAAAATGTATTAATAACCAATGAGTATTTATAGTTGCTTGAAAATAGAGAGGCATTATGGGAGATACAAATATATGAGTTTTGAATTAATGGCATCACTGATGTGTGCTAACTATGGTAATTTAGAGAAAGAAATAAGAGAGTTAGATGAAGGGGGCATTGATTCGTTTCATATTGACATTATGGATGGTAGATTTGTGCCAAATTTTGCAATGTCACTCAATGACATGAAATATATAGCAAGCGCGACAAGAAAACCGCTGGATGTCCATTTAATGATAGAGCATCCAAATAACCGTGTGGAAATTTTCTTAAAGAACCTGCGTAAGGGCGATACAGTATACATTCATCCAGAAGCGGAATACCACCCATCAACAACTTTGCAGAAAATCATAGACGCAGGCATGATATCGGGAATTGCAATTAATCCTGGGACAAGCATTGAGACAGTATATGAAATGCTTCGAATTGTCAAAAAGGTTCTTGTTATGACTGTAAATCCTGGAAACGCAGGGCAGATGTATATGCCGTATGTTGGAAATAAAATTGACAAGTTGCTGCTTTTAAAGAAAGAAATGGGTTTTAAGGTATATTGGGATGGAGCGTGTAGCGCAGATAAGATTTTAAAGTTTGCGCCAAAGGGGATAGACGGTTTTGTGCTGGGAACAACGCTTCTCTTTGGTAAAAACAGACCATATAGTGATATTATCTGCGAGATTCATCATTATTGTGATGATATCTAAAATCTTTGTATACTCACGACAGATAAAATCTGTCGTGAGTATCGCGCCAACCGCAGCCGCAGAGCGGCATACTTCCTTATGTGGTTGTGCGCATTGCATTATACTGAGCGGTCAGTTTTTTCGACTGCCAGTATATATCCTTGCAAACTGCTGTTATGAATGATTTTCATATTATGAATCATAATAAATTATTTGGGGACAGGAGGTGCAGAAATGGTATTTGCATTAATCTTATCAGGTGGAACTGGAACTCGTCTTGGAACAGAGATTCCCAAACAGTACATACAAGTTTTTGATAGACCTGTCATTTCCTACTGCATTGAGCAGTTATCCTGCCATGAAATGATTGATGGAATACAGATTGTGGCGGTATTACAATGGCAGGACACAGTACAGGAATGCCTGAAAAAATATGATGGGGATAAAAAGTTCCGCGGATTTTCAGCTCCGGGTGTAAACAGGCAGCTCTCGATTTACAATGGGCTGACGGACATTAGAAGATATACAGATGATTCGGATATTGTGCTTGTGCATGATGCAGCAAGACCACTACTCTCGGCGCAGATGATAACAGACTGCCTAAATGCAATACAGGGGCATGATGGAGTGGTGCCTGTTCTTCCGATGAAGGATACTGTATATCAAAGCATAAATGGAAAGAAAATCAACGCACTGATAAAGCGGAGCGAAATTTATGCGGGACAGGCGCCGGAGGCATTTAGAATAGGGGCATACTACGAGGCAAACAGGCGGTTGTGCCCCAATAAAATATTAACAATAAACGGCTCAACGGAGCCTGCATTGATGGCAGGAATGGATATGGTCATGATAGCGGGGGACGAGCGTAATTTTAAGATTACAACTGCGGAAGATTTAGAACATTTTAGGGAGATTATACAGAGACAGAAAAATGTAGGGAAAGTATAAAAAATATAGGGGATAATAGATAGGGGCACTCAAAAAATAAAACAATAGAAAATAAAATAAACGAGCAGGGAAGATTTTTTTCTTCCCTGCTCGCTTACACTTTAAAGATTTCTTCGCCATTTTGATAAAGCTTAATAATATGTTGGATTTTTTCCGTTGGAGTAGATACCGGCTCGATAGATAAGTCATGATTTAGAAAATCAATGATAGAGGCAAGGAATTTGCTCATATCTGCTTCTAGATAATAGGGTTTTGTCAGCAATTCAGGTGGACGATAACAGAGATTTGTCGTGATAACTTTGTCAAATACACCATCTGTGTAAGCCTGATCAAAGGCGGCAAAACCATTCGTAAATAAACCAAAAGTAGTGCATATAAACACATGTTTAGCATTCATGGATTTTAGCTGCCTTGCTGTGTCAATCATACTTTCGCCAGAAGATATCATATCGTCAATAATAATAATGTCTTTGCCTTCGATATCATTTCCCAGAAATTCATGTGCTACAATAGGATTCTTGCCATTGACAATGGTAGAGTAGTCACGTCGCTTATAGAACATGCCTGTATCAGCACCAATTACTGTTGAGAAGTAAATGGCTCTATCCAGTGCCCCCTCATCAGGAGAGATGACAATAATGTGGTCCTTGTCCAATTTTAAGTCTTTTTCTGAGTGTAAGAGCGCTCTTAAAAACTGATAGTGCGCAGTGAAATTATCGAAACCGCTCAGTGGGGAAGCATTCTGTATTCTAGGGTCATGGGCATCAAATGTAATAAAATTGCTCACGCCCATTTTGGTAAGCTCCTTGAATGCATATGCACAGTCAAGAGATTCTCTGCTGGTTCGTCTGTGCTGCCTGCCTTCATATAAAAAAGGCATAATGACATTGATGCGGTGTGCTTTTCCATTTGTTGCGGCGATAACACGCTTTAAATCTTGGTAGTGGTCGTCAGGGGACATGTGGTTTGTGTATCCATTCATAGTGTAAATTAGGCTGTGATTGCACACATCTACAAGAATAAAAACGTCCTTTCCGCGCACAGTCTCGTCCAGCACAGCTTTGCCCTCACCACTATAAAAGCGGGGAGTACTGAATTGAAACAGATAGTTTTTTTCTGCGTAACCCTGAAATGCAGGGTCATTGTTATATACATTGTTCACTTTGCTGCGAAAGTTAACCAGATAATTATTAATTTCATTGCCAAGTTCGGCGGCGCTGTTTAAAACCATTAGTTTTAGCGGTGCTACGGGCATGGCATTTTTTAGCTGTTTTAAATAGGACATTGGATTCATTCCTTTCTCAATGAGATTTAGATTACCATTTATCTATTATATTTTATATCATTCAGGTAGTGACACGTCAAGAAATTTCTAGTATTATTAAAAGAGGTAAAAAGAGATAAAATGATTATAATAAGGAATAATAAAATGAAGAAAGAACATTTGCATATTGTGGAGTGTGTGGCGTCGGGCAGTATTGCCGAGGAACTTGAAATTGAGGCAGGTGATACGCTCCTAGAAATTAATGGAAATAAAATTGAGGATATTTTTGATTATCAGTATTTTACGCAGGACGAATATATTGAAGTGTTAATTCGGAAACCATCCGGCGAGGAGTGGCTTCTTGAAATTGATAAAGAGTATGATGAAGACTTGGGTATTACTTTTGAAAATGGTCTGATGGACGAGTATCGTTCCTGTCATAATAAGTGTATTTTTTGTTTTATTGACCAGATGCCGCCTGGAATGCGCGATACATTGTATTTTAAAGATGACGATTCCAGACTTTCCTTCTTGCAGGGAAATTATGTGACTTTGACAAACATGTCTGACGAAGATATTGATCGCGTTATCAAATATCATCTTTCACCGATCAATGTATCTTTTCAGACGACAAATCCTGAGCTGCGGTGCAAAATGTTGAACAACCGCTTTGCAGGACAGGCGCTTGAAAAGGCGTGGAAACTTGCTAAGGCAGGGATTATTATGAATGGGCAGATTGTACTGTGCAAAGGCGTGAATGATGGCACGGAGTTAGAGCGGAGCATAGAGGACTTGTCAAGGTACCTGCCCAATTTGCAAAGTGTGTCGGTTGTTCCGGTGGGTTTATCCAAATATCGAGAGGGATTGTTTCCGCTAGAACCGTTTACAAAAGAGGAGGCAAAGCAGGTGCTCTCAATCGTGCATCGGTGGCAGGACAAGCTTTTTGCTGAATATGGTCTACATTTTATCCATGCGAGTGATGAGTGGTATATTCTTGCAGAGGAAGCGCTGCCCGAGGAGGAACGCTATGATGGATATCTACAGCTTGAAAATGGTGTTGGTATGTTGCGCCTTTTAATGGATGAATTTCAGAAGGCAGTTGATGCACTTCGTCATACAGAGTGTGGTACAATACCGCCAAAAGAATTGTCAATTGCGACGGGAAAACTTGCCTACTGTTTTATATCGGAGATGGCAGCGCAAGTCACAGCACTGTATCCACAGATTACAGTGCATGTCTATGCGATACGAAATGACTTTTTTGGGGAGATGATAACCGTTTCTGGGTTGTTGACAGGACAGGATTTGCTTGCGCAACTCAAAGAGCAGAGATTGGGAGAGAAGCTGCTGCTGCCACAAAATGTCCTAAAGAGTGGTGAGGCGGTATTTTTAGATGATATGACGCTCGCAGAACTCGAAAAGGCTTTACAAGTGCCAATAGATATTGTAAAATCAAGCGGGCAGGATTTTCTGGATGCGATTCTCTTGTGAAAAGTTGTTTGTGTTGCGAAAATTCTCTATAAGAGGGTTCAAAAGGTTATAAAACAAAGGAATTGTAAAGAAATGGAGATATAAAAATGGAGAATAGAACCAAGAAACCCATTGTGGCGATTGTGGGAAGACCAAATGTAGGAAAATCGACATTGTTTAATGCGATTGCGGGGGATAAGATTTCAATTGTAAAGGATACCCCAGGTATTACTAGAGACCGTATTTATGCGGATGTGAACTGGCTAAATTGGAATTTTACTATGATTGATACTGGCGGAATTGAGCCGGACAGCAAGGACATTATTCTGTCGCAGATGCGGGAGCAGGCGCAGATTGCGATTGACACAGCAGACGTTATTATTTTTCTGGTTGATGTGCGGCAGGGACTGGTTGACGCGGACTCTAAGGTGGCGGATATGCTTAGGAGAAGCCGCAAGCCGGTAGTGCTTGTTGTGAACAAAGTGGACAGTTTTGCTAAGATGGAGGCAGATGTCTATGAATTTTATAATCTTGGTATTGGCGAACCATACCCAATTTCATCAGTCAATAAGCTTGGATTGGGTGAGATGCTCGATGCAGTGACCGCGCTATTTGACAAGGATGCACTTACGGAAGAGGAGGACGACCGACCAAGAATTGCGATTGTGGGTAAGCCGAATGTTGGGAAGTCCTCTATCATCAATAAAATTGCCGGAGAGAATCGCGTGATCGTATCTGATATTGCAGGGACGACGCGAGATGCAATTGACACAGAAATTGTGTACAATAACAGGGAGTATGTGCTGATTGACACGGCTGGTTTACGCCGCAAAAATAAGATTAAGGAAGAGCTGGAGCGTTTTATGATTATTCGTACCGTGAGTGCGGTGGAGCGCGCAGATGTGGTAGTCCTTGTGATTGACGCAGTGGAAGGTGTCACAGAGCAGGATGCCAAGATTGCCGGAATTGCTCACGATAGAGGGAAAGGCATTGTCATTGCGGTGAACAAGTGGGATGCTATCGAGAAGGACGACAAGACTATCTACCGTTTTACAGAGCGTGTGCGAAATACGCTTTCCTTTATGCTCTATGCAGAGATTGTGTTTATTTCTGCAGTTACAGGGCAACGTTTGAACAAACTTTTTGAGACGATTGACATGGTGATTGAAAATCAGTCCCTGCGCATTTCAACAGGGGTTGTCAACGAGATTGTCACTGAGGCAGTGGCGTTACAGCAGCCTCCTTCAGACAAGGGAAAGCGCTTGAAAATTTTTTATACGACACAGGCAGGCGTGAAGCCGCCAACTTTTGTGGTATTTGTCAATGACAAAGAACTAATGCATTTTTCCTATACGAGATACCTTGAAAATAAGATAAGGGAAGCGTTCGGTTTTAAAGGAACACCGCTGAAATTTATTATCAGGGAACGCAAAGAAGATAAATAAATGATTTAGGAAAGGACTTAATGTAAAATGATTCGTTTTGTATGCTTATTGATAGGCTATATTTTTGGTTGTTTTCAGACTTCCTATATTTATGGCAGATTGCATGGCATTGATATTAGGAAATACGGGAGTGGAAATGCGGGCACAACAAATTCTCTTCGCGTTCTTGGAAAAAAAGCAGGTGCAATTGTCTTATTTTGTGATATTATTAAGACAGGACTTGCAATGACAGTTGTTCGACTGCTATTTCGGGAGCAGTACAGTGATATTTTGTATTTGTTGACCATCTATGCGGCAGCAGGGGCAATTCTGGGGCATAATTTTCCATTTTATCTTGGTTTTAAGGGCGGAAAAGGAATTGCCTGCACAGCGGGACTTGTGATTTTTTTCCACCCATATATGCTCATTCCACAGGTTATTACTTTTTTTGGAATCTTTTTTGCAACGCATTATGTGTCTTTGGGGTCACTGGTGGTGGAGATTGTATTGATTGCAGAGATGGTGATTTTCGGACAGATGGGCGTGTGGGGCATGGAGCAGGCTGCATTAAATGAGCTTTATCTTGTCACTGTTCTCTTAGCAGTACTTGCTTTTTGGGAACATCGGGCAAATATCAAACGGCTGTTACATAAGGAGGAAAGAAAGACGTATTTAAACAAGAAGAATTAGGGGGTTCGCTATGGCAAAGATAGGAATGATTGGAGCAGGGAGCTGGGGAATTGCACTGTCCGTGCTTCTGCATAATAATGGACACGATATTACTGTGTGGTCCGCATTAAAAGAGGAAATAGAAATGCTGACAAGAGAGCATGAACACAAGGAGAAACTTCCTGGGGTGAAGCTTGCGGAGGAGATTGTGTTTACAACGGTGCTTGCGGAGGCTGTGAGAGACAAAGATATTCTAGTGCTTGCAGTGCCATCTTCATTTACAAGAGCGACAGCACATAATATGAAAGACCTTGTTGCAGAGGGGCAGATTGTTGTAAATGTGGCAAAGGGGATTGAGGAATCTTCTCTTATGACACTCTCACAGGTGATTGAGGATGAGATACCACAAGCAGATGTGGCGGTTTTGTCTGGTCCTTCCCATGCGGAGGAGGTTGGCAAATGCATTCCAACAACAATTGTGGTGGGGGCAAAGACAAAGAAAACGGCAGAATATATCCAATCTGTTTTTATGAGTGACGTATTTCGTGTATACACAAGCCCTGATGTGCTGGGAATTGAACTTGGTGCAGCTTTAAAAAATGTGGTTGCGCTTGCGGCGGGGATTGCAGATGGACTTGGTTATGGTGACAACACAAAAGCAGCGCTTATTACGCGTGGCATTACAGAAATTGGAAGGCTTGGAATGGAAATGGGCGGCAAATTTGAGACGTTCTGCGGATTGTCTGGCATTGGTGACTTGATTGTGACCTGTGCGAGTATGCACAGCCGCAATAGGCGCGCTGGAATCCTTATCGGGCAGGGAAAGACAATGGAGGAGGCGATGGCAGAGGTCAAAATGGTTGTCGAGGGAGTATATTCGGCAAAGGCGGCAATGCGTCTTGCAAAGAAGTATCATGTTGAGCTTCCAATTATTGAGCAGGTGAATGAAGTCTTATTTAATGGAAAATCGGCTGCTGCTGCGGTGAAAGATTTGATGATACGCGATAAGAAGATTGAAATTACACATGATGAAGACTGGGATTAAAATGCCCGCTAAAGCGAATAAATGGGAGTTAGGGCGCTGCGGAAAAGAAAGGAATGCGTAATTAGAAGAAAACTTTGGAATTAAAATGTAGAAAGGAAAAGATACAAAATGGCAAATACAGAGTTTAATAGTACACAGGATTATGTGGCGAGTGAGGAGCTTCTCGCGAGTGTGAATGTGGCGATTGCGCTGCAAAAGCCCCTTTTGATTAAAGGGGAGCCGGGTACAGGTAAGACGATGTTGGCACAGGCAGTTGCAAACTCGCTTGGAAAGAAGCTTATTATATGGAATATCAAATCCACGACAAAGGCGCAGGACGGCTTGTATATGTATGATACGATTCAGCGCCTCTATGATGGACAATTTGGTGTGGAGGGTGTCGATGATATCGCAAGATATATCAAGCTTGGAAAGCTTGGCGAGGCATTTGAGAGTGAAGAGCAGGTTATTTTATTGATTGATGAGATTGACAAGGCGGATTTGGAGTTTCCAAATGACCTTCTCTGGGAGCTTGATCAGATGGAGTTTTATATTCATGAGACAAAACGTACCGTTAAGGCAAAACACCGTCCAATTGTGATTATCACATCCAATGCAGAAAAGGAGTTGCCCGATGCATTTTTACGAAGATGCATTTTTCATTATATTGATTTCCCAGATGCGGAGTTGATGGAGGAAATTATCAAGACACATTATCCAAACGTTGAGGAAAATCTGATGAAAAATGCGATGCAAGTATTTTATGATATCCGTGCATTGCGTGATGTGCGTAAGAAACCAAGTACTTCAGAATTAATTGACTGGATCAATGCGTTACAGATTGGTGGCATTTCAGCGGATATATTGCGGTCAAAATTACCGTTTGTGGGTGTAGTTGTGAAAAAAGATGAGGATTTGGAGACGGTGCGGCAGGAGATTCACTAACGTTTTATCAGAACATAGAATGAGGGAAAAGAATGTTTTCTAAATTTTTCTATACATTAAAAGAAAAAGGACTTGAAGTTTCTCTTGGCGAGTGGCTTGACTTGCAGGAGGCGCTTGACAAGGGACTTTGTGAGAGTTCACTGACACAGTTTTACTATGTGGCAAGAATGATTCTTGTTAAGAGCGAGACGGAGTTTGACAAGTTTGACATGGCGTTTGAAGAATGCTTTAAGGGTGTAAAGACTGAGACAGAGGTCGGCAAAAATATGCTTCGCTGGCTTGATAAATCGGATATGATGGAGCTTGCACACGAGGAGGCAAGGAAGCATCTGAACCAAGTGGAAGAGATTCAGGTGGATAAAGAGGAAGTGGAGGAGAAATTCAAGCAGCGTCTTAAAGATCAGAATGAGGAACATAACGGAGGAAGTTTTTGGATTGGCACTATGGGAAAAACTTCTTTTGGAAATATGGGTGGAAATGTTGGCGGTGTGCGTGTCGGTGGTCAGACAGGCTATCAGTCAGCATTTGCTGTGGTTGGTGCGCGCAAGTACAGAGATTTCAGAGATGATAAAGTGATTGATAATCGCCAATTTCAGATGGCACTGCGGCGTCTTAGACAGTTTTCTACAAAGCTCGATATTCCCAAGTCGGAACTGGACATTGACCAGACGATTGACAAAACCTGCAACAATGGCGGATATTTACAGATTGAGATGATGAAGCCGCGCAAAAATGCAGTAAAGTTGTTGCTTTTAATGGATTCTGGCGGAACGATGATTCCATACACAAGGCTGATGAACGATTTGTTTCAATCTGTCAATAAATCCAATCATTTTAAGGATGTAAAAGTATACTATTTTCACAACTGTATTTATTCCAAGTTGTATAAGACACCAGAGTGTGAAAATGGCGACTGGATTGATACAGAGTGGATGTTTCGCAATGTAGGCAGTGACTATAAAGTTATTATTGTGGGAGATGCGGCGATGGCGCCGGAAGAGCTTTATTCTAACACGGGCAATTACAGGGGACCCAATGGCGGGCTGTCCGGTTTTGAATGGCTGCATCTGATGAAACGGCACTACAAAAAGATTGTGTGGATGAATCCAAAGATGGCGCCAGGCAGAGCACCATGGCGCGAAGCAGAGACAGCAGTAAAAGAGATATTTCCCATGTATAAGCTGACTGTGAAAGGGTTGAATGAAGCGATGGTCAAGCTCATGGCGAATAAATAATACCGGCAGCTAAAAAGACAAATATAAGTTGTAAAAAGGGAATTGTTTACAGAAGAGAGAAGGACAAAGAGATGGAAAAGAAGGCACCTGAGAGAAAGGTACGATTGCGGGAGGGTGACGTTTTTTACGTCTATGAAAAGAGAATTAATAAGTGTATTAAGGAAGGCTGTGAGGGGATAGTAAAGTATGGTCTTACTCTTAAAGTGATGATGCCAAATGGCGAGACGCTTAACACTTATGAATGCAATAAGTGTCATATGAAATACACAGCGTATCCCAATTATGTGCGTCTGACGGAGGTTGGCGGACTGATTATCTATAATCGAAGTGTAGTGGAAGCGCGTGACCAAAAACGTGCTGTGGATGCGATAAAGCACGCTGCCAAGAGGAAAAGAAAACCATTTAGACCTAACACAGAGCACAAGTCAAAACAACGATATCAAAAAAAGAATCACAGACAATAGTGACAGATATAGAAAAGAATCATAGCTGGAAAAAGGACAGATATGGTTCTTTTTTTATTTGTGGGTGCATAAGTTTAAGTAGGAAAAGGAAAAAGATTTTTACTGAAACAAATACGATTTTAAGATAGGAAAGGGGAAAGCAATGGGTCAGCTTGACGGAAATCAGGAATTTAATTTATACAGGGATATCAGTCAACGCACCGGCGGAGAAATTTATATCGGTGTGGTGGGACCTGTCAGAACAGGGAAATCCACTTTTATAAAACGATTTATGGATTTGATGGTATTGCCACAGATTGAAAATGAGCATGAGAGAACGCGCACGCAAGATGAGCTGCCACAGAGTAGCGGCGGGCGCACAATTACGACAACAGAACCTAAATTTATTCCAAAAGAGGCGGCACAGATAGAGATTAGTGATGGCATTGATGTGAAAGTGCGTCTGATTGATTGCGTTGGTTATATGGTGGAAGGCGCTGCGGGACATATGGAGGAGGATGTGGAACGCATGGTCAAGACACCGTGGTCCAAGGAGGAAATCCCTTTTACACAAGCAGCGGAGATAGGGACTAGAAAAGTGATACAAGATCACTCTACCATTGGAATTGTTGTGACAACAGATGGTAGTTTTGGAGAAATACCGCGCAATTCTTATAGGGCTGCTGAAGAACAGACCATCACAGAGCTTAAAGAACTTGGAAAACCTTTCGTAGTTCTTGTAAATACAACAAAGCCATATTCTGAGGACGCAAAGGAAATTGCCGTGGAATTGGAAAAGAAATATACAGTTAAGGCGATTCCAGTGAATATTGAACAACTTAGAAGAGATGATATCACAATGATATTAGAGCAGGTAATGTATGAGTTTCCAGTATCCGTTATTGAGTTTTACACACCAAAATGGATGGATGTTATGGAAATTGATAATCCAATGAAAAAAGAAGTGATTGAGAAATTACATATTATTATGGATAAAGTCAGAACAGTGCGCGACCTAGTGGAGAAGGATTTTAGTCAATTGCTGGAAAAGGACAGTGAGTACATTAAGCGTTGCAAGTACGACAAGGTAAATATTGCAGATGGTTCGGCAGCATTTTTGCTTGAAGGTGATACCAAGTATTATTATGAGCTGTTAAGTTCTATGACAGGAGAAACGGTGTCAGGAGAATATCAACTAATGCAGTTGTTGTCAAGCCTAGCGGATATGAAACGGGAATACAAGAAAGTTCTCAATGCGCTAGAAAGTGTCAGACAAAAGGGTTATGGTGTTGTCACACCGGAGCGCGACGAGATTATGTTAGAGAATCCAACGTTGATTAAACACGGCAATAAATATGGCGTGAAAATAAAAGCGCAGAGTCCATCAATTCATATGA
Source organism: Lachnospiraceae bacterium UBA3401 (assembly GCA_002358575.1). Classification (GTDB taxonomy): domain Bacteria; phylum Bacillota; class Clostridia; order Lachnospirales; family Lachnospiraceae; genus COE1. Next base: position 15,039 of record DEPD01000024.1, on the reverse strand, counting down.
TTAAGGCAAATATTGAGACAGAAATCGCGCCGATTGTTGGTACACAGCAGCAGGCACAAGATTTGATTAGCTATATTTCAGATGCGGAGACTTCCAAGGAAGGAATTTGGGAGACAAATATTTTTGGAAAGACGGTGGAGCAGTTGGTCAACGACGGCATTATAAGCAAAGTTTCTATGATTGGGGAGGAGAGCCAGATTAAATTACAGGATACGATGCAGAAAATTGTCAATGACTCCAATGGAGGAATGGTCTGCATTATTATCTAAAACGCAGGAGGCCGGAGTGGTCTCCTGTTTTTGGTTGTTCTGATGAAAAAAATATGATATACTGAATTCATATTTTGTTGTTATACTGGTGGTAAAAAAAGACTTACCGCTTAGAGATTGAGAATGGAGGTTTTTTATGAGTGAAGTATATGAAAAGCTAATGCGCTGTTATCAGAGCGTAAAAAGTAAAACAGATTTTGTGCCAAAAGTGGCGCTAGTACTTGGCTCGGGACTGGGAAATTACGCAGATAATATCAAAGTTGTCGCAGAGATTGCCTATCAGGATATTGAAGGGTTTCCAGTGTCAACTGTGCCTGGCCATGCTGGAAAGTTTATTTTTGGTTATGTCGGAGAGGTTCCTGTGGTGTGCATGAAAGGACGTGTACATTATTATGAAGGGTATCCAATAACAGATGTTGTGCTTCCAGTGCGTCTAATCAAACTTTTGGGTGCTGAAATATTATTTTTGACCAATGCATCTGGCGGAATGAACAAGACTTTTTCAGCAGGTGATTTGATGTTGATTACCGACCATATTGGAGTGTTTGTACCAAATCCATTAATTGGGGAAAACATTGATTCACTGGGGACTAGATTTCCAGATATGAGCGGCGTATATGACCTTGATTTACAGGATATGATAAGAAAAACGGCAGTAGCAGACCAGATTGCAATTCAGGAAGGTGTTTATGTACAGCTTACAGGTCCAAGTTATGAATCGCCCGCAGAAATTAAGATGCTTGCTCAGTTTGCGGATGCGGTAGGAATGAGTACTGTTGTGGAGGCAATTGCCGCAAATCATGCTGGTATGAAAATCTGTGGCATTTCCTGTGTGTGCAATCTCGCTGCAGGTATGAGTCCAACGCCACTTTCGCACAAAGAGGTACAAGAGGCAGCAGACAAGGCAGCAGAGAAGTTTACAAGACTTGTGACAGACAGTATTATAGCATTTGGAAAGACAATATAGGGGATAGTTATATATGGATAATAAAGAACTGATAAGATTGGCATTGGAGGCAAGGCAGATGGCATATGTGCCTTATTCAAATTACATGGTAGGTGCGGCGCTTTTAACAAGACAGGGCAAAGTTTACAAAGGTTGTAATATTGAAAATGCAGCTTATACGCCCACAAACTGTGCGGAGCGGACTGCTTTTTTTAAGGCAGTAAGTGAGGGAGAACGTGAATTTGATGCGATTGCGATTGTGGGCGGCTATGAGGACAATCCGACAGATTATGCCTATCCTTGTGGTGTGTGTAGACAAGTAATGATAGAATTTTGCAATCCAGAGAAATTTCGGGTCATTACAGCAATTTCAGAGGAACAGTATTTAGAGCAGACGCTTGCAGAAATGCTTCCGCATGGTTTTGGACCTCAGAATTTGTAGGAGCGGCGAAAAGGCAATGGAATTGATAGTATTACTTATTATATTAATAGCAGTGTTTTTGTATGTCATGATTCGTGGCGTGATCGATGAAAAAAGACAAAAAAAGAAATATCGCGATCAGTTAAAAGCACTTTATGGTCATTTTCCAGACAGAACATATAGTGCCGAGGAACTTGATAAAATATCGCGGTATTATTGGCATATGCGGGAAAAAGAGACTGGTGGAAATGATGTTGATGAGATTACATGGAATGATTTGGGAATGGACAGTATTTTTGCACGCATGAATTTTACACAGTCTTCGTCGGGTGAAGAATTTCTCTATGCAATGTTGCGGCGTCCTGTTTTAGATGACAGAGATGGTATGCAGGCGCGGATGGTGACACAGATTGACTACATGATGGAACATGAAAAAGAGCGTCTCGATATCATGATGTCCCTCAAGGAGTTAGGGCATACAGGCAAGTATGCGCTCTCTGATTATCTGGATTATCTTGGTGAATTGGGCGTGCGGAGTAATAAGGTGCATTATCTGTGTATTTTATTACTTTTGGTGTCGATAGCTGTTATTTTTGTGCGGACTTCTCTGGGTGTGCCAATGGTGATTGCAACTGCGTGTTTTAATATTGTTACGTATATGAAAGAGAAGGGCATTGCAGCGCCTTATGTGACAACGTTTGCTTATATTACACGTATGCTGCACTGTGCAGATGAGATAGCGGGACACGCATTTGGTCCTGAGATGGAGGACTATACTGTTGGACTCAAAGCAAAGAGAAGCAGGTTTAAGGATTTTGAGAAAAATTCAGGAATGGTTCTAAAAATGAATGCGTCTACTGGAAATATTGATGAATTGCTGTTTGATTATATTAAGATGTTGACGCATATTGACTTGATTCGCTTTAATAAAATGCTGAATATTGTTCATAAAAATAAAGATGCAATCATTGGACTTGCAGGGGATATCGGCTATATTGATACTGTGATTTCTATTGGATATTTTAGAGCCGCGCTGCCGTATTATTGCACACCGCTTTTGCAGACTGGGTGTGACAGCCGTTTTATTTTGAGTGAGGGATTTCACCCTTGTATTGAAAATCCTGTGGCAAATAGTTTTTCTCAAAATAGGGGAATGATTATTACTGGTTCCAATGCATCTGGAAAATCAACGTTTTTAAAAATGACAGCAATCAACGCGATTTTGGCACAGACAGTCTGTACTTGTACTGCAAAGATGTACAAGGGAAATTATTTCAGAATTTATTCTTCTATGTCTCTGCGCGATAATCTTGCAAATGGGGAGAGTTATTATATTGTGGAGATTAAGGCGTTGAAACGCATTATAGATGCCGCAGATGCAAAGGATGCGCTGCCTTTATTATGTTTTGTAGATGAGGTGCTTCGCGGAACAAATACAGTGGAGCGTATTGCGGCGTCCACGCAGATTTTAAAAAGACTTTCGCAGAAAGGTATCTATTGTTTTGCAGCGACACATGATATCGAGTTGACGCATTTGCTGGAACAGTATTATGAGAACAGTCATTTTGAGGAGGAAGTCAAGCATGGCGATGTGCTGTTTTCATACAGGTTGCTTGAGGGACGAGCACAAACCAGAAATGCAATTAAACTGTTGGAAATTATTGGATTTTCCAAGGAAATTATTGAAAAAGCAGACGATATGGCAGGCGAGTTTTTAAGAAACGGTGAGTGGAGGACAATCTAAGGAGGCTGTCATGAAAAAGGTGCTGTCAGTTTATTTAAAACCTTATTACATGCGTATGCTAATGGGGTTTGTCATCAAGTTTATTGGTACAATAATGGATTTGTGTCTGCCGTGGATACTAGCATATATGATAGATACAGTTATTCCACAGGGCAGGAAAAACAGCATCTATCTGTGGGGATTGGTGATGTTGGTATGTTCGGTGTTTGCGCTGACATTCAATGTCATTGCAAACCGCATGGCGTCCAAGGTGGCGCGGGATACAACAGAGACTTTGCGGCATGATTTGTTTGAGAAAATTATGTGGCTTTCCAATACAAAAACAGATGCATTTACAAAGCCGTCCTTAATCTCAAGGCTTACGACAGATACTTATAATGTACAACAGATGTTAGGGCGAGTTCAACGCCTAGGCGTGCGCGCACCGATTTTAGTTGTTGGTGGAATCCTTGTGACATTGACATTGGACCCAGTTTTAACGCTGGTATTGGTTTCTGTAATGCCAGTCACAGCATTTGTCACGTATTATTTTTCCAGAAAAAGTATCCCAATGTACAATGCTTTGCAGCGGGCAGTTGATAAGTTTGTTCGCCTGCTGCGGGAGGATATCGCCGGAATCCGCGTAATTAAAGCACTTTCAAAGACAGGGTATGAGGCGGAGCGGTATGACGCATTAAATAAAGAAGTTGTCACATTGGAAAAGAAGGCGGATATCACAATGGCAATTGTCAACCCTGCCACGAATCTTTTTCTGAATCTTGGACTTGTGTTTGTTGTGATTGTCGGGGCGTACAGAGTGAATTGTGGCAGCTCGGAGGTCGGCAAAATTCTTGCTTTTCTTACATATTTTACAATTATTCTCAACGCGATGATCAATATATCAAAAATGTTTGTGATTATCTCAAAGGCGGTCGCTTCGGCGAACCGTATTGTGGAAGTCATTGATGTGCCGGAGGAGATGTTGCCTGCACTCTGCGAAAAGCTGACAAATGATGCCGCTTTTATTCGATTTTCCCATGTGACTTTTTCTTATAAGGAGGCACAAGAGGAACCAAATTTAACGGATATAAGCTTTTCACTCAACAAAGGTGAAACTTTGGGCATTATCGGGGCGACGGGGGCAGGAAAAAGTACGCTTGCTGCGCTGTTATTACGTTTTTATGAGGTGAATCAAGGAAATATTTATATTGAGGGTGAAAATATTCGTGCGATATCGACAGGTGTACTGCGAGAGCGATTTGGGGTTGTTTTTCAAAATGACACAATTTTTGAGGACTCGATAGCAGAGAATGTCCGCATGGGACGGACACTCTCTGCGGATAATATCAAGGAGGCAGTTGCGCACGCCAAGGCGAAGGAGTTTGTTGAGGAGGCAGGGCGTGGATATGACAATCATATTAATGTGCGTGGGGCAAATCTTAGCGGTGGACAGAAACAGCGCATTTTGATTGCGCGGGCGTTGGCGGCACACCCAGATATTCTTATCTTAGATGATTCTTCGAGCGCGCTCGATTACAAGACAGATGCGGCTTTGCGCCATGAACTTGCAACGCATTTTGCGGACACAACAAAGATTATTATTGCGCAGCGCGTCAGTTCCATTATGCACGCAGATCATATTTTGGTGCTAGAGGACGGAAAAATGATTGGATATGGAACGCATGAAGCGCTTTTAGAACAATGTGAAGTGTATCGTGAAATTAGGGATTCGCAACTGTAGTATGCAGGAGGAATTTTATTATGGCAGAAGGTCAAAAAAGGTATGAAAAGCCAAAAAACCGCAAGGGAACAATTTTGCGGCTTGGAACATATTTGATGCAATACCGATATTGGGTATTGCTTGCCCTTGCGCTGACCATTGGCAGCAATCTGCTGGCATTAGTTGGACCGATGCTTTCCGGTTATGCGATTGATGCGATTGAACCAGGAGTCGGAAAAGTGGATTTTCCGCGTGTGTTTTATTATGTGGAAATGATGGTTGTGTTTTATCTGTTTTCTTCAGTGCTGTCTTATATTCTTGCTGTATTGATGATTCATATTAGTCGAAAGGTGGTATATCAAATGCGGGAAGATGTCTTCACGCATCTGATGGAATTGCCTGTAGGATACTTTGACACACATCAGACAGGGGATATTATCAGCCGTATTTCTTATGATATTGATACAGTTAATACATCACTGGCAAATGATTTGATACAGATTCTCACAACGCTCATTACAGTTGTTGGTGCTTTTTCAATGATGATTGCTATTTCGCCGCGGTTGGTGTTGATTTTTACTTTTACGGTGCCATTGTCCATTTTGCTGACAAAGCTGATTACAGGAAAAACGCGTCCTCTGTTTCGTTTGCGGTCCCATAAACTTGGTGAACTAAATGGTTTTGTAGAGGAAATGATTTCTGGGCAAAAAACATTAAAAGCATATCATCAGGAGGAACGCACAATCACAAAATTTGATGGAAAGAATGAGGAGGCTGTTGAGGCGTACTATAGGGCAGAATATTACGGAAGCGTAGTGGGACCGACAGTCAATTTTATCAATAATCTTTCTCTTACGCTGGTCAGTGTCTTTGGGGCGCTTTTGTTTTTGTCCGGGCACATGCGTGTAGGCAGTATATCTTCTTTTATTTTATATTCCAGAAAATTTTCGGGACCAATTAATGAGGCGGCAAATATAATGAGCGAATTGCAGTCTGCGCTCGCTGCGGCAGAACGTGTGTTTATGATGATTGATGAACCGTCGGAGATAGCAGACAGAGAAGGTGCTATCACATTGGAAACTGTAAAAGGAGATGTGCAATTAAAAGATGTAAGTTTTGGATACACAAAAGAACAATGTATTATTAAACATTTAAATTTGCATGCTGCTCCAGGGAAATTGGTAGCCATTGTCGGTCCAACTGGTGCAGGAAAAACAACATTAATCAATTTGTTAATGCGTTTTTATGATGTGGATAACGGACAGATTTTGGTAGATAGTCATAATATTTGTGATATCACGCGCGCAAGTCTTCGGCGGGTATATGCAATGGTATTACAAGATACATGGCTTTTTGAGGGAACAGTTTTTGAAAATATAGCCTACGGCAAGCAAGGAGCAACAATTGAGGAGGTGACTGCCGCTGCGAAGGCTGCAAAAATCCATTCATATATCAAGCGTCTGCCACAGGGGTATGCCACAGTTCTTACAGATGAGGGAACCAATATTTCTAAAGGGCAAAAGCAGTTGTTAACGATTGCGCGAGCAATGCTATTGGAGGCGCCAATGCTTATTCTTGACGAGGCAACTTCCAATGTCGATACGAGAACGGAGCAGCAAATACAACAGGCAATGCGGGCGCTGATGGAACATAAAACTTGCTTTGTTATCGCACACAGGCTTTCTACGATTCAAAATGCAGATGAAATTTTAGTGGTAAATCACGGGGAGATTGTGGAGCAAGGGACACATTTGGAGTTGATGAGACAAGAAGGATTTTATTATCAAATGTATAGAGCACAGTTTGAGTAGAAATAAATGTATCCAACAATCGCAAAAGTTGCACAGAAGAAATCGTAACAGTGTGAAAAATAGATTTTTCATACAGCAAATTTGGTAAGGATAGGGGAATATTATGAAAAAGAAAATGATGGCAGTATTATTATTGGGAGCAGTAGTGACATTTACTGGCTGTAGTAAACAAGAGATTCATTCCATTGATATGAACAGTGGAGAGACAGAAAAAACACAGACATATCAGGAAGATAATACAGACTATGACCTAGCAGAAAAGGATACCGAACAAAGAAGTTATTTGCAGGAAACATCTGATAGCACACAGAGCAATGAAATATCGCAGGAAGTATCTGACAGTGTGCAGAGCAGTAAAACACCGCAGGAAACATTTGATAACATGCAGAGCAATGAAACATCGCAGGAATCATCTGACAGTGCACAAAATAAGGAAACACCGCAGGATTTATATACAGCATTTATAAAAAATGAGGTTTCAGCGACTGTTAATAAAGATTTTCCACAGAATGATTACAAAATTTATAATTTGGAACTAGGCAAGTCCTATACATTTACAGAACTGGGAGAGTATGTAAATGCAAGTTATTTTGACCCAGAGTATTCAATAAAGACTTCTTATGATAACGCGCAGTATGCATATCTGGAAAGTTCAGATAATCGCACACGTATTTTGTTGGTGAAGTTTTCGGGACTTGGAATTTATACGCAAAATGATGATAGTTTTGCGGTCTATGTAATTGCAGAGAATGAAGGGAAGTTATATCTGACAAGTTTCTATGAATGTTGGGCGCGCAGTTATACAAAAGCATGTAAAAATGGGCTGCTTGTGTCAGGAGGTTCGGCTGGAGCTGGCGATCATATAGGAGTAGAGTCGGTGGTTTTGACGAATGGAAAAGTTGTGGATATCTATGCAACAGAGATTTTGAGTGGATCTTGGGCGCGCTGTATTGATGAAACGATTTACAATGAAGTCTTTGCAGGAAATGAGGACATTCTATTTTCTGTAATGATTCATACAATTGGCGATAAAATATTGCATACTTATGATTTGAGTGAGTGCACTGACGATCAGATCAGTGTATGTGAGACCTATGTTAATCGATGTCGTGACGAGGCAGGGATTAACTGGGTTACAGAAAAGGAGGTTGAGAAGGCGATTCAAGAAAGATGTGGTGTACTTAATATTGATAACAAAATCATTGACCAGCAAGAAGAAGTGGAGTGGATTGATATTCAATAGTAATATACAAAATTAGTGCTAAGAAAAAGAATTGACTTCATATTCAAATAATACTATAATGGTAATATTAAAAAATAATTCAGAAAATATAATGTTTCTGTAAAAAAATCTAAAAAAAGAGGAAGATTGGAGAATACATTATGAAAAAATTGGAAGAATACGTAAGAGCAATACCTGACTTTCCAGAACCTGGCATTATTTTTCGTGATGTGACAAGTGTCTTGCAGGATGCAGAAGGGTTGCATCTTGCCATTAATACAATGCAGGATTTAGTGAAAGATTTGGAATATGATGTTGTGGTGGGGGCTGAATCTAGAGGATTTATTTTTGGAACGCCAATTGCCTATAACAACCATAAACCGTTTGTCTTAATTCGGAAAAAAGGAAAACTTCCAAGGGAAACCGTTTCTATTGACTATGACTTGGAATACGGCAAAGCAACCATAGAGATGCATAAGGATTCCGTTCAGCCAGGACAGAAGGTTCTGGTAGTGGATGATTTGATTGCAACTGGAGGAACAACAGAAGCCATGATCAAGTTGATTGAGTCGCTTGGCGGTGAGGTGGTAGGTGTCGTAGTGCTGATGGAACTTGGCGGACTCAAAGGAAGAGAGAAGATTGCAGGTTACAGGCTTGATGCCGCGATAACCTATGAGGGCAAGTAGGAAGCATACTATAAGAAGCAAGAACAGCTTCTTATAGTCGATTTGCGGCGCAAAGGAGAGCGCCTTTTATCAGAAGTAAAGGGCGACTTCTGATAAGATATACTATAAATATTTTGTTGGATATGGCTGGTGATGCGAAGTGACAGATGAGAAACAGACAAGAACAGGAGCATATGAGGACTCTCTTATCATAAATGGAAGTAAGGCTCGACCCAGAAAAACAGATGAACGGAAAATCGAATATATCAAGGAATTTCAAAGCCCCGATGAATTATATCAGGGGCTTATTCGGCGTGTGCACAAATACCACCCGTCTGATGAGACTTCAATGATTGACAAAGCATATAAAACTGCGTGCATTGCACACAAAGATCAGGTAAGAAAATCAGGGGAGCCATATATTGTTCATCCATTGTGCGTGGCAATTATCCTTGCGGATTTGGAACTTGATAAAGAGACGATTATTGCAGGACTTTTACATGATGTTGTTGAAGACACAATTATGACAAATGAGGAGTTAAAAGAAAAGTTTGGACCAGATGTAGAGCTTCTTGTTGACGGCGTTACGAAGTTAGAACAATTACAATACACAGGGGATTCTGCGCCAGACCGACTGACAAGCCGCGAGGAACTTCAGGCGGAGAATCTACGAAAGATGTTTCTTGCAATGACAAAAGACATTCGTGTGATATTGATTAAGCTTGCAGACCGTCTGCATAATATGCGGACATTGAAATATAAATCTCCTGAGAGTCAAAAGCGTATTGCACGAGAGACTCTTGATATTTATTCGCCACTTGCAGAGCGACTTGGTATTTCCAAGATTAAGATTGAACTGGATGATCTTTCTTTAAAGTATTTGGAAACAGAAGCTTATTATGACTTGGTTGAAAAAATTGCTCTGCGAAAAGATGCGCGCGAGAAGTATGTGCAAGACATTGTGGATGAGGTGACAGAGCACATTACAGATGCGGGGATTGATGCGCAGATTGATGGAAGAGTAAAACATTTTTTTAGTATTTATAAAAAGATGAAAAACCAGGGAAAAACAATTGACCAGATTTTTGATTTATTTGCAGTGCGCATTATTGTTGATTCTGTCAAGGATTGCTATGCAGCACTCGGTGTAATTCACGAGATGTATAAACCGATGCCAGGGCGTTTTAAAGACTATATTGCCATGCCAAAGGCAAATATGTATCAGTCGCTTCACACAACACTAATTGGTTCGATGGGAGTGCCGTTTGAGATACAGATTCGGACGTTTGAGATGCATCGAGTTGCAGAGTATGGAATTGCCGCTCACTGGAAATATAAGGAGGCAAGTGACGGTAAGGTGTCAAGCGGTGGTGAGGAGGAAAAACTGGCTTGGCTCAGTCAAATTTTGGAATGGCAGAAGGATACCTCGGACAACAAAGAATTTATGAAGCTCTTAAAGAGCGACTTGGATTTATTTTCAGATCATGTGTACTGTTTTACTCCGGCGGGAGATGTGAAGAATCTGCCTGCAGGGTCTACCCCGATTGATTTTGCATACAGTGTGCACAGTGCAGTCGGCAATAAAATGATAGGTGCCAGGGTGAACGGTAAGCTTGTCACAATCGATTATCAGATTAATAATGGTGATTGTATTGAAATTATGACTTCTCAGAACTCAAAAGGACCAAGCCGTGATTGGCTGAATATCGTCAAATCCTCACAGGCGAAAAATAAGATTTCGCAATGGTTCAAAAGTGAGCTGAAAGAAGACAATATTATTAAGGGAAAAGAACTTTTTCAGAACTATTGTAAGTCCAAAAACGTTAATACAGCGGAAATTTTGACAGCGGAACTGCAAAGGGCGGTGATGCATAAATATGGCTTTAATGATTGGGATGCGGTGCTCGCTGCGATTGGGCATGGTGCGCTCAAGGAGGGTCAGGTTGTCAATCGTATGCAGGAGCTCTATGCCAAGGAGCACAAGAAGCAGGCGACAGATGAGGAATTAATTGCACAGATTAAAGAAAATAATGCAAATAAGTTAATGCGCCCCAAAGGCAAGACTGGAATTACAGTCAAAGGGATTCATGATGTGGCAGTGCGGTTTTCTCGCTGTTGTGCGCCTGTGCCTGGTGATGAGATTGTCGGTTTTATTACGCGCGGAAGAGGAGTTTCTATTCATCGGACGGATTGTATTAATATTATGAGTCTTTCGGAATTGGACCGTTCCAGACTGATTGATGCAGAGTGGCAGCCAGAGGAGACTGCTGAGCGAAAAGAGAAGTATCTGACAGAAATTGTGATATATGCGCACAACAGAAGTGGTCTGTTAGCTGATATCACAAAGACGTTAACAGAGAAAAATATTGATATCCGTTCTGTAAACACCAGAACAAACAAGCAAAATATTGCGTCAATTGCGATGACTTTTGAGATAACTTGCAGGGAAGAACTGCAAATGATTGTCGATAAGCTACGGCTGATTGACAGTGTGATTGATATTGAAAGGACGACAGGCTGATATGGGGGATTTAAAAGTAAAGAGAAGGGTACTTAGTGCTTGCCAGACTAATTGTTACTATGTGTACAGAGAAGGAGCAGATGAGATTGTAATAATTGATCCCGGCGATAATGGGGAGATTGTATATAATGATGTGAAAAGCCTTGGCTTTGAAAAGATAGCGGGTATCTTGTTGACGCATGGTCACGGAGACCATACAGGCGGTGCTCTAAAGCTCAAGGAACTCAGCGGTGCAAAAATTTATGCCTATGAGGACGAGGCAGACATTTTAAAAGACCCTGAGAAAAATCTGTCAGGCTGGTTTGGTAAGGCTTATGGTTTTGAGGCAGACGAGTATTTCCACGACAAACAGACTTTTTTCATGGCAGGAGTGGAGTTTGAGGTGCTCCATACACCAGGGCATACAAAAGGCGGATGCTGTTTTTATGTTGCAGAAGATAAGACAATGTTTTGCGGAGATACCATTTTTAATGGGTCTGTTGGAAGGACAGATTTTTATTCAGGTTCTATGCGTCAGTTGGGAGATTCCATTCGTGAGAGGATTATGACACTTCCAGATGATGTGAAGCTCTACTCAGGACATGGGGACGCAACAACAGTTGGATATGAGAGAAATTATAATCCATGTCTGGGATAGGCACAATGCCTATTCTAGGCATGGATTTTTTCAGCATTGCTTTTTGTAGTAAATATGTGATTTAGGAAAGTGATGATTTGCCTATGATAAGAATGGGAGATAAAAGATAAAGATGTTTATTAATGATTTAAGTGGCTGTATCGAATGCCTTAACTATGAAGAATATGAACAACAGATTGAGAAAATAATGTGCTCTAAAAAGGATAACGAGATTGAACTGTATACAAGAGAAAGCATAGATGGCTGGAATATGGATTATCCTTGTACACTTTCTATTTTACTGAAAAATTAGCAAGCTGTAGTAAATTATTTTTCTGAGGATAATAAGGAAATTTATGTGTCAATAGGAGATATAAACAAGGAAGATGATTTTCGGTGGCAGATTGGGGCGAATGATTATTCTGTGGCTGGATATCAGATGCTTTCTATCGAGAAGACACTGTAATGCGCATTACAGTTTTTTATTTGCAAGAAAAACCGTCCTGCATTGAGTGGGATGAACTGTAGATTTTTATGAGGTGTGAATATGATAAATGTATATACAAACAGAGAAAATTACCAGTATGATTTGTACGCGTTAATAAAGTCATTTTATCCAGAGCATGATGTGAGAGTGTATGGAGAAGAGCAGCGGAGCAGTAAGCAGGATAGCGGTGATCAAATTATTGTACAGCTTTCTGATAATAGCATGAAGGTACTGATTGATATTGACTGTAAGAAAGAGTATGAGCATACATATAAGAATAACACAGATGCCATAAAAAAAGAGTGTAAGCTTTCGATTTATAATGATTTGTGCGATTATACAGGAAAGACGCTTCCATGGGGAAATCTCACAGGTATTAGGCCGACAAAACTTTCTATGGGGATGTTGGCAGAGGGAAAGAAAGATGAGGAGATTGTCGCATGGCTGAAAGAGACACATGCAGTCAGTGAGGAAAAGGCGTGGTTAAGCATTGATATTGCTAGGCGTGAGAAAGCAATCCTTGACAGAATCCATTCTGAAAATGGTTACAGCATTTATATTGGTATTCCGTTTTGTCCGACAACATGCTTGTATTGTTCGTTTACTTCTTATCCAATCGCCGTTTGGCGCAAGCGAGTGAAGGAATATTTACAGGCACTTTTTCGCGAAATTGATTTTGTATCGAAAGTATATAAGAACAAAATATTAGATACTGTTTATATTGGGGGTGGAACGCCTACTACACTTGAGGCGGAAGAACTGGATCATCTACTACAGCACGTCCATAACAGATTCGACTTTCGGCAGGTAAAAGAATTGACTGTGGAGGCAGGGCGAGCAGATAGCATTACAAGAGAAAAACTTGCTGTGCTGAAAAAGAATGGCGTGACTCGCATTTCAGTAAATCCGCAAACCATGAAAGATGAGACGCTGAAATATATTGGTAGACAACATACTGTGACGCAGGTAAAAGACGCGTTCTGGTTAGCGCGTGAAGTAGGATTTGATAATATTAATATGGATATTATTTTGGGACTTCCAGAAGAATTAGAAGCTGACGTGCAGCATACGATTGATGAGATTGTACAATTAAATCCAGACAGTCTGACAGTACATTCACTTGCAATCAAGCGCGCCTCAAAACTTAGTCAGTGGATTGAGGAAAATGGTATAGCGACTCTTCACAATACGGACAGCACAATGGAAATTGCGCGGAAGGGAGCATATGCATTAAATATGAAGCCTTATTATCTCTATCGACAGAAAAATATGTCAGGGAATTTTGAGAATGTTGGATATGCCAGAGAAGGGAAGTATGGGATTTATAATATTTTAATTATGGAGGAGAAACAGACCATAGTCGCCTGTGGAGCCGGGAGCATATCAAAAAGGGTATACCCTGACGGGCGGATCGAGAGATGCGAAAATGTCAAGGATGTAGCGTCTTTCATAGAAAGAATTGACGAAATGATTGAGAGAAAACGGAAACTTCTTGAAGATTAAAAAGAGTTTCTGTTGTACATCAAAATGGGGTTAGTACATCAATTGTACATCAATTTTTTACCCGGTAGTACTGAATAATACTTGATGATGTAGAGGAACAACCTAATATAGCGCCTAAAGGACAATCTTATTCTAACGAATAGGGCTGTCCTTTTTTGTTATGGTCAATCATCAAAGAATGGAGGAAGAAAGTATGAGTAGTACAGCGTTAGGAGCAGAGAAAGCGATTATTTTTATCAGCGATGCACATGAAAAATTCTACTACGAGAAATTGAAAGAGGTCAGGT
>DEPD01000024.1:0-463 GCA_002358575.1 Lachnospiraceae bacterium UBA3401 | reverse complement strand
TTGGTATCAGCGATGACACAAGAAGAAATATCAAAAGCATTTATAACTTTAAGACAGGCTGTGTAAAAACGGAGTGTCTGCATGAAGGGTGGCAGACCAGCGGGAGCTTAAAAGTAGTTAGGATGGCGTTTAACCTTTACTGCAACGGTACGCCGAGCGTCCTTGACTATGATGATGCGGAGGAACAGGTGGACGAGTGCAGACGGTACACAGTGGAAGAACTGTTCTGCTGTGCCTATGCGCCCTATTTTTGGCAGGCAATACAGATTCGGTATCCGGAATACGCAACATATAACCACAATCTGTATGCCATGTTCGGAGGACGGGACTGATGTTAAAGGTTAGGCTTATGGGAACAAAGAACGATATTAAGTGGTTCGGGAAGATTTTACAGAGGAACCCGAAAATTGAAGTGACGGAGTTTTCCGATATGTTCCCAAACAAAGGGACAAAGAAATATTAC
>DEPD01000027.1:16176-62597 GCA_002358575.1 Lachnospiraceae bacterium UBA3401 | reverse complement strand
TAAATTACTATTTTTTGTCCTAAGCTTGCTGGCTGTATTGTAATATCCTGATACTGGCACTGTCAGATATGTATAGGTATCATCTTGTGTGGCTGTAGCATCTTGTGTTGTGTTTCCCTTGTTTGGCATTGTTCCGCTTGCACCTACACTACTGCTATTTGTAAAGGTTTTTCCAGCCAGAACGTCTCCTGCCCCTGCTGTTCCCTTTTTAGTCGCGCTTACACCCGCATTATATCCACCTTTATAGTTGGCACTGTCTGCATTTACTCGCCCATCAGCGGTGCTTACACCCGCATTATATCCGCCTTTATAGTTGGCGCTGTTTGTATTTACTCGGGCATCTGCGTCTGTAACACCTTTATTATATGCACCTGCACCAGATACATACCCCTGTCCATTATGGCGACCACTTGGAATTGCCACGTTGCCACTCCCTGTAGTTTCTCCTATCCACGTTCCTCTATCTGTCATTGTGCCTGTAATTAAGCTGCCCTTTACCCCAGCCTTTTTTCCAGCTAAAATATCTCCTGCTCCTGCATCTGCTCCACTAGTATCCATATTATTGTTATTGCCTGTTATTCCTAATATTGTATTCCCCTTTACAAGCTTTGCTGCTGTAAGACCAATTAGATTCGCAATTGTGGTGTATGCAGCATACAGATAGTTTTCTACACTATATTTCCCTGATGCTGGTACTTTTAACTTTATACGCTTGTTTGCCGTATCTAAAGAGGCACTTGCACTGTGGTCCATTGTACCTGTCTTATCTGCAAGGGTACCTGTAATCTTTGTTCCAGCAGCGTTATGTGCTGTATATCCACTCAAAAGTGTCTCTGCTGTAACTGTATCGCTAGATGTATTTATCAAATTCAATACTTTTCCTAGCAGCGTTTCCCATGTCTCATTTGTGGAGGCTGTAATTCCCAAGGCAGTAAGATTTTCCACAAGCTGTTTTTTCTTCTCACTGCCAAGCGTAAAAACCTCGTTTATTGCACCGATAACATCTTCTGACTGAATGCCTTCTGCAAATTCTGGTCCCTCTGTATTGTCATCACCCCCAAGGTACTTGTCCATTCGTGCCAGAAGAACTAAATCATTCTGTAGCAACTGCTTTGACGCTGCCGTATCATTTTCAGCACTTACCAAATCGTCTTCTTCTACAATGCTAATTTTATCAGAAAAGATAGGATTCTCAACACTATAATCTCGCATGATACTCTCCTTTCCACATTTCAAAAAATATCATCTAAAACATAAGTTTGTTCAACATCATCATCCTTACCTTTTCGGGTAAAATTCTTAATGCAAACAATATCGTTATCTTCATCATACAGTCCAACTTCACTGATTTCCTCTCCTGCGAGCTCATCGGCACGCAAAGTACATTCATATCTGCAAGTTGTATCCGTTGGAAAACTGTATTTGTCAATTGCTTTCCTATATAATTCATTTACAAGCACTTCCTGATTGTCAGACGGATTTATAACACTACCATCCGCATTTACACCCCCATTCCCAAATGCCATACCGACAATATGTGGCAGCACTGCCGCTCCTGCTCTTGCCTGTACAAGTTTCATTCTTGCTACTTTTGTTATTACAACATTTTTATTTGCACTCATTCCACTGTCTCCTTTCTATATAACGCATTATATTTCATTGTTCCATTATATCTTCGGGAACCATTATAACTCACTACATTTCTACAAGTTTCAATAGACATATGGTCTACAATATTTGCTGGTTCCTTCAAAACTGCTCGCATATTTATTCTATATCTTTGTAATGTATTTAACCTCTTAATAGTATATCTATGAAATATACCATACTTTACATTTATATCATAATATTGTATTAGCGTTTGTAATCTTTGAGCAAAGCTAAAATCAGATTTCAAATACAATTCAAATACACTCTTTATCCTAACGCGCAATCTATAATTTCTTTTAGCATTATACCGTAACATACCATTATATTTTCTTTTTGCATTATATAAATCATTATTCCAAAAAGATAATTGTATAAGGATAAGTAATCTCTTAAACAATATGCTATTTTCACTATGTAGTATTTTGCCCCTATACTCTAATTCATAATTAATCCAACCTGGTTTTATCATTGGCGCGGGATTCTCCAAATCCAGTGATAACACATTTCTTACAGAAATTCTCATATTACATGGCAACATTCTCGATACTACATTAATGATGCTGTCAATTTGCCATTGTAGTTCAACTTCTATTTTCAGATAAATCAAATAACTGTCCTTCAATATAATTGTTACAGTTTCACAAATTTGTGTAAGCTTTTGTAATAACATACGCCATGTATATGGAAGCCTTATAAACCATCCAGCCTGCACACGCGCACGGCGAATCTGAATTGTATCTTCCTTTGCTGGTATAATAGATAACAACTTTTCAAATTTTGATATTCCATACTCATCAGCAGTTTCAATAAATTCATTTTTTAATACCTTTTCAGCCGCTTCCCATACAAGTACAAATTCTGGATTCTCCGCTGTCAGAGTGACATTGGTTTCCTTATATTCTGCTATGAATGGAGGAAGGTATGAAACAAGATCAACTTCTCTAATCATTCACTTATACCCCCAAGCACTGGGATTTCATATTTCCCAAGGTTCAAATTGCTCCTTTTATCATTAATTAAAGTATTTTGAACATCAACAATCCCTGGAACACTTAAAATCCGATTGTCAATCTGACTAATTCTTACTATCAGATATGAAGTATCAGCCCATTCCTTTCTTAGTTCCAAAAGATAGCCAGAAATAGCATCTTCTATAAGGCTTTGAAGATTATTCCAGCCATACCCTGATTCAAAGGTCAAGATTGTTTTGATTGTGATCTCTTTTGCTTTTGCGCTCTCTACTTTCACCACATGGCCAATAGGTGCAAGTCCATAACCCTCACCAGCATTTTCTTCTGGATCAATAACAGTCTGAACAGTCTGAATAAGAGCATCCGAAGCTGGCCCAAATTCAGAATTAATAATTGTCAAAAGAACTGTTCCCCCATTTGTCAACTTCTTTTGTTTCCCAGCATAAAAAACAGAATCCAGCCAGCTACGAACATCTTTGCTAAGTGTCTCCTTAATGCCGTTATACCATGTTTCCACGCTTTCTTCTGGTATCATATCTGTAGGGGAAATATCAGCATTCCATACCCTTGTCACCTTTGTCCGACCTACTCCTGGTATGGCATTTGTCTTTTCCAGATAATCAGTTTGGTTCCCGCCAAAAGCATTTTCATCAAAAGAAGAAAAATACCTTTGCCGCAAATCTTCTGTTCCCTCTTCGTCTTCCCCTGGTATTAAAATCTCTGTTAATTCAGCGGACTGCAACCCTTTTATATACTCCATAGGAATCATTGTCCCCAAAAATTGATTACCAATTTTTCCGGCCGTTTCACATTCAACTTGATATTCGCCATCTGCAATTTTTCTGACTACAATATAGTTTATATCGCCAATATTAAACCTTTTCCCAGTGACATCAATATTTTCTGGCGCAAATACTCCCTTTAATATGGTCCTTGTTGCTTTATAAGGATATATCCCCCGTTCCTTGCAACGCAAAATTAAAAATTCCCTTGAAGCCGAATCACCATAAGCTTCTTTCAGAATAACATCAAGTTCCAAATACAAAATCTGTAATTCAATAGCCGTAGGGGAATGGGTATCCCAAATGACCGAACCTTCTCGCTTATCAAACTTATCGGGCACGCGCGCAAGCATTCTTTCAAGTATAGATTCATAAGTGATATTTTCATACATTAATAATTCACCTCTCTCTCTGCCTGCACATCTCCAAAAATAGTATGTGCTATGAAAGATACACAAATAACGCCTTTCTGTGGAAAGTCGAATTTAAAGTTGTCGACACTTTTGATGCGGTCATCCCAAAGAAGGGCTTCCGAAATACGTCGCTTTAATTCTGGGCAAACATAGGAAACAGGTTCTCCAAAAAGGTCAACAAGTTCAATCCCATAATTCCAACTATACATGATATATTGATAGCGTTCTGTCATAATAATTTTAAAAATGGACTGTTTTACTGCTTCCAGTCCATCAGTATACCCACGAATAAGGTTTTCTTTTGATTGCATCTTATAGGTAAAACTATGTTCTTTCTTAATCTCGAAATCTCTATCCAAAAATCCAATTGTTGAAGGAATCATCATTTACCCCCTATCCGATCAATTACAATAAACTTTTGACCTCCCTGCTGTCTGATAAGTATTACTTTTTCACCCGCTTTCAGTGCATTATAGATCTGAAAGACGTTCTTTCCACTCGCCCACTGTACAGATGCAGTTGTCGTGTAATCTGTTACATTTCTTGTCAGGATAAGTTGTGCTTCCCCAAGAATCATCTTCTGCTCCACGTTTATTTTCAAAGGGGATTTTGAAATAACTTCCCCAAAATAAACATCAACAGGTTTTGAAGATTCCCTTTCGTTTCGTGCTGCTATCTTCATTGCTTCCACAAGTCCATTTGCATCACCCAACAAATTCACCCCCTCTAAGCGTCAAATCCATCCAGTGTTCATTTTCCTTGTAGATATGCTTGCAACTTTCCACTAACATGAAATTTCTTATTTTCACATCTTTCAAATCGAGATTTACAACAATCATGCTACCAGCCCTTACTCGATTATCCCCTAAAATGTTGGTAAGCTTCAGATTGCGAGTTTTCTTATTATATAGCTTTAAAAGTGCATCCGCTTTCGCCTGACCATTTTCCCCTTTATTCAATGTATCAAAATATTGAAGAATTCCCCACTTGTTAATGTTGCTACAATCCTGTGCAGTGTACACTTCCCGACCCCCAGTATCTTCATTATCATATGCTAACTTTATCTTATTGTAGGTGTTATCATCAATACTAGATATATATTCAAAATTTTCACCTGTTTCTTCATCTACCATCAAGTAAGCCCCTTGATTTCCAACTCTCATAGAAGATAATGGTCTTAACATTAGTTGGCCAAAATCATCATAAAGAACAAACATTTCTCCAGTGTTTGTCAAGGTCAAATCAAGTGCATTTTCCACCATCTCAAAAAGAGAAGTATTTTCTTCAACTCTCGATTCAATAACATACTTCGTATTTTCCAATACCCCAACATTTAGTGCGTAATCTGCTGCCACCATGCACAGAAACTGGTCTGCTGTCTTATTTTCATAAACAATAGTATCCTTGTTTTTCAGATAGCGCAACTGATCATAGGCTGTAACAGTGATTAACTGTTCTCTATCCCTCTGTTGCTTGAACACAAAACCGGAAAAGATAGTATCACCGTTATTCCACATTCTGACTTCACTTCCTTCTGAAAAATCAAGAATATCATCTTTTAAGGCTTTAAAAGTCAACTTGCCTGGAGTATTCTTCCGTTCTGTAGTCCATTCAACCCCTTCTTCTATTACTGGAATATATAATTTTGTTCTAAGTTCATTTCCAATCAATAATTCAACACTCATTTGACCTCCATTTCCTAAACTGCTGGAATTGTTAATACTTGCCCTGGATAAATTAAATTTGGATTCCCCCCTATTACGACTTTATTTGCATTATAGATCACTGTATATTTGCTTCCATTGCCATAGAATTTTTTTGCAATATTCCAAAGACAATCTCCCTTTACCACAGTATAAGTTTGCGTTGTAGTCAAAGCATCCGATTCTCGCTGCTGCTCTATACTTGCCTGCGAATTCTCTGCCTCAGAGTTAATTTTTATTGTTTTGGTGCCATAATCCTTCCATTGTTTCAGATTTATTTTAACCATAATATCCAATCCGTTTTTTGCATCTTCTGTAATTGTATAGTCTTCCATAGATACCCTTATATTTGTGTCAAATAGCCTACTCCCTGTAGGTTTTCTTCTACATACAATAAATTGAAATGGTCTGTTTCTTATTTTAAGAAACTCGAAATAGCCAAGGAAAAAATCTGCCTGCCTAAATCCTGATTTATACACAGCAAACGGATATTGTACTTGTGGTATACAGCATTCAAATTCAATATCTGTTAAACCTGCTTTTTTCAAAATATTTATCTCTCCATCATCTATCATAGTAATCGTTTTATTTGTATTGTTAATCTTAATAGCAAGTTTTGATGGAGCTATTGGCAACAGACATTTATCCAAATAAAAATCATATCCGCTTTTTGCCATTATATATGCACTCCTTCCGCAGAAATATCAACAGCTTCATACATAACATCTGTCAGCCCAGAAACAATGCCATCCAAATCCATTTTGCCGCCAATTGTATTGTGATTTGTCTGTTCAATATTAATTTCAGCGGTAGTGAAACGGTTTATTATTTCCTGTTCTGCTATGTCTCGAAGGTATTTCAATTCTTCCTTAGTTATATCCATAGCATCAGCCATAGCGCCTGTATTTCCAGAAATATCATCAATGCCGCTTCCGATTTCTCCTGCTGTCAATGCACCTGCGTAATCATCTGCAGAAGGAATGTCAGTAGTACCAAACAACAAAGAAGGATCGAAGTTCGCTATTTTTTCATCAATTCCCTCACCGAACGAATAACCAATATCCCAGGCAGTGTTATATTCAAATCGTGAATCTATAGAGGGTGCTGTACGTTCTAAAGTAATTGCATTGTCATTTTTCCCCCACTCAAGTACCTTGCTTTGCAGTTCGTTAAGACCTGAAGTCCAATCCGTTCCGAAAATTGCATCGACAATCTTTGTCACAACCTTCCCCAAAGAAAGAAACCATGAAATAATCTGTCCTATCAGATTTGCAACTGCATCGCCAAAACTGTTAAATCCACCATTTGCAACATTCAGAACAAATTCAATGATTCCAATAAAAGGTTCTACAAAATTTGACCATACTGCTTGAATCATTGCATTTAACGCTCCAATTATAACATTCAATATAAAAGCTCCTACAGCCATAAAAGCACCACAGATAATCCCTGTTGCCGAAATCGAAGTTCCCGCAAATTTATTAACGGCTGCTACCGCAGCATAAAATAAAACAATTAAAGCGATAATTGCAAATACTACTATCATAATAGGATTTGCGCTCATAACTGTATTCAGAATCTCCTGTGCTGCACTCGAAACCCCTGTTGCTATAGCACATAACGTCTGCCAAACATAATATAGCGCCAAAGCCCCAATAATCCCATAAATAATAGGACTAATCCAGCTCCAGTTATCGATTATCACTTGTGCGAAACCAATTGCACCTTCCACTAACCATGAGAAAAATCCAAGCATATATTGTAATCCAAGTGTGATCGCGTCGATTACTACCTGAATTGTTCCCCAATTCTCAGTAATTGCATCCACAAACAAAAGTACATAAGGATATAATTGTCCACCTACAACCTCCTTCATATTTCTCCAATTATTATTCATCTGAATAATTTTTCCCTCAGGAGTATTACTTATTATCTCATACAATCCGCCCCATTTCTCACCAATCACTTGTGAAATCACTGCTGCCGCCTGCATGTCAGATGACATTTCGAGGTATTCTTCCCCCAAGGTAGAAACTATCTGCTGCCTTGATGCCTCCCCCTCAAAAATAGCTTTCTGTGCATCTGTAAATTCAAATCCTTTATTGGTTATAGCCTCATATGAGCCAGACATGATCTCACCTAGCTCTGTAGCATACCCTATCATGGCAGAAGAATCCAACGCACCCCCTCCAGACATTCCAACTGCATAATTTGACAATGTATCCATCATCATTGTTATTGCATCTATATCCGAAAAATACGTAGTAAATTCAGTAGCACCAGCAATCATAACCTCATCACTATAAATTCCACGTCCCTGAATCTCGCTCGCCTTTGCTGTAATCTCATTATACGCAGTAGTTAGTGCTTTCTCCTCTGCTGTTACAGGAACAGCAATTTCATCAATTCTATTTTGAATATCATTAATTTCATTAACTGCTACTGTTGTATCAGCACCAGCATCCACTTCAAATTGTGCCACATAATCTTTGTCTAATATATTTGTTAAAGCAGTAATTAGTTGTGTATTTGTACTTAATTGTGTGTTAAATGCTGCTGTACAATCCTCAATCCAACTTTTTGCCTTATCAAGAACTGCCATTCCATCAAAACCATCAACAACATTTGCAATTATGCTTTTCAATCCTGCAGCACTGCCTGTTCCTTCCTGAATTGTATTATTAAATCTCCCCTGCTCATCCACATTGTCTCGAATATGTCTTTCTGTACCACCTATGACCTGTTGTAATCTCAAATAAGATTGATTTGCTGCTTGGATATCCATATTTTGAACAGCACGATTCATTGATTCCTGTTCTTGTACTGCCTGATAAAGCTGTGAACGCAACTGTTCTAATTCCGCATTTGCTGTATCTGTTCCCATATTCACAGGATTGCTTTCTATTGCCTGAATCCTTGTCTGTATCGCTTGTAAACGGTTCTGCATGTTATTTATATCTGCCATCATATTCGGCGGAAAAATATTGACTTGTGCTGCTCTTGTCGCAATTGATGCCTGTGTGTTATTCAAAGTGTTTAACATATTGTTTGCACTCTGAACTTCCTGTTGGAATCGCTCTGTTCCATTTCCTGTAAATATCTCTACACCAGGAGAATGCCACTCTATATTTGTAAGACTATTTAATACTTGTTGGGTATTTCTTGCCTGCTGTTCTACCTGTACAATCATTTGATTCAACTGATTGTATCCCTGATTCAAACCAGATACATCTCCCTCTTGTATCGCCTGATCTAACTGCGCCTGCAAGTTAATTATACCGTTCATATTCGTTCTAATGGTTTCATATTGCCTGCTTATCTGTTCTGCTCCATCATTCCCTAAAAGGTTCACATCATATCCTTGCAGATTTTGCAAGTGCTGAGATAACGCTGTAACCCTCTGGCTGATATCATTAATATCCCACGAAGCATTTCGTGGTAATATATTCATATTTAATGCCTGATTGTCAATTTGTTGTTGACCGCGAAAAACTTCTCCCGACATTTGATTTAAAGAGCTCATTTCATCTGTTAAGCGCTGTATTCCTGTATTGGTTGAAACTTGTATTGTACTCTGGTTTACCCAATTTGGAGTAGAAGTTTGTTGTATTTGAGGCGCTGACATATTCCGCATTGCAGCAACCAACTGTTGTGTCGCTATTGTCGCCTGATTTATTTGATCTCGTATCCCCTGAATTGCAGACGTATCAATAGACCCATTCATCGCTGACTGCATCTGTTCCATTGTAGAGGCAGACATTCTGACTGCACTGATAACATTCATTAAAACATTGGTGAAATTATCTTGTAATTCAATTGAAGACCTTATGCTTCCCATATCACCGCCTGCCTTTCTTCCCCTTACTTGTTTGGTGCTTCATTTCCTTCTCTTTTTTCTTGTCATCTTCCAATTTTAACTTAATGGAAGCTATCACAAAGGCTTTTTCTCTTTCTTCCATCGCTAGAAAAACAGAAGGTAAAATATGTAATTTTAGAAGGGCATAGTAAGCAAAGTTCGCTTCCCCATCCCCTTCTTCTATTAGTTTTTTGCTTGTTCCACCTTGTCATCAAATGTTGTATCAAATCCTTGAAACTTTTGCACAAAAGCCGCTAATTCGTTATATTCACCTGGATCATCTACCATTGCAAATAGCAAATCTTCTGGTGTACTTACCCCATAAGAATCCTGCAATTCTGCATCATATAAATCAGGCAGAACTACCGACGCAGTAATCATTTTCTTGATATACTTACTAGAAAGAACCTTTGGTCGAAACACATTCGGCTTTCCTGTAATGGGCACTTCAATCGTACATTCATCTCTTAATCCTTCATTGTCTTTTGATGTAATATGTCGAAACTCCCATTCAAGCGGTTTTCCGTTCTCATCACAAAGAGATTTTGTCGGTGCATAAAACCCATTCTTTTTTTCAGCTTTGTTTTCTCTCATAAATTTGCTAAATCTGGACATTTTTGTACTCTCCTTCTACTTTATTGATAAATCGAGTAGGGAAAACTTTCCCTACTCGCCACACTCCTTAGTTCGTCAAAAAACCTTCCAAGTCTTTAAATGTTTCAGGCATCTTGAAATCCTCAAAGGTGAAATCCATATCTTCCTCCAAATATTCTCCATCTGCATCAAACTTTGCAAGAATTCCACCATCAATATTACAATCCATTAAAATCATAGTCTGGCGTCCTACTGCTGAGGTCTTATCCTCATTGGAAATCTGAATCTCAAAATAGATATCTTCCCCTGTTTCCTTGTACTGAAGCATCATCTGTCGAAATATAGACGTATTATAATGAAATGTAGCGCTTCCTGTACCCTTCCATCCAGTTGCCTTATTTCCCTTTCCTGTCTTGCCAAGGATTGGAACCTCTGTCTTATTCTTTTCAAACTTTGCCTCAAGATTGATTGCCTGCATAAAATTATAACGGCGTGTTCCAATTGTTACAAAACACTCTGCTAGACTTGCAAACACGGTATCTTTGGCTTTCATTACCACATTACCATTCATTTTATTTCACTCCTTTCTTACATTATTGTGACATTCATATATAGCTTACTCATAGCATTTACAACAGTTACTAAATCCGTGACAACAACGGACTTCTTTGTACTGCCTTGCTCCACTGTCACATCTGCATCAGAGAAATTTTCAATTGCTCTAATTTCCTGAAGTTGTTCATGGTGTTTGACAATATCAGACCAAAGAGAAATCCGCCCCGCAGCATCATTCGGGACAACGCCAAGATATTTTGTATTGAAAAGTACTGCAATATCATTGCCAATCTGGTCAATCACTCTAATTGTCTGATTGTCCTTAAAAATATCTCCCTGTGTATCAGAAGTTGTAACCATAGTATTGATATCCTCCAAAACTCTGATATCTGCCCCTACCATATGAAATGTAAACTTTCCTGCCTTAATAGCCTCTTTTAATTGACTCTGCGTATATGGAGTTTCTACAACAAAATTGCCATCATACTTCTTATTCTGGTTACTCTTATTAACTGCACACCCAGCCGTGGCACCTGTCACCCAATGCACAAGCGCTGCTTCGCTCCATCCATCATCTAAAACTTTATTGTTCACACTAATAACACCTAAATAATCAGCTTTTGCATAATCATAAAGAACAAGCTGGAACTTTACTCCCATCTCATCACGCAGACGCTTATTAAATGCTGTATACAATGATTTTGTGATATCATCTGTCACCGCAACTCCCATCACATTAAATGTATATGACTCAACCTTGTCTAAATACATTTGATGATCTGCTCCACTTATTTCTCCGTTCTCGCCACCTGATAAAGGAATCCCTGCTGACGCTTCCAATACAATATCAGACTTCCACTTCACAAACTTGTTGCAAACAAGTTCCTCTGCCTTTGAGACAGTCTGCTCATCAACTACTGCTGTCCCCAGTATCGTCTTCACATCAAACAGGGCATCATTGTCTGCATTTATCTCAATTACTACTTTCAAGTCATTTCCACGAATCCCTGAATGCAACGCTTCTGCAAGTGCATTCGCTGCTTTTTTTCCATTTCCATTCAGACGATACCCATAAAAAACTCTTGTGTTTAAAAACAAATCTCTGAGTCCTTTCAATTTATCACTGGTATATTCGTATCCAAAAATATCTCTGCTGTTTTTCTGAAAATCTTCATTTGTCACTTCAAATATTTCCCCTGATATGCCCCAGTCCATCTCAAGAGGCATTGTTGCAATCCCCCTATCGGAAAGTGTTGCACTTGCAGACGCAGCCGAAACAAAATTGATATATGTTCCTGGCAGCTCCTTGTTCTGTACTAAAAATGTACCTCCTCCTAAAGCCATCTACTTCACCTTACCTTTCATATAGTTTTCAACCTTTTGTTCTACATCTCTCACTGTATACAGCACTCCATCATCAAGAAGGGCATCTGCAATATCCCTTCTATCCCTAAAACGTTCAGACATAAGCAACTGTTCTTTTGAAAACTTGTTTTCTGCTGCCCTTGTCGTCTCTGAAACTGTTTCCACAGCTTTTTTCTTTTTTGTCATTTTATCACCTGTCCTTTCACAGAAGTTTTTGTTGAAACCTTTTGCATAGTTGGCATGGTTTCAGCAATCTTGTAGACAAACATATCGTAGTTAACAAAAAAATGCAAAATATTATCTACCACTTCATAATACATTTTTGTACCCATCACCAAGTCACTGTTTACTGTTAAGCATTCAAGACACTCTAAAAGACGCTCTGCCACTGCAAGACATTCTTCGTTTTTATTGCTTGTCTCTGGAAAATACTGAATACAAAACTGATTTTTCTTAAAATATCGTTTGTTTAAAAATAATCTTTGTGTTGAATTCAAACACTGAATAAAAAAACAGGGTTCTTCTAAATCCTGCTTTTTTTCTTCCTTATAATTTTTATAACGATCACCAAATTCAGCATTCAATGCAATGCTGATAGAACTAATTATTGAATTTATCATTTCATGCACTCCACCAAATACTTCTTAATTTCATTTTCCAATACTCTTGATGCAATTTCTTGAAGTTCCTGTTCCGATATAGTAAGCATAAAATGCCCTTGAACCCACCCCTTATGATTGGCTGTTCTATATCCACATTCCACATAGGACACATATTCTGTATTATTGATAACATCTACTTTATAAACGCTACCTTCTTTCTTGATTTCCTCAATGGTCCAGCCCCTTCTTAAGGTACCACCCTTCTTGCCATTTTCTTTATGTCCTTTATGTTGTTGTTTTGATTCACAAGTATAAGAATTTCCTGAGTAATCCCCTATTGGTGTACGCTTTATGACTTTAACAAGCAGCCGCGCAGCAAGTTCTTTTGCACACGACTCTGCAAAAGCCCCCGCATTTCCCGTTTGAATTTTATTTAATTGATTTTGAAGTCTTTTCAAATCAGAAGCAGTAAAATTCCCCATTCTCCCCATCAGGTCCACCCCCTTAACAGTTTTAACAAGATTTCTTGATGTGTAAAATACATTGCTGGCTTTCCACTTGCAGAATACTCCTCTGTTAGCCCATTCTGTGTGACAATAATTTTTGAACCGCTGCTCACTCTAATTTCTGGTGCAATAAACAATTTAATACTTTGTGAAACTGACGCTGCTGTCTCGGTCTGTACAGCAGCGTCTATCTTTTCAAAGGAAAGTTTACAAGGTTTGTCCTCTAATACAATAACTTCCTTCTCATGTGACAGCTTTGTTTTTTCCTCTATTACGTCCTGATATTCAATGATAGTGCATCGCCCTTCATATGTCTGCTCTAGTGCTGCCCTAGCCATTTCCCGCGCTTGTTTGATTGCATCACTTATCACCTTTACCACCTCAGTTTTCTGTAATTGGAAAATTCATCTCGCCCACGTGTCAACAAATGGGTAATCAAATTGTTAAGCCTCTGTTCTGGTGTCATGCTTGCCTCTCCGGTTGCAAACACGGTATTGGTGTCACCTACCTGTATCTGCTTTACCGCAAAGTCCAGATTCAATCCTGCAATATCGTCTGGTGAAAAAGTTTTCTTTGCCATCAGAAATTCACCTACCGCCATATCGGTTGCAACATTTATCAAACCCTCTGGCACAGAAAGAACGTTGCAGTCATTTTTTACGGTATTCTCAACCTTTTGCACAGAGAAGGTTATCAAAGCTTCATCACCAGCATTTAAAACACAGCCAAACGATTCAAGTCGTTCTTTCACCATGTCTAGCATAGTGCCACCTTCCTTTTATTATCCTCTCGATATAATGCGGGCGATTGGTACTGCCTTATGTTCAATTGCTTTCTTATCATCATTTACCAGCGACCAATTTTCTTCCTTTTCCAGTTCTGCATTGGTTGGGCTGTTTGTCGCCTGTGAAGCCCTTAGGTAAGAAATACCCGCAACACTTACGGCATGGCGCTTTCTCGATATAAGTGTGTCCTGTCCACCTCTTGTTTTTGCCTCACGGACCATCTCATAAGGCACTTTAACCCCAACATCTTCAAATCCAATAGCACCTTCGCCCAAAATGTAAGTTGTATACACTGTATACGCTCCATGTCCTGTCACGTCATCTGTGTCTTCTACAGCCCGAATAACTTCTGCTGGCATGGAATCGTCAATAAGAACCAGTCTACCATTCCATGTCGCCATTCCAAGATCACGTTCAATCCCTTCTGCATCTGTATATTTTAGATAAGCAATTAATTTTAAATTTTCCAGATTCGTTGAAACTACACTGTGACAGATTACTAAGGAAAACCGATGCTTGTTGTCCCCACATGGTTTCTGAATCGCACTGTTTAGTGTTGTAGCACTCATGCACATACCTTCTGTAGTGTCCCCGCCTTCAGGCGCACTAATATCGAACGTATGCTGTTCCACAAACTCTGCATTTGCTGTCTTAACTGCCCCTTTTCCTGTAGATGCCATGCTGAAAATACCTTTTAGGATTGCAAGGAATGTATTTTGGTCATCACCATTCCAATAAGTATTGATCTGGTTTCTGACATTTGCCATAAAATCTACGCCACCTGTCACATCATAGCTAAAATCCGCTTCCGTCCAGCCGTTCATTCTGCCATAGGTAAACACACCTTGTTCAAAAGTGGTGGTAGTCTCTGACTGCAAATTATTTACATTATCATAATTCTGCGAACTGCCACCAATAAGTCCAAAATAAGTCCAAAATATGGAATTGTCGCGTATACTGTTCCTGTCTGGGCGTTGTTCTTAAAAGTTTCCCGCAGTCTTGCATCACCGACAATCGCTCTGGATTCTCTCAGTTTATTCAATTTTACATTTGGAACTGCGGACATATATTTTCCAAATGCTCTTTCATTAAAACTCTTTGAATCAAATTTTGCCATCTGTTAATCCTTCCTTTCTGAAAAAACTTTATTACTGGGCATCAAGGTTATTTTCAATGTAAGCTGTCAGCTCTTCATAGGTCATTTTAGACATATCAACCTTGGTATCTGGTTTTATATCGCCAGATGCTCCCGGCTGAAATCCTCTGAAATTATTTGTTTTCTGCTTCTCTGTAAACAAATAGGCGTCTGATTTCTGTACTGCTGCCAACTGTTCCTCCCAACCAGACAATTTGCCATCTTCGCCTAATTTCACTTTAGAGACATCAATCAAAGCTTTCACCGCTTTTCCATTCTTTGCCCCAGCAGCAGTTAAGGCTGTATCAATGGCGTTGTCAAGGCGAAGCTGCGCCAATTCTGCCTTGTGCGCCTTTTCCTGCTCAGCATTCTGTTGTTTCATGGTCTCAATCTGCTTTTTCAGTTCTTCGTTGTCCCCACTTGCAGCTTTTAGCGTGTCGAGCTGCTTGTCACGGTCAGAAACAGACTGTTTCAAGGTTTTATTTTCCCCCACAACTTCATCATGCTTTGACTTTTCCACATAGCTCTTTAATTCTTCCTGTGAAGCTTTTTCCGCTTTGGCGGCTAATTCCTCGCTGATACCAAGGGCAACAAATTCTTCTTTCTTCATTTTTTCTCCTTTCTTCCGTTCTTTTACGCCTGCCAGAAAAAGGCATAAAAAAAGCACCTCCGAAAGATAACTTTCTAAAGTGTTTTTTGTAAATCAGTATTTCTTACAGCAAGCTTATGTCTGCATCTGACAGACAGCATAAATACTTCGCTGTTCTCTGGGTGTAGTGTGGCAATTACCTCTTCCACAATCCTACTATGCATTTTCATTTCTAAAAAATACCGCCTGAATGACGATGCTTTCAATCCCAGTGTGTGCCCTTCTTGGGGTATAACTCTAAAATGTCATAAAAGTTCGGTATGTCAGAAATGTGTTTACCTTCTTTCAATGCTGTCAGAACCTCAATTTTTTCATCCAACAACATATTACTGTCAGAATCAAAAAACTGTTCAAGCGGCACGAAAGAAACTTTCATCAGCAAATCATCAATCCTTGCCTTTTTTATTGCTATTTCACGTTCTACCTGACTCATTCCTCATACACTCACCATACTCTTAATAAATTCTTCTCGATTCATTATTCACTGTCAAATCATATTCCAATGTTTGTGAACAATAAATTCAATCATACCAATCATCACATTCATCAACTCCTAACAATTCATCAACCGTCCTACCCACATGAAGACATTTTTCTAAAATCTCACACCATTCATCTTCCGACCAGCTAGATGGTTCTGTACCTACATGTTCCCCAAACTTCTTTTCATATTTGTCAAGCATCTTGTCAAATCTTGATAATTCTTTTTCTTCTTCATTAGGTATTATCCTTAAAAACCTTGGAATCTGATCTTCTGTCATTTCATTTCACCTATCATCTTCAAAAATTCTCTATAAGCATATGGAAATATTTCCTGTAGCAGAAGCACTAAAGAAACTCTCCTCTCTACGTTTTCCCTATACTCCCACCTTTACTTTCTAAGCAACTCCCTATACTCCCACCTTCACTCCTTGGAATTTTATAAAGTTCTTCTTGTGGATTTGGTGACTTTGGTGTGATTCTTGATAAGTGTTCTATAATATCCTTATCTGGTTTCATGCCTTTAAACAATTCCCTGTTCCTATCAAATTCTTCATATGACTTCATTTGAAGCAGTTTTTCTTTTTGAGTCATTTCAGTGCCTCCTCTATCATCTGATAAAATTGCGGAAATTTTTCCTTCATCTGTCTTAGATTTTGAATGTATTCTCTGAATGGTTCTGACATAAACTCTTGTAATATCTCAGATTTGATATTCCAATTTTCATCATAAATTTCTGACCAATCCGACATATATAACCTTCCCTGATACTCTGAAACAAACCGAAAATCTTTTAATAGAAAAATTTCTAAAAGAATACTTTTTTCTACACATTAAAGTATTTTACACCTTTTGTGCGAACAAGTTTCACATATGCTTTTCGGATCACCAACTTCTAATGCCATCTTAATTCTTTGCTTAAAATCGTCAATACCACCATAACAATCATAATTCCATACAGGAAATGACCTTGTAAATTTCTCTTTCCACTCCTGACGTAGCTGTTGTATTTCCTCATCACGCCTAATAATACTTAATATCTTCATTTATCTAACCATCTCCTTGTATGCTTTATATATTTCCTCCAAAATCCCATTGAACTCCGCCTTGCTCTTATAACCCAATATCTCAATGCTTGTAATATTAGCAAATATCTCTTTGCTGGCATGTGTTCTATCTTCCAACCAATACTCTAGCTCATGACCACCACATAAAACCTCATTCAACTTACCATCTGATAATGCACTAAAAATATCAGATAAAGCCATCTCGTCTTCGTATTTTCTACCTTCTGAAAACCATTCTGCAATTAGTTTTCTATTATATACTTTTTCTCGTGTATTTTCAATTGCCTGAACAAATTTTTCATTTTCCCAGCTATAGTAATCAAGCGTATCTATTCTGTGCGATAGCTCATGTGCTTGCACAAAATTCATATCATAAAATTCATAGTTCTGTACTGATGGATTGTACTGAATTACATCCAATTCTGGGTTATATCCAAACGGTGCATCCAATTTTTCATTTAACTCATATTGTGTAGCTTCATTATATAGTATCATCTTATTACTAATTGGTGTTGGTTCACTATTATATATAACTTTACTAAACTCTTCATTAGCACTCCTTATTTTCTCATCAGGAATCTGTGCTCTCCTCTTGCGGCACGCTTCCCAACCTGTCCGAAATCTTCCTCAAAATATGGTACTGTGGTAGATCTACAGTAAACATGAAACGGGGGTGCGGTCACTCCTGGTTCAAAGTCCTTCATAGGGAACACTTGCCCATCAAGATTCTGGCATATATCAGAAGTATGCGAATCCAGCGTTGCCACAATCTCATATTGTTCTACACCCAAATCCTGAAAACAATCCTTCTGTGCCGCAGAACTAAAATAAGCCTCCTCTGTCATAATGAGTCGGCCTGCATTCACTTTCGATGTATTCATTTTTTTGGATATATTGTCAATTGCTTTTTGCGGGTCCCGTCCCAGTATAATATCTTGTGTTATTTCTCTGTGAACTTCTGAAATTAGTTTCTCTTTATTGCCCCATATTCGCTCTGAAAAATTTTTGCCATCTACCGCCCAAGGCTTACGGATTACTTTTTCTATCTTTTTCTGGTCTAAGCCTGCAATGTCCCAACCTATCCCAAAGCCTTTCTGCAGCTCGTATGCAGTATGATAATAGCCATCTAAATAAATTCGCTTCATTGCTGTATCAATACTGTCAAGCTGGTTTCCAAACGTTAGTTCAAGACTTTGTTGCGTCTGCAATTTTAATGCTTCCAAACGAGATATATGGAACCTTGCAGAAGCATTCTCCAGCTCTTTTATCCACTGACCATTAAAAGCATTTGCCTGCCCTTGCTTGATATAATCTTTTACATTCCACTTTAGCTCTGCAAGCTCCTTGTCTCTAAGCATTCTGCGCGCTTCTGCCATTGACAGATTATTATTTGTGGCAAAACGTTGATACCATGTATTGATTTTCCCTTCAATCTCTTTCTGTGCTTGTCTGTATTGATTTTCTATTTCAAGGTATGTATCAGCCCCTTTTCGATTCTGCGCCGCCTCAAGCTGCTTGAACCGCTCTTTCCAATAACTGCTGTTTGGCATGAATGCATTTCCCCCTACTCTTCTTCCATAGTATCTTTTCTTGGAAACGGTTCATACTGCTGCCTTTCTATCTCTTCTAATGCTTTCTGTTTTTCTTCCTCAATCTTTTGCATCTCATCTTCAACATCCTTAATCCAAGGGTGCTGGGCGACAAGTGTCTGGTTAGAAAGAATGCCTTCAGAATTTCTGATATTCGATATAATAGCCCCCTCGTCCATCAGCATATCTCTGTTAAAAATAATATTTATATTCTCTCCTGCAAAATCTCCCTGTCCCGTGTTAAAAAGATGGACATTGACAAACCAGAGGATTTCTTCAAAGGAAGCTTGCAGTTCTGTTTCCATATCATTTGCGTCCAAATCAATATCAGAATACATTGACTGAATATTCATCTGATTTGGATTGCCTGAAAGCCTGTCATCTTTGGCATCATATCCCATAGCATTTTCAATCAAAGCTTTTTTGAATAATTCCAAAATAACCTTATAGTTATCCGCATTCACTGTTATCTCAAGAGTTTCCACACCCCCATTTGTATCGCCGCTACACCGTACTTTTACTGCGCCATAGGTAGCAAGATTGCGCCGAAACTCTCCCAAGTCCTGACCATCATAGTTTTTCAGGATAAGGATTGTATTTCTTGCATCCTCTTGCATATTGTTTTCAAAATCGGAAAGCATGATATTAATTCCATCTTGTAGCGTCTTGACCTTCTTAATTAGTGGTATTTCCTGCTCATTATATTTTAATGGAATGAGTGGTATCTTCTCCCAATTCATGCCAGTCGCCATTCCTTCTCCATCTATTATAGAAACATAGGGAATATCAAAAAGTCCATTTCCCATACTTACATCAGGTACTAATATTTCACCATCTAATATAAATTTGTGAACTCCTTTTAGGTCATACACCTCTACCTTCTCAATAATTGTCAGCGTTGTACCCTCATAACTCTCAACAGGGTAAAGCCTTACTGCAAAATCAAGAATTGTATGTTCACTGTCCTTCCAGAAAGGCAATATTTCATATCCTGGAAAGAACCGAAAAGAAAATACACCATTGTCTGTATAGTATGGGTGCAGCCATGCAATCCCACTATTTAATGCCGCCTTCCCGCCATTTTTTAGTGTCTTCATAAAAGATTTGTTAAAAACCTGCTGCAAAAGCTCTATATACTGCCTGTTGTCACCCTCAATTACAAAAGGTTTTCCCAACAGATAGTTTGTTTTTTGATTTACCATTTTTGCATACTGATTGTCGATCAACCGATTATTTGGAACATTTTCAACAACTTGCAATTTGCCGCCATCACCGATCATAGTTCTCCTCCGAGCAAGAATATCATGTTCATTGTCATAATACAGATGCCCCTTTATCTGTGTAATCCGCTGCGGGCTGTACTTCCACCTTGCTATTTCCTTTTCTAAAAATTCCTGGTCTGACATTTGACTTTTTGCCCCCTGCATAATCAGGGCTTTAAACCTATCAGTCAGGGAATTGACAAAATTCAGCATCTGTCAATACCTCCCAATCGTCTATTTCCTTTATGTAAAACTAAATGCGGAACCCATGCTAAAATCTTCCATAGCATACCGCATCGCATCCATCAAGTGATTAAAATCATCTATTGGTTTATTTAATCGTTTCCCTGTCTTTGTATCTGTGTCCCAAGTATAGTTACTAATCTCTTTGAGAAAATTTACACAGCGCGGGTGAACAATGATATGATAATCCTGTAAGAAATCAATCCCATTATTTACACTGTCTTTTCCTTTTCTTGCCTGTTGTATATGAGTAATTCCCAAATCATAAAGCCGATCAATACTCTTTGGTTCAGCAGATTCCGCTCGAATCCGTTCTTTTCTATACCCCATCTCAGTAATTTCTTTTGCAATTACTTCGTTGCTCATTCCATACTTATACATCTCACCAAATACCCAGATTGTTTTGGCTGTCTCATCTACCAGTCCACAAAACAAAGCGGAAGGATCGTTTGTATACCCAAAATCAAGACCAAAAGCCGATTTTACACTTTTAAGCTTACGAATTTCATCTATATCGAAAGCCTTTTCTTCCCAATTTTCAAAAATAAGACCATCCACAATCCCCCAATCGCCCAGTCCAGCCACACGATAACGACGTGGATTGTTTCTCTTCATTGTTTCAAAAACTTCTCTATCTGCTTCGTCCAGCCATTCATTACAAAGATAATTAGTAGTCATAGCAAGCGTTTGTTTATCTGGCTTATCGAAAAATCGTTTTTTCAAAAAATGATGTTCATTCCAGGGATTAAAAGTCAGGGTGATCTGTTTGAACAATCCTATCTCTAGCGGTATCGCTCCACGTATAGATTCATCAAGCATATTGAAATCATTCTCATTTCCAATCTCATATGCTTCCTCGATCCACATCCAGCACAAGAACCCATGTTCAACGGTGATTGAAGTGACCTTTAATGGATCGTCAAGCCCTCTAAAATAAATCTTCTGCCCTGTTGGCTTATAGGTCATTTCAAGGGGACTTTCCTTTATTTCCCAAAACGCATCCACTCCTAATCGGTGGATTACCCATTTTAATTCTGTAAAGCAGCTATCTTTCAGAGTCCGAAATACCTTTCTGACAACTAACAAATTCGCATCTGGATATTTCATCAAGTTCACGATATACCACAACGCTGTTGTCTTGGACTTTTTACTTGCTCTGCTGCCTTTACATACTCTATATCTGCCCCGCCATCTCCAAAATTTTCTATAGCCTTTTCCGACTACTTTAGGAAGTGATATCTTGCGTTTTCCAGAGGAAATAGAAGCATATTGTTCAGACAAATATAAATGCTTCTGATAATCAAAAATATATTGACTGCTAATCTTCAAGCGCATCATCTCCTGAAATCACAACTGGGATATTTACATTCACATCCATTTTTTCATTCCACATACCCAAGTGTTTCCCCAGCAGTTCCAATGCTTTTAGTTTAGAAGAAACCTTTACTTCTCGTTCGATACTTGTTCCAGAATCACTATGAGACTCTTTATACTTTATTGATTCAATACACGCAAGGTCATCTTCTGTTGCTTCTGGGTTAATTACCCCTTGCGAATTTATCATATCAGTCATCTTTACAAATGCAATTCTTGAAAGTTCAAAAACAACTCTGTCCTGATTCACGCCTGTCCTTTTTGACCGTTCTGCCATTGCTTTACTAATTTGCTGCTGAATATTAAGTTTTGATAAGTTTTGACTTCCTTGCTCGCTTGCTGTTTTAACGGAATATCCCGCTCTGATTGCCGCCTGTGTTGCGTTTAGGTCAATCAAGTATTCCTCAACAAAACGCTGCTGTTTCGCTGTTAATTTTGCCACTCTGCAACACCCTCTTTCCATTTGTGCATTTTTACCGTTGCTATAATCGAGTATAGAAGACATTCCCCTAAGCAATCGAGTAGGGAAGTCCCATCTTCCCTACTTGCCGTGCGACCCGTGCGCCGCCTTAGCTGCATATTTCCTCTGCACGGGTCTGTGCATAAAAAAGAAGCACTATGACTGCTGCCATAATGCCTCTTACAGGAACGTCTTTTTTCTTGCCACTTTGACTTAATACCATATTACCACATTTAAAATGGGAAATGTGGGAAACTTATTCCAAATTACAATTTTTTTTGAGATATCTGGTTATCGACTTTTCAACTGTTGTTCGATCACAGTGCATTATTTCCCCTATTTTCTCCCATGTGAAACCATCAATATACCGAAACTGCATGATGCGTCTGATTCTGCTTTCTGGAATACTATTTATGTATTGAATCAATCTCTTTTCCTCTTTCGCTGCCTTTTTTCTTCTGTCGTCAAGCAACATCTTCTTTTCACATAAATGTTCCGAACGCTTTTTTGCAAGTGCTGGATCGTATCCATAAACGATTGCTTTCCCTTGAGTATATGGAAAATTCTTTTTTGAAGCATCAACAGCGACAGGTGCATCTCCTATATGCATCTGTTGTATCTTTAGAATACTCTGTTCAAGCTCCTTAATCTCCTTTTTCAAATCTATCAATTGTTCAAGCTCTTTCTTTGTCACACTGATACCTCATTTCTGATTTGTTATTCCCTGACTGAAACTGGCGTATCACACACTGGACATGTGATTTGTTTTTCCCATTCGTTCATGCCTGTTTGTACTGTCTTGATATCTTCTTTTTCAAATTCCAGAAGACTTTCACAGTGTTCACACAGAGCACGTCTCTTCTTACCATATTTTATTACTTTTATCATATATAACGGTTCTCCTCTATATAACAATGACAATCATTTACATTTCTAAAAATATCACCTGAATCAAATTTCCGCATATAATATTATTAAAAATAGATATGGTGTGATTATGAATAATTGTTCCAATCTTTATTTTCTCTCTACAATTGCCTGTCAGCTATCCGAATGCCTCTCAAAAAATGAACTGGAACTTCTTGCTGTCTATCTACAAACACTTGGAGAAATGCTTGACGCCATTTCTGTAGAAAATGCTGTATGTGGGAAATCTGAACAGTAATATTATTTTTGTATGTAATCAAATATACTCATCTGTCCATCTATTGTTTTTTGCTTTATTTTCTCCTGTTCCATTCGGGATTCTTTATAAGCGTTATATTTCCTGCGATATTCATAGCTTTTTCCAAAAATGTTATATGCGGCTTTTACAACATTTGGTTCATATGGTCGAATCAGTTCCAAATCATCAGTTGCCCTATATGAAATCAGACAGCCGCAACACCCTGTTCGCGTCAATCCATAGACTTCATATGCATCAGAATATTTAATATCATAGTATTCTTTATACCATGCCTTATCTTTGTCCGATACATAATACAAAGGGCGCAGGCCGTATTGACCACTGCTTGTTTCTGTAAAACACAATGCTGTATTGTCTTTACGCGGAACAGACCGCATTCCCCCTTCGTCCCTGCTCTCTCCAGTGATAATCATTTCATAGTCTTTCTGGACACTGTGCGCCACCTGCTTCTTACAGTAATCACAACACCGTGCGCTAATCTGGAAATCTGGAGGGTATTCACCGATAAAATCCCTCATATATTTTGAGGAGTTAATCACCAACTGAATATCTGGGCGTGGCTCTCCGACAGAATTACAACAGCATAAGAAATTTATTGTAGTCTCGCATCCTGGATACCGTTCCTTCAGTTCTTTTCGTTTTGCAGCCTTATCATCAGATTTTTCGTATTCCTCTGTAATACTTAAAGGGATATTTTTCTTTTGCCACCCTTCTAGCCCAGCAGACATTATCTTTGATACAAATGGTACGCCGTACTTTCTTGCAGCATTAACAATGTTTACCTTCGGTCTGACTTCCTTGATTTCCACTCCATATTTCTCTGATGTTGCCTTTACATGGTCCTTTGTTGCCTTCATTTCCAATCCAGTATTAAAAAATGCATATGTAACTGGCAGGAGACTGAATATTTTCCTCGTTCTTTCGATAAGATCAATCAGAATGTCACTATCTGCCCCTCCTGAATATGAACAGATCGCTTTAGGGTGCTCTCTTAATCTTTTGGCAATAATACTTATAATTGCCTGAAATTTTTCTGGCGTGTCAAAGTCCGCATAATCTGGTCTGTCTGTATATACTCTGCTTCTATATTGTTCACTCATTTTTTCAAAGAAGCCTGTGCGCACGTTACCCCGACCGGAGGCTTGGCTCCTTTCTAAAATTAATTGGTTAAATCCTTATATCTTTAACAGTCTGCAACGTTTCCAGTTTTATAAATTAATCTACAACTTCCCAGTTCTCTACAAACAATTCAATCATAGCTTTTTTCCAAGGTACACATCCAAATCTGCTTTCTACGTATAAATATGGTGCTGTCATTTTACTATGCTCATCTGGATACTGTGCACGAATCACAACATCTGGCTTCCACTGTGGCAATCTCATACCTTTTCCTTTTTTACTTGTTCAAACGCTTGTCCAAAATTCATATTGTTCTCCTTTCACTAGCACATCGTAGACTGTTAAATCCTTATTTACTTGGAATATA
The DNA here is from genome assembly GCA_002358575.1 of Lachnospiraceae bacterium UBA3401. Lineage (GTDB taxonomy): Bacteria > Bacillota > Clostridia > Lachnospirales > Lachnospiraceae > COE1. Next base: position 37,884 of record DEPD01000027.1, on the reverse strand, counting down.
TTCTCTCTTTCTTTCCTGTACTGTCACTTGACAGCCGCAAGCTGGACAATCATAAGTATCATATAATGTAGCTTCTAGCCTACTATTAATAACTGCTGCCAGACCGATTTCTCTATTATCACGAGAAATATAATGTTTTTCATTGACTGCATGAAATTCGCACCCACAGATTTTACATTTCAACATATTGTTTTTCTCCTTTAAAAATATTTTGTGTACCATAATGGCATATTCAAACGCATCAATAAAATCTCTATGCATAATTAGTCCTCATTTACTCGGATAATCGAGTTTATCTCTTTCATATATTGGTGCACCGCTTTCAGAGTATATAGGCTCCATCAATTCCCATGTGTTCTAATTGCACATGGCTTCAGCCCTAAAATTACATAACCCTCTTTGCAATATCCTATATCATGCAGAATATAAACAATTTTGTGAAGTGTACATCTTCCAGTGTATTCCCCCGCCGCTCACCTCATTCAACGCCACATAATCACCCAAACTATATGGACGGTCATTTTTTCTTACTTCAAAACTTTTTATGCCTGCTGCCGAGCCTCAAAATACCCCTGTATGGTTTTTAACGCATAAATCATAAATTATCTCCTCCTTATAGTTTTAATTAACACGCGCTTTCGCACACCAGCGTAGAAATAATCTATTGCAATGTTCTTCTGCACAAGGGCTACTGCCACATTCCCCATACTCCTTTTCACAGACAAGACAATTAAATACTCCCTCTGTCTCTTTTAAAGTCATTTCTGTGTCTTCAGCAACTTTCCATAGCCCTATTTCATCTAATCCCATCACTGTCTCAACGATTTTCTGGCGCATATACTCAAGATTTGTCATTCTGGTCATCCCTCCTCTCTTTCCACATTTTTTGAAACTTCTCTTCTGCCAGATCTTGTGAAAAGAAATGAAAAGTCCCTACTTTATCTGCTGCAAACAACATACTTCCTGATGTCTCCATATAGATCTTTTCATTATCAATTCGGAATCCGGCAACTATATAAGGTGTTACTTTGTCGCCTATAATAGAATAAAGTGTATCACCTATTCTGCAAGGCATGGTTATTTCATACTGCCTTTTATTGTTTCCTTCCAATTTTTTTAAGAGGTATGACAGTCCGTCAAAAATCATGCAGGCTTTTTTATACTGTTCTCTTCTTGACCCTCTTATCATACCGCCACATTTGATAGCATATTCTTCAATCTGCTGTATTATTTCTAACTGCTCACTATGAAATTTTTTAATGTCTTCCAGCGTATAATCTGTGCTGCCTCCATTTGTTATTTCTGGTTCTACACTGGCAGCAGTTAATTTATTTTCTGCTGCCAATTTGCTTTCTGCTCCATTATCAACAGCCTGTTCAAAATTGTCATTTTTTTCTGCTGTTAGTCCATCAATGACTGCTATCCCTTCATGATAATGATATTTACTTATAAAGGCCCTCCAAAACGGCCACAATGCAACACCCATTTTCTTATGTGTATCCTTAAAATATATTTTATACCCGCAAATATTTTCAATTTTTATATAATTATTTTCAAACGGTAGTGCTTTAGCAAAGATATCTGTCATTACAGATACATGTCCGCCCATTTCTTGCATGAAATTTATAAGCTCTTTGTAAACTTCATGTGGAAAGCCAGATTCTGCATCATCAAAAATTAATTGGAACGCAAGATATAGATTCTCTTTTGTGTCTTCTATCCTTTCATATCCATCACCATTGAAAGAATCTGCACTCATTTGATTTATATTATTGGTGTCCGACTCGGACACGGTTTCTTCGTTTTCTTCCTGATTCAATAATTCTTTTTTATGTTCCTTTTTGGTGTCCGACTCGGACACCAATTTATTATTTTCTTCTTGTTTCAAAAGTTCAATATCTGCTAAAGTAATTATCCGCTTTTTGAGTAGTTCTTTCTGCTTACTATTGTCAAGTCCAGACATCTCATAAGCTACCGAAACTGTCATTACACCGTTCTGAAAGCGTTCCATTGCTTCTGGTATTAAATGATTATAGATGCTCTGATATCTTCCTACCTGACCATCACTGCACTTCATCTCTTTTGCAATCTCTGCACGCAGCGCACGCCCTTTTAAATCCTCATTCTCCAACATTGCAGGCAGTATCTTTGCAAGCCGTACAGCCTGCATCATTTTTTCATAACTGCTGCTTTCGCTTGATGTGCTGTTTGTACAAATAACAATATACTCTGCTATCATGTCAAGCAATACATCATTTTCAATATCATCCTGTTCTGCCAGTATCTTCTCTGATATCTTTTTTGTCATTAATCCACTCATATCGATAACAATACATGGCAAAAACTCATATTCTTTATATCCACGTTCCACATTGTAGATACTGGCACGTCTGCGCTTATGTCCAGCTAATATTTCATACTCACTCAAATCTATCTTTCTAACAATAAGAGGCTGTAATATCCCACCTGCTATAAGCATTGTGTCCGCAAGCTCCGCCACTTCCTCCTCGCTTCTAGTATAAAAGTTTAAGTTAGATTCTTTCAGCTTTGTGTAATGTATCTGCTGTACTTTTATCTGGTCTGTCCTTGCCCTGCCAAGCTCTCCTCCCTTTTCTTTTATGATCTTGCTCAGGCTTCCCATATTATTAATCCTCCATCTCTATCAGAATCTCTTTTGTCAGTTCCAGATAGTCTGCTGCCACCTTGCTGTTCTTTCGATGCTTTAACAAAGGCTTTCGTACTTTTTTATCCTCGGCATTCTCGCATATTGTAGAAAAGCTTATTAGGGTATCGAATATTGTATAGGCGTCCTGCTCTATCAGCTCTGTTATCCTGTTCAAGTTTTTTCTGCAGCCATTAAACATGGTCAAAAGGCAGGCATAATTCAAATCGCCTGCATACTCTCTTTTCTGTGCAGTATCTTCCAGATAATCCCGCATTAGTTCCAATCCATTTATGCTAAATCCTGTTGTCTTAAATGGCACAATCTCCAAATCAGCGGCATATAATGCACTAACTGTCAAGAACTGCATTGTTGGCTGGCAATCAATAATAACATAATCATATCTGTCTGTTAAACTTTCTATCTGTCTGCGAAGCGCATTCAAATCAAGTCCACGTACATCTGATTCTCTGTTGATCTGTTCTAGTCCTGTCATTGAAGGCACGATATCAAGGTTTTTGTATTTGCTGCGCCTTATTAAATTTTTGATTGTTCTTCTACTATTTTCATATAGACTACGCAATGTATCTGCATTGGGATTATACCTCCACAGAATATAACTTGCATTGCCTTGTGGGTCAGCATCAATGAGCAGCACCCGCTTATCCTCCTCTGCTGCCAGATTATATGCAAGATTCACTGATGTGGTCGTCTTAGCACAACCGCCTTTATAATTGCTAACTGCTATCACTTTCATACTATAGCCTCCTGCCCTTTCATTTGGGATAACTGTGTTTGCTGCCAGTATCCGCCTTTGTTTCGTATCTCTTTGATTGCATCTTGTATCTCTACACTATAAGCACTTTTTCCAGTGGAATGTACATAATGTAATTCATGCCTTGAGGAAGCTCTGTAAAGCGCCCTCCATTCGTCGGTGTTCGCAATCGGTTCCCCTTTGGCTGTGCGCCAACCATTGCGCCGCCAGTCGTTGACTCTGCCGCTGCTGATGCTATCGCAAACATGTTCATTGTCACAATATATTGTTACAATACAAGGGCTTTTGAGTAAATTGAGTGCTTCTGTGAGTGCCAGTATATACGCAAGATTCCATGTCCCATAACATATGCCTGACACAAACCGCAACTCTTTTTGTCTGTTCTTTCGGATATATTCAATCGACGCTCCATATCCTCTATAGAGCTTCTTTCTGCTGCCATTATCTGTCTCTATGTAAATATTCACCTTAAACATATCTGACACCTTCTTTCAATTTCCCTTCGCATATGTGAAACACTTATGCGAAGGCACTTATCCACTTATCCACAATCCTCTTCTTCTGTGCTCTCCCACTTATTCTTGATACGGATTTCTGTATAATAAAAGTAGCTTTTTCCAGTAAACGGATTCACACCTGTTTTAATACTATTCTTGTCAATATAGAACCCTTCTCTTGGCTTTGGTCCTTCCAAAATTACCTTTCGCATTGTCCAGTGACTATATTTTTTCTCACCTGTCTTGATTACATCTTCTGGTCGTATCAGATTTTTACTGGTGGAATAGCTTAAGCAACGTTTTCTATCCTCCTCTGGAAGAAAACTCAACTGCCCTTCTGTTTCATCGTCCTTATACTTTTTACACAGATACTCTGCAAGTTGTTCACAACTGCCCTCTTCTCTCAGACTCTGAAAATTTATCCCAGCCTTTCCCCAAAATTCTTTACAGATCAAATCAACATTCTGTATTGTTCGTGGGCGGTTAATCAAAATATGTACATGAATGCCACCATACCGTCCAATCTCAATGCGCCGTATCCATTTTAACTGTTGTCTTGCTTTCTTATACCTCTTCCGCATCTTCTTTGTCCAATCCTGCACATCTTTGAGAACCTCTTTTGTAGTCTTACGAGTTTCACGAGGATATTTCAGAGTCAACCATAAATCCCACGGTTGGAAATTTAGTATTATCTCTCTTCGTACTCTTTTCACCTTATTGGCATGGTTCTGCTTCGCGATCTGTTCTGGCGTTGGTTTTATTCGTGCCGCTCTCTTTTCCCCCTTCGCTCCATACTTTCCCAGGTAGGTATATTCATAATCCACTACATCTCCCATGTCATATACTTTTTTTCCAAATGCCATGTGTCTATCCTCTTATCCTCTATGTTGTGTCTAACTTTAATATATTTATACTGTTTCCAAAAGGCTGTTAACACCTTGATTTTACTGAACTTTTTGCATGATATTGATACGTTGGCAAATATGTATTTATTCCACATAGTACATATTGCTTTTTAGAAAAAAGTTAAAAATAAAAAGTGCCTCCTGCACAACCCATAGATAGTCTTAATGCTATCTGACACAAACACCTATATGCTGCGCAGAAGACACAGAGACCACTTAATCTGTTATCTCCATTTTCTTGATGTCGTCCACGTTCGTAACATCATACCCTTCATACTGCTCAAGAAACTCTTCTAATGCGGAAGCTCTCACTTTAACCCGCCCTAATACCATAGCTTTTAACAAGCCCTTTTTAATAAGCCGACGAACATAAGCTTCATTTGTTTTAAGAATCTTTGCTACGTCTTGTACTGTATATAGTAACTCTGGCATTCCTTTCACCTCCCCTCCACCTCACTAAATGCATTCTTGTCCGCAAACTCAATTGAGCCCTGCCCTTTTATTTCTTCTGTCTTATACTGTACTCACAGGCTGTGCCACCAGCCGAGTACATAAGAAAGGAGAGCGCACCATAATGAACGCAAAAGAAGAATATTTTATCCTCTATGAAGCCTATGAGCACTACAGAAAAACAGGGAATAACCATTTTACTGTACTTCCAAAAAGTCCAGATTATCTTTTAACTGTTATCAATAATATTTCTGACATGCTCGAAAAAGGCTTCGTCACTAATGTTTCAGACAACTTACTTAATGATGCTTCTATTAGCCTTCATCCATTGGAAGAAATGTCATTCGACATCACCCTTAGTGGCATCCGGTTCATTGAAACCCGCAGGGAATCTTAATGTTATCCTGTACTCACGTTGTAAAAGATCAAATACACATGAAAGGTGTGGTGCAATATCCGCACTTTTCATTTTTCCAAGTTTAGCAAAAAGCATTTCCGTGAATAAATTCTGATTCTCTAAAGGTGTTCTCGTCTTCTCTCTGGCTTCACATACTATCTCCATAATATCTCTCATATTCTCACCTTCTCTCTACCTTTTAACGCTTTCTTTCCTGCAAACTTAATTGTGCCTTGCCCTTTTACTGCTTCTGCCTTATACTGTACTCACAGACTCCCCCAAAGCCGAGTACAAAAGAAAGGAGAACAAATTCATGGATTGCCAGCCCTGTCACTTCTGTTATCCTGCATTGGCTGACAACTCTGTAAATACCGTTTTACCTTTAATTGTAACAAGAAGTTCTGTTTCCCCATGAGCGGAACTTCTTGTTGTAAAATCACATATCTCAACTTTTTCATTGCCGACCATCAGAAAAAACTTTCCATTTTCTGTTTTACTACTATAACTTCAATTTCTCCATTTTCGCTCTGGACATTTTCCGATGCTCCAAGTTCTTTACTTTGAAGCGTATTCTCTGTCTCATTATCCACTTCAATTAAACAAGGTATCTCATTAGGATAAAATATAGGCTCTCTTGGCTGTTCCATCTTCCCTCACCCCCTCTCCGACTCTACAACCAACTCTGGCTCCTCTACTAAACCTGTTTCCAGTTCCTTAAGCTGTATTCTCTTTACCATATAGCCAAGAATAAACGCCTTCTCGATTTCTGATTTTTCTAAAAAACTCTCTATTGTTCGCCTTGCTGATTCTTCCTTTTCCTTATCCACGAACTCACCTCCTGTTATACAAAAGCAATTATTTGTTATCTTTGATTACATTATATTTTACTTTGATAACAATGTCAAGTATTTTTTGTTATCTATGTTTACTTTTGATTGACTAATTAAAAAGACCATGTTAATATTATGTTATTGGAGGTGTGAACGAATGACTGAAGGCGAAAGAATAAAAGAAGTTCGTAAAAAAAATCGAATGACTTTAGAACAGTTTGGAAATATATTAGGTGTAACCAAAGTAGCCATATCAAATATCGAAAATGGTAAACGAAATGTAACAGAACAAATGCGAAAATCTATTTGTCGGGAATTTCGTATTGACCCTATCTGGCTTTCGACTGGTGAAGGCGATATGCTTATTGACGAATCTATAGATTTAATTGAAATGTTGGATAAACTTTTGCATAACGAAAGTAAATTAGCAAATACTTTATTCAAAATGTTCGCTCAATACTCTATTGAAGATTGGAAAAACCTTGAACGCATCGTCAACAAGAGTGCCGAATATATAAAACAACTTACAACAACAGAAGCTCCAAAGGAGCTTGAAGAAAAAAATGACTGAAGGTGAAAGAATAAAGAAAGTTCGTAAAGAAAATAAGATGACCCTAGAACAATTTGGAAATATACTAGGTGTAACACAAACAACAATTTCACGTATTGAAAATAGTAAGCGAAATCTAACTGAAGCTATGCGAAAATCCATTTGTCGAGAATTTAACGTTAATCCTATCCGGCTTTCAACTGGCGAAGATAATATGTTTATTGAGCAACCCAACAATGTCAAGCAAAGGTTGGAAAATATTTTAAATCGTAATAACAAACTTACTGAACTTTTGTTTGAAATATTAGAGCAATATACATCTGATGATTGGAATGCCTTAGAGCATGTTATAACTAAGAGTGCCGAATATATAAAACAAGTTCACTCAAAAGAAATGAATGTTTGAATTGCTTTTTATAAAATTCTATGCTATAGTAGACATAAAGGCAATACCGATAGACGGTTAGCCTATTCAAGTTTTTGGTAAGAAAATAACCGCTAAGTTGAGGAGCTTATGGCGGTTATTTTTTTGTGTTATTACTTCCGATTGTATAGCCGAGTCCAAATGCAGTCAGTGCAAGACTAATTACTGCAATGAGACCTTCCATAGTCATCATTTGTACCACCCTCCTCTATTCATATATTTCTGTAATTAATACAGATCTCTATGTAATCGGAGGGTCACAGTCCCTCCGTAGAGGGCTAACCGCCTACCGTTATGATATTGCCATTTCAAAGTATAACATATTTGATAGGTCTATACAACTAAAAAACTTAATTTTCAAGTCTTGGAGATTGATAATACACAAAACTGCAAACTTTAACCATCTCTAACTGACTATAATAAAATATCAATTTATTACATTCTACTATCTTTTTCTACTTTTTTATTGTATAATCATTACTAGATACATTGTAATTATATGGCTCTTCAAATTGCAGAGTTAAAACAATTGAAAAAAAGAGAATGTAAGATGAAAATCATAAAGACTATTCTATATTCTATAGGAGCTATATATTTAACATTTTTGTTCTTAGGAGGCTTAATTTCCATTATAATCCTATCAGGTAGCACTAATACTATTTCGAGAAAATTAATTGGTGTTGGTATATGCTTTCTCCTAACACTTTTGTTCGGACTACTTGCCATATTATGTTGTAAAAAACTATATTTTTTATGGCATAAAATACCAAACAAGCCATTAGATAATATAGTACCTTCTTTTCCAGAACAAACAAGTTCTCCTTCCCATTCAAAAACAAATTTAGAAATACCAAAGCCCTATTTACAGGAAACTATAACTAATGTTGAAGTACCCAATAAAAATCAAAACCAACATGTATTAGAAAATTCTCCTTCTCATTCAAAAACAAATTTAGAAATACCAAACACCTATTTACAAGAAACTATAACTAATATTGAAACACCCAATAAAAATCAAAACCAACATATATTAGAAAATACAACTGAAATTCCTCAAAATATACAATATGTTAATACTGGAAATACTATTTATCGCGCTGATGGAAAGTCTATTACGGACGAAGAAGTGCCATACTTAATACAAGTTGGATATGAAGAAGCATTAAAAAAAGCAGGATTATACAATGGTCAGGTACTTGACCAATCATTTATGCAAGAGCGAGATAAAAACAAAAAAGAATATACAAGAATACCTACATACCAAGAATTGTCAAAAGTACAAACCTGTGATTCTTATGTAAATTTAACAGAACTTCTGTTTTTGAATTATATAAATGGACTTCCTCTCCTAAATCCTTTTATTGCACAAAAATGGTACTATGAGTATAACCTCCATTATACAAAGACAATCATCAATCTAATTTCAAATGGCTTACTCACTGTGGAACATGCATGTATAGACAAATTAAAGTCTGATGAATTGAAGGTCATATTAAAAAACTTCAATTATCCTACGAATGGCAAAAAGGAGGAACTCCTCTTGAGAATCCGTGCAAATATTTCACAGCTAGATATAGATAATTATTTTAACAATGCCAAGTACTTTTCTGCTACGCCAAAAGGGCACGAACTAATAAAAAAATATAAACAATAATAAGAAAGCAAGGATCTTCATGAAAAAGAAATCAGAGCTTATCTCCCTTAATCCGGGGGTGAAGAATATACCGCTGAATTATTGATTCTGGAAATATTGTCTCTCTTATAATGGAGGGGCAAGAATATATTAACTAAAACCATCAGATCTATAACAATATTATACATACGTAGGTAATATCAATAGACCAGTTGTCTGAAATATAAATTGCATATTATAAAAATAACCGCAAACTTACCAAAGTCAGCGGTTATTTTTATGCTTATTTGTCTTCCGACTGTGTAACCCAGTGCAAACTTGTCACATACAGGCTGATAACTGCAATCAGATCTTCAAGCACCACTCTTCAGATAAAAATACAATATGAAATTGTATAATTCTTTTAGTCTGCTTTCCTCAAATTTATCCAGCAGCCTATTTATTTTTTCCCTATAGCTCATATCTTCACCTGCTGCCTTCCTTTCTATCAACTCTCACTTTCTTCCAATCGCACAAGACTCTTGATAAAATGATAAATTTTCTCAAGAATCTGTATATCATCAATCTCCTATATCATTCTAATGATTTCTTCCTTCAGTTCATCAATTGTCATAGATTCTATGTCCATACAAAACCCTCCTTTTTCTTAGTTGATCATGTAACTTATAATACTATGCTATCACACTATAAGGCTATAAATCTACCCTCACGTTTTCATATCTTATATTTCCAGTAAATTTCGTCAGATACTAACAAAAAAAGAACCGTCATTTTTTTATAGTTTCTTGCAATATGCTAAATAAAATATCAACTTCTTACAAAATACTATTCTTTTCTCATTTATTAGTGTATAATCATTAGCAAAATAACAGAATCTGGCAAGAAACTGTTAAAAACACCGTTTTATTTATAATACCAAAGAAAAGAGGGCCTATTATGGAGTTCTTAGAAAAATTAGCAAACTTCTCTAACAGAATTGAACGCTTAAAAGATAATATCCAAACAGAAGAAGCAACAAAAACATCTATCATACTACCATTTTTTCAACTCTTAGGTTATGATGTATTTAATCCCTTAGAATTTGTTCCAGAATTTACGGCTGATGTTGGGATTAAGAAAGGAGAAAAAGTTGATTATGCCATTATGTTCAACAATGAACCCTTGATTTTAATTGAAGCCAAACCTATTAATACAGAATTGACTGCAAAACATATGAATCAATTGATACGATATTTTTCAGTCACCAAGGCGAAGTTTGGAATCCTAACCAACGGTATTATTTATCAATTTTATTCGGACTTAGAAGAACATAACAAAATGGATACCATTCCATTTCTTGTTGTAAATCTTACTAAAATTGAAAAAAATGTCGCTGAGGAGCTGAAGCAATTTCAAAAAGACGCATTTAATGTCAAAACCATTTTAAGCAGTGCTTCTAACTTAAAATATATGACTATGGTTAAAAATGTAATTGCTGAACAGTTCCAATCTCCTTCTGACCAGTTAGTTAAAGCGCTGCTTAGTAAAAATATATACAATGGTACCAAAACACAAGCTGTTATAGATAAATTCAAAGTAATTATTCAGAAGGCTTTTGAAGAATATATTAATGATGTTATTTCAGAACGTTTGAGCACTGTTATTTCTCCCGAACCTGTTACTTCAGTTTCATCAAATGAAAAAATAGAGCCTATGTTGACCATTGATGAAATAGAAGTTTTGGATTATATTAAAAGTTTGTTAAGCACCAGCTTAGATATTACTTATAAAAAGACTTCACGATACGCCTATATGCAAATTGGTGAACTTTCCACAAAATGGATTTGTCGTGTTTATATACGAAAAGAACAACATCTATTTACACTCCATAAATTTGAAGATACTGACTATGAATGCGAATATTATTTCGATGAAATCGAACAACTTGAAATGATACAAGAACTAATAAAAGATACCTTTGAAAAATGTTGTAAACTATAAGTGAATGAAAAACCGCCCAGTATATAAACACTAGACGGTTAAAATGTAACTCATTACTGCAGATGCAGAAATGTGATACAGTACTAATACCAAAAATATTGTACCACATTTCCCCGTACCTGCGCAATCCATAGGTTTTATTTTTCTACCTAAATTATTAGAAAGGGCGTGTTATTTTATGGCAGATATTCATATTCGGAAACGTGGGGACAAATGGTACTATTCTTTTGAATGTGCACCAATTGACGGAAAAAGAAAGCGAATCGAACGAGTAGGCGGCAAAACCAAGAAAGAAGCTCTTGAAAAAGGGATTCAGGCATTAAATGAATACAACAGCTCTGGGCAGCACTTTGAAGCATCAACAATATCTGTGGCAGACTTCCTTGATTATTATATGGACAACTATAGTAAAATCAACAACAAATACAATACACAAGTTGGAAATGTGAGTGTTATCGAAAACCATCTAAAACCAAACTTTGGTGCATACAGGCTTTCTGCTCTTAGCACTGCTGCCGTTCAAGAATTTATCAATGAGAAGTTTATTGTCGGATTTGCGAAGTCTACTATCGAAAATATTATTGCGCCCCTCTCTCAAGCATACGAATATGCTATAGACTTAGGGTATGTCAAGGACAATCCTTGCCAGCGTATCAAATATCCCAAAGACTGCAAACAACCGAAACGACGGGAAGTCATCTCAATCGAAGAATACAATTTAATTATGACCGCGATGAAGAACCACAAACCATTTGATATCGCAATTATGATTGGCTGGTATGCCGGACTTCGCATATCCGAGACATTCGGTCTTACATGGAATGATATTAATCTTGACAGCAGGACAATTACTGTAAATAAGCAAATTGTAAAGAGAAATTTTGGCACTGATGTCAGAAAGGCCTTTAAAGAAAAAGGAAAAAAAGAAGATCGTTCTGCTTGGTATTTCCAGTCACCCAAAACACCGACAAGCAACCGCACGATTGTAATTTCTGACGATTTAATCAAAGTGTTAAAAGCTTGGAAAAAGAAACAGCTAGAAAATCAAATATACTATGGCGAATATTATAAAGAATTGTATCTTAAAGAAGAAAAAGACGAAAAAGGAAAAAACATACAAAGAATTGTTGAAATTGAAAAAAGTATTCCTTGTACACTGCCTACAGCTAACATGATTTTTAGAAAAGAAAGCGGTGAATATGTTTCAACAGACTCCTTTAAATATCCTTCCAGAATTATCCATTATCGCCTTGGACTGGAAAAATTTGATTATCACTCATTGAGACATACACACGCAACGATGTTAATTGAAGCCGGCGTATCACCAAAAACAGTACAGGAACGACTTGGACATGCATCTATACAGACTACCTTTGACCTTTATGTGCATAATACTGAAGCAATGAAACAAGAAGCCGCAGATATATTCGATGAAATACTAAGAAAAGCTATCAAGTAAAGGGACGCATAAGCGCCCCTTATTTTGCCAACATTTGAATCTGGCGTTGGCACCGCGTAGGCAAATTAAACTTTATTCATCTGCATATAACCTATAAATGCTTATTTTTTCAAGGATAACCTCACAATAGTCTCCACATGAACTGTCCCTGGAAACTGATCCACTGCCATAGCTCTCTCCACCCTATATCCACTATCGAGCAGCACCTCCAAATCCCTTGCAAGACTTGTAGGTTTACAGCTTATGTACACAATCCGCTTCACCTGATACTCAATAATTTTCCGAAGTGCTCTCGGATGAATCCCATCGCGTGGAGGGTCTAGCACAATATAATCGGGCTCCTCATCAATCTCATCAAGCACTTTCAGTACATCTCCCACAATAAACTCGCAATTATGAAGCCCATTCATCTCTGCATTCTGTCTCGCCGCACGAACTGCTTCATCCACAATCTCCACTCCAACAACTTTCTTTGCCACAGGAGCTAAGAGTTGGGCAATAGTTCCTGTCCCACAATACAAATCAAATACTGTTTTATCACATTTTCCTTCATCGGATATATCCCCCAGAAAATCTCTCACTATCTTATACAAAACTTCTGCTCCCAGCGTATTTGTTTGAAAAAAAGAAAATGCAGAAATTTTAAATCGCAATCCCAACAATTTTTCGAAAAAGTAATCTTGTCCATATAAGATAACAGTCTCATCGCTCTGTACAACATCTGCCAAAGAATCATTTTTTGTGTGAAGCACGCCTGTTATTTTTCCTTTTAAAGGCAGCGCCAACAATTGTGCCACGAATGGTTTGAAATCTTGTGTCTCCTGTGTAGTTGTCACCAATACAATCAATATTTCCCCTGTTTTCTGTGCTTTTCTAACAAGCAAATGCCTTAGATATCCCTCATGGCGAATCCTATGAAAATAACTACTGTTTTTTTGTGCAAAATAATCCAACACACAAGCAAGCACCGCTCTGTAGTCCTCATCTATAATTTGGCAATCTCGCACAGAAACAACATCATAGAAACTCCCACGCTTATGCATTCCTAATGCAAGTGGTCCTTCTTTGTACTCATCGCCAAAGGAAAATTCCATCTTATTTCTATATTGATATTGAATCGGACTCGCCTTGATTCCCTCAAAAATTTGATTTAGATATTGGTCAACATTCACTTGTATTCCTTCTAATAACATCTGTTTTTCAAAATCAGGTTTTAGAAGGCTTTTCACCTGGTTTTCTTTTATCTCAAGCTGTTTTTCGTATGGAACACTCTGGTAATTGCATCCTCCGCACTCTCCAAAATGCGGACAAAATTCCGTCAGTTCATAAGGTGCTCTTTCCATCACCTCCAACAGTCTTCCCTCCGCTTTTCTTTTCCGTTTTTTGCTGACAATAAAGGAAATCTTCTGACCTGGCAATACATTTTTCACAATAACTGTTTCATCTTCACAAAAAATAACTCCCTTATTGGGAAAATCAACACTCTGTACGTATCCTTCGCAGATTTGCCCTTTCTTCATGCAATCCTCCATTCTGTTTCAGCTCATTATTCTATATACAATCGAGTAGGAAAGATTTATTTTCCCCTATTCATCACACTGATGCGCCATGTAATGGCATATTTCCTCTGCATCGGCGTGCGCATAAAACTTTATAGGGTGCTGTATCGCCAGCACCCTATTCTTTACGACACTATTTTACAGTTGTGTACTCATTTTCCTTTGCAGGTTCCTGCTCCTCGTCTTCCTCGTCATCAAAGAAGTCATCCTCAAAATCATCATCAAATTCATCATCGAAATCGTCAAGATAATCCGGCGTCATATAGCGATATACTGCATATGCAATGGCCGCCACTGCTGCTACCGCACCGATAATGGCAAGCACCCACAACACGGTGTTTCCTTTCTTCTCATTTTCTTTCTTGAGATCACACCTTGCGCAGTATTTACTTATGATGTCGTTGCTCACCAAATTTTTATCCTGCAGATAATCTACCAATTCATCTAATTTTTTCATTGCCAAAAGCTCCTTTCTGTTTTTACTTCGCACGCAGCAAAGCTCTGTTATATATATCATAACATTATTTTATAAATTTTACTACCATTTTCATAGAATTTGTTCGATTTTTTAACTACTGTGGTCGAATAGACATATCTCTTGCAGGATATGACCCTCACAAAACCCAGCGTGTGGCTTTCCCGCACGAGGCTCTTTACAAAACTTATTATTCAATATCTGACACACATACACACTAAATCCCTTCCAGTTATAGCTCTTCTTTTGACTTTTTCCATTCAGCCATTTATACAGGCTTTTCATTGTCCGATATCGAAAATTGCTCATACTCTGGTAGTTATCTACTACTCCGTAATAATAATACCCAACAAACATCTGGTTCAATCTCTTTATTATCTCTTTTATGGGAACTTTTCTCATTTGCTGTATTAAGCAGGAAACCTCCCTGTATTTCTTTGCAAACTTCTTCTTGCTGGTTTTCTTTCTCGCTCGAAATTTATCATTCCTTCCATGGAAACAGTAGTGGGTAAACTTTAAGAATAGGAATGTTCCAAGTTTTCTCCCTTTCTTTTCATACCTTTCCTGTGCATATCTCCCAAATTCTATGAGACTGCTCTTGTTTTCTTCCAAGATCATTCCAAAGTGCTCCATTCTACGTTTCAGATGTTCATAGAACTCTTCTGTTTCCTGCCTGTATTGAAAGCACATCACAAAATCTTCTGCATATACGATTAGTTCACTCTATCCTTGGGGGGACTTTTATGCGTGTTTTTATGAACCTCCCTGTCCCTTTATGATCTATATTGTTGAAAAATCCTTTAATATTGGAATCGTTCATTTTTTACGATAGTCTTTTAACAGCTTCCTGTTAATAAGATGTCTGATTGACATAAATGCCATGTGTGGTTTTTCCTGTGACAATTGTGATATTCTCTCCAATTTCGTCTTCTTTCGTTGTCCTGCATACCGCTTATACATTACTGCGCCCCCACATCTGATATGGAGGTCACAGGCTCTCCCCAGTTAGTACAGTGTCATTGTATAACATGATGCTGGTGTCAAAAGTAGAAATTAATAATGTCTCTATTGATTTAGTACCTTGAAAATTTCAGATTTTTGCGTAACAAATGAATTGATCTGTCCGCATAAACCGCTGGGCTTTCGCCCTGTTTGATACATTCTGTGATGTGATGAAAGTAACAACCGTCTTTTTTATCGTTGGGCTGCACTGGTCTTTATAGGGACAATCCCAGCACTGTTCCAGGCGGAAGACACTTTACAATACTTTATTCTTTTTGTATAGTTGCAACTTTTCGGAGTATTTGGTCTGGAGGCTTCATTTTCGCTATAGAGAACGGAAAAGCGTTTTTCATCTATAACTGGAAAAATTTCATCAGCAAATATTTTTGCCCATGATTTCTCAAAAACCTTTTTTCTCTATCCGTAAGTCCAAACAGAAAACTGTCATGTAGGGTAATTTGTTCATACTCATTTTTTTCTAAAAGGCAAAATGCTATTTTATTTTCTGTAACTTTGCAAACGCCGCATACATAATTTTATTGCCATATTCATCAAAATTCACAGTTACCTTAAAATCTCTGGTATCCTGCACAATATTTAGGACAGTGCCATCGCCATATTTTATATGACTTACCCGATCCCCTGTCTCATAGCCCAGACTGTCGGCTTCCAGCGTAGGTGCCCCTTTTGTAAGACCTTCCAGCGATTTTACAATATATGGCTTGTTTGCCGCAGGAGTTTCCTTCTTTTTCACAACGGCTTTTGGACGGGAAGCCAATATTTGCGGCAAATCCTTTTTTGCAATAGGCGACGTAACATTGTGTTGTCCAATTGATTTTGTTGTAGTTTGACCTGTTGATAACTTCGCGGCTGACTCTCTCGTTGTGTTCTGTTGTGGCGCACCTGTCTGGGTCACAGTAGACTTAACTATACTCGCTTGCTGCCGTGAAGGATTTAATACTTGTTCTGCCGCCTCCCAATTATTGCGCGGTTTGTCAAACACTGTATCACTCAATGTCTCATGCTCTGTAAATCGCTTTGCTCCTCCTTTTCCTCCACCTGAGGAATAAAAGTTTTCATTATATGAATTTTTGTCATAGTAATCTTGTATGTCCCATCGGCTAATACCAGAAATCCTAGTATCAAGGAATTTATCTGGTATCTCCCTCACAAAACGACTGATTGCATTGTATTGTGTCTCTCCTTTAATCATACGGGCTTTTGCATAAGTAATCGTTAAATCTTCCTTCGCCCGCGTAATCCCTACATAAGCAAGACGCCGCTCCTCCTCTATATCCTCAGGATCATCAGAAGTAATTGTCATATAGCTTGGAAAGATCCCATCTTCCAGTCCTGATAAATATACGCTGGAAAACTCAAGTCCTTTTGCACTGTGTAATGTCATCAGCAACACTCGATTGTCATCTTTCGCCACCGAATCAATATCCGCCACAAGCGCCACTTCTTCAAGAAAAGCAGATAGTGTTACTTCTTCTCCTAGATTTTCCCGCTCCATCTCAAAACTTACCAATTTTGTAATTAATTCATCAATGTTGTCAATTCTGTCCCTTGCATCCTCTTCATCAGACTCCTCTAGTTCCCGCACATATCCTGTCGTTTCTATAACATCAGTTATTAAATCTTCCAAAGAACCAAACTGCATTTTTGTCCGAAACATACGAATCATTGTTACAAAATCGCGAAGTTTGTCCGCAGCTTTATTTTTTCCCAATCCTGGTATCTCATCCACTTGAAGCAGCGCTTCAAAAAAACTTAGTTCATTCTGGTCTGCATACTCCTGCACTTTTGTGATACTCGCCGCACCAATGCCGCGCCTTGGCACATTGATAATACGCTTTACTGACAAATCATCTTTTCCATTATCAATCGTCTTTAAATAAGCCAGAATATCCTTAATTTCTTTTCGCGCATAGAAATTTACACCACCTACCACATTGTATGGAATATTAAGCGCAATAAAACTCTCTTCCAGAAGACGTGACTGTGCATTCGTTCGATAAAGGACTGCACAGTCCCTATAATCGCTCACAAGTTCTCTCTTTTTGCGTTTAATATCACCTGCTATGTATTCTGCTTCCTCAAAAGCATTGTCAAAAGCTCTAAAATGTACGCGATTCCCGACATCTTTCTCCGTCCAAAGTGCTTTGGATTTTCTTCTAATATTATTTGCTATCACCGCATTTGCAGCGTTTAAGATATTCTCAGTGGAACGATAATTCTGTTCCAGTTTAATCACCGTCGCGTCTGGATAGATTTTTTCAAAATCAAGAATATTTTTTATATTGGCTCCCCGAAATTTATAGATAGACTGGTCGTCATCTCCCACAACACACAAATTTCTATCGCGCTGTGCCAAAAGCCGTATCAGCTCAAACTGCGCTGTATTTGTATCTTGGTACTCATCAACCATAATATACTGAAATCGATTTTGATAGTTTTCAAGAATATCTGGGCAACTCTTAAAAAGTTCCACAGTCTTTCCAATCAAATCATCAAAATCCAAGGCGTTATTCCTTTTCAAGGCAAGCTGATATTCTGTATACGCCGCTGATATCCTTTTCTTGAAATAATCTCCCGCAGTTGACATTTCATATTCTGTGGTCGATATCAGATTATCCTTCGCGTTCGAAATGGCGCCTAAAATTGTCTTTTCCTTAAGCATTTTTGTGTCAATATTCAGCTTTTTACACACATCTTTCATAACGCTCTTCGCATCATCCGTATCATAAATCGTAAAACTATTGTCAAATCCTAAGCTGTTTATATGCCTTCTAAGGATTCGCACACAAGTGGAATGGAATGTCGATACCCAGATGCTCTCCGCCCCGTAGCCCACAATCTCATTCACTCTGTCCCGCATCTCGCCCGCTGCCTTGTTTGTAAATGTAATCGCCAAAATATTCCAAGGATTCACTCCCACATTTTCAATCAGATATGCAATCCGTTTTGTGAGTACATTTGTCTTTCCACTGCCTGCACCTGCAAGGATTAACACAGGACCTTCTGTGGTAAAAACTCCCTTTTTCTGTTGTTCATTTAGCGTATCATAAAGTCCCATTTTCTTAATCCTCCCCTGATAAAACCCTTTCAATCAAGTAAGAAAACTTTCTCTTTCCCAACTCATACACCGCCGACACACCATGAAATACTATCTCTTTTGCATCGGCATATGCAATTAATACCCCACATAACATGAAATTTGCAGCACAGCAAGTTACTAGTACACCCTCACGGTATTTGCCAAATATCTGCTTCACAGCTACTTGATTTCATGCTCACGAAAATAAAAATAAAGTAATATGGAAATTATATCATTGAACTCTCCTTGTTTCAATGGTTTTCTGTAATCACCTTTAACTACTTTTCCGCATATGATAATGAAAACAATTTTAGAGGATTTTTATGGAAAAGCACAAATCGCTCTCAATACTTTTGACAATCGTTTTGATTATCTCCATACTGGTTAGTGGATGCAGCCAGAAAACAGAGACCGCTGGACAGGCAAAAAAAGTAATCTTAAATGAAGTTGCACACTCTATTTTCTACGCCCCCATGTACGTTGCTATCGAGGAAGGATATTTTGCGGCAGAAGGTATCGAGCTTGAGCTGGTCACTGGATATGGCGCAGACAAAACTATGACAGCACTGCTCACCGGTGAGGCGGATATTGGTTTTATGGGTAGCGAGGCTTCCATCTATACTTATCTGCAAGGTGCACAGGATTATGCGGTAAATTTTGCCCAGCTTACTCAGCGTGCTGGCAATTTCCTTGTGAGCCGCACTCCCATCGACAATTTCAATTGGAATATGCTGAAAGGAACTTATGTTCTTGGCGGGCGCAAAGGCGGTATGCCACAGATGGTTTTTGAGTACATTCTCAAAATGAATCAGATTGACCCAGAAACAGACCTTACCATTGACACAAGTATTGATTTTGGTTCCACCGCTGCTGCTTTTGCAGGCGCAAAGGAAGGCGATGCTGGATATGCCGATTTCACTGTTGAATTTGAACCGCACGCCACCTCTTTAGAAATACAACAAAAAGGCTGTATTGTCGCTTCTCTTGGCGTTGACTCTGGCTATGTTCCCTACACAGCATTCAGTGCCAGAAAAAGCTATATTGAGGAAAATCCTAATGTTTTGCTCTCCTTCACCAAAGCACTCCAAAAAGGAATGGATTATGTTGCAAGTCATTCCGCAGATGAAATAGCATCCGTTATCAAACCGCAATTTCCAGAGACAGAACTCAATACAATCACTACTATTGTAACGCGCTATCAGACACAAGATACTTGGAAAAAAGACCTCATTTTCACAGAGGAAAGCTTTACCTTATTACAAAATATTTTGATGGAAGCAGGCGAACTTGAGACATATGTTCCATACAAAGACTTGGTAACTTGTACTTTTGCAGAACAGGCAAAATAAAATGGTTTCATTGAGTAGAGAAAGTTTTCCCTACCCGCCGCGCCGCCGACGTGCTATGCAATGGCATATTTTCCTCTGCGTCGGCGTGCGCATAAAAAAGGACAGTAGATTCTGTCCTCTTATCCCACACACAACATCATATTTTTCTCTGTCCGCACCCCAAACAAACCTACACCGCATACAGAAATATGATAAATTCCCTGTTGATTCAGATCATACCTCCCTGAGAGATGAATGGTGTACTGACCAAATTTATAAATATCACCGGCAGCATTCATCAAACCAACCGCCTTGTAAATATCCTCCTGTGATGCTCCCACTGGCAGACGCAGCACTTCATCTGTACTTTGATCTGTCAAATACAATGTTGGTCTAACTTGATTCCATGGATTTTTAGGATCAGTGTCCGTTGGGTCCCATTTTTTCATTGGATTATCGGCTGCAATCTTTAATTCCGTCGGCTTCCCCAGCGGTCCTGGATTCTCAAGATCATCATATACAACAACCTGCGTACCAGGCTTACAATTATCATAGATCCACTTCGCATCCGCACATGCAAGTCTCACGCAGCCAAGTGATGCCGCTTCCCCCAGCAGATTAAACTGCTCCCACTCCATATTCCCTGCATTCTTGGTATAATATGGTATGGAATGAAACATAATTCCACGGTTAAAACGAACTGCATAGTGTCCATAAGAACCGTCAACCATCAATCTCCACTGATAATAATTGCTTGTCTTAAATGTTCCAAGCGGTGTCTCATGGCCTTCTCTGCCGCAAGAGCACACAAATGCCTTGACTGGAACGCTAAATTCCCCATTGCTATCCTTTGCATAAACTGTCACACAGTTTGCTGCTCGATTGACCATAATCTTATAGATTGGAGTGTTATCCTCCGCCGCTGCGACTATCATGCTGCCTTCCAATACAAGCCCCATACACAGACATATAGCAAGAAAAAATGCAGCAATTTTTTTAACGCCAACAACACTCAAATTTCTTTTCATGCAATTCCCCTCCGTGACTACCCATTCAGCTTTTCAAATTTTACCAATCATCAATAATCATACACTATCTTTCTACATTTTTCAATAAAAAAACACCCTAACAGGTGTTTTTTTAGATTTTTTACGAAAATGGTGTAAACCCTGCTCCATTTAGATGATCTCTCAACCGATTTTGCATTCCCATCATTCCAATAGTATCATTCAGATAAGAAGCATAATCCGATTTTTGAACCTCTTCCTTTTGTGAAAGCATACCCTCCTGTATACCAAGCATTTCAGCAAAATCACCGCTTGCTGTACTCTTTGTCGCATCCAGCGTGTCATAATCTTTTACATACAGGTCATCTTTTTTCTCCTCTGATGCTATAACAAGCGGTTTCCCTGACCGACCATTGTTCTGACCAACCTTCTGAATCGCATTCAAACTGTAAGGATTACCATGTATTGATGAAATCCTATAATTACCAAATCCTGAAAATCCTGCAATCGCTGATATTCCCATAAGGTACCTCCTCTCTATTTCCATATTATAACGCTATTGTCAGACAATTTCAAGTTTTAACAACAATTCTTTATCAATTTTTGTTGCTATTCGTTACTTTTCACACCCGCACCATGCACTTGCTGCATGATGCCAGCGCCAAAATGCCTGCT
>DEPD01000027.1:0-15804 GCA_002358575.1 Lachnospiraceae bacterium UBA3401 | reverse complement strand
CACCAAATCATCATAAATGAATACGAAATCTGGCGTGGGTGTGAATTGTAACTGCTATTCACGGCATGAGAGCTGCTCCTAATAACGATTCGGTGCAATATTTGAAGTTTTGCTTTGCAAAAATCGTTTCTCACTTCTAAATCATATTCTCACAGAATGCGCATTCCTGATGCATGAAAAGTAACTAATCTTTTTCCTTTGCTGGAAAGCCATCATCTCTAATTGTGTCAATTAATTTTTCAATTAATTGCTTTTTCATATATACATCAAAACTCAGAAAACAGATAAAAGAAAATAATTTCAAAAACTCTCTGCTCTCCTCTGGCGCATCCTCAAAAGTTCCCATCGCACAATTATATTCTTCCACAACATGTTTTTTCAGTGCATCAATCTGATCATATCCAACCTGAAAAACCTCCTCGTATACAGACTGAATATCAAAGCCCTCATCTTTATGAAAAAATTTATCTGTAATAGGCCCTAACAATGCCTGTATATCGCTGATTGACAAAATCCCTTTATAATAATAGATAAAAATTAAAACCAGAATATGCTCCCTGGAATATTTCTTTCTGACAGGAGGCGGCAGCAAATCATTCTTTGCATAATTGTTGATCATTGTCTTTGTCATAATCTTGTCATCACCTGGATATCTGGTCGTATTGCGAAAATTTTTATCCATAAAAGTCGTCACTTGATCCATGTAAAGATCGATATTCGGAATGTCCGAAGACTTCACATAACTGATCCTGTCAAAACTCTCCATGATACTATTCAACAAATCTTTCGTGTCTATATGCATATGCTTTACCATGCCTTTCCTTTATAATCTAAATCGCGCAGAAAAGAGTTCTTTCCCCTGCTTACCGCACTCTGCCTAAACGGCAAATTTCCTTTGCACAATACTGCGCATAAACAAGCATTAAAATATTACTATCATTATAATATAGTATTCAAAACTACTTATCAAGACTTTTGGTATTTTTTCTTTTTTATCTGCACATTTACAATGATACTGAAATATGTTACAATATTTAAAACTGTAAAACTTTACAGCATTAAAGCATCTAATGCAAACATATCCTATTTGTTCTATGGAGGTAAAACAATGAATAAAAAAATAAAAACCGACGCTGTAGACCATTTAATTGACGCCTTGCTCTGTCTCAAAACCAAAGAGGAGAGCTATAATTTTCTCGAAGACCTGTGCACTGTCAACGAGCTGCTCTCGCTCTCTCAGCGGTTTGAAGTTGCCACGATGCTGCGCGATCATAAAACCTATCTGGAAATTGCAGAAAAAACAGGCGCCTCGACCGCAACCATCAGCCGCGTAAACCGCTCTTTAAATTATGGAAGTGATGGTTATGAACTGATTTTTGAACGCCTCGACCGCGCCAAATCCAAATCAACCACTGATATCCATAAGGCTTAAAGGATCGATAAATTTCGTTTCCTGAATAATCTGATACCCCAACGTTTCGTTTCCGGTTTCTATATGAAAAAGCGTTGTCTCAACAGTAACACTGTCTCCTTCTTTCACGCGTGGTTCTGCATTGTTTCGGTATACCGTATAATATCCGTTGCTGTGGTCAATCATAATAATATAACCTGCTTCTGTGCTACCGGCAATCGAGGAGACAGTGCCATTTGCTGTGGCTACCACGCTTGTCCCAGCAGAAGCCTGAAAAATTACAGCAGGATTTCCATCCAATTCTTTTTCTTCTTCATTGTACGAAGCAGCCCCTTTCATTGGAAAACCCGTAGGAATATAAGATTGTATCTTCTCGGCCTCCCGCCTTTCCTCTTGATGCACTTTATTGTTCACTGTATCGCTAAGAATTGTAACCTTTTCCTTTAATTCCTTATTTTCTTTCATTAAATCTGTATTTTGTCTTGCAAGCTCCTCACTCTGCACTTGATAAGATTTCATACGCTTGTTTGATGTATTTCGCTCTCCTGTCAAAAGATAACAATATGTCAATGCAGCAATCATCAGCAGTGTGATTGCTCCAAAAAAAACAACAAAAACCTCCAAACTAGCCGAAAACTGTTTGGTTTCATTTCTTTCGTGTTCTGGCACAATCAATACTTTGTAATGAGTTCTGTCTTTCTTTTCCATCTCTTCTCTGTCCTCCCACAAAGACCTACAATATTCTCCAAATTGTAATTTGAACTATTCTATCATAAAATGAAAAAAATAAATACCCTTTTATATAAAATAAGTTATCAGAAATAGACTAAGGAACTATTCAAAAGTTATTTCTGAACAATTCCTTACTATTTTATTATTTAGCAATAACAGAATATCTTTACTTTTGCAATGCACTGTGATATTCTATTAAGGAGCTGTAGAAAAATTAACTAATATAGATTCTACAGATCTTATTGTTGCAGTGCAAAACACTGCACTACTGAATTATTATTGGGAGGTATCTGTAATGAACAAAGGTACAGTAAAATGGTTTAATAACCAAAAGGGATACGGTTTTATCTCTGATGAGGCTGGAAATGATGTGTTTGTACATTACTCTGGACTTGTAATGGACGGTTTCAAATCCCTTGACGAGGGCGCTAACGTAACATTTGAAATTGTAAATAGCGAAAAAGGTCCTCAGGCAGTCAACGTAACAAAATTATAAGATTGCATATAAATCTACTCCCTTTTCGAAATTGTCTACCCACTGAAAACGAGCCTATAAATAGACATTGCGGGTAGTCGGCAAATATTTTTTAATCAGGCATATATAAACTGGAATTTACAGAGGGAGGCAATGATTCACATGGACATTGTTATAAGAGAAATTGAAAGTAAAGATTACACATCCGTAGCAGCAATCTGGCATGATGTGCTTGGCTTTTCGTCGGTAACTGATGAAACGGTTGCCAAAACTTGTGAGAAGATGAAAGGCGATAGCCGCTACTGCACATTTGTTGCCGACGCGAACGACAATGTTGTTGGTCTCGTTACCACCGTTGAAACTTTAGCGATCGATCCGCCAAACGGATACATTAAAGTGAACGGACTTGCTGTTTTGCCTGAATTTCAGCACTGCGGTATAGGAAAAATGCTGATGGAACGTGTTGAAAAGCTGGCAGGTGAGCGAAACATCTCACTTATTGGACTTGCATCAGGTTTCCAACGGACAGGTGCGCACGAGTTTTATGAGCATTTGGGCTATCAAAAGTTATCGTTTTGGTTCCGCAAGAGAATATAAGAGAAAGTTAAAGTAAAATCCAGTTTGGAGAATGATTGGGTGGGCGCAAGGGAACATTTTTTCGAAAAGAGAGTAAATCTATTGTACAAAAAGCTTCGTGATTTCCTCACGAAGCTTTTCTAATTCTTTGAATCACCTCATCAAAAGCAAGTTTCCCGCCAAATATATTAAGAGCACTCCCAATCGTCACGTTAATATTCCCGCGCCCAAGCCTTTTCAAAAGTTCAATATCTTCATAACTGTGTACGCCGCCCGCATAAGTAATTACCTCATTGTCATACGCACTGCACCACTCTCCAAGCTGTTGGACAAGCGCTTGTTCAATTCCCTGACACTTCCCTTCCACATCCACGGCATGAATCAAAAATTCATCACAGTATCCTCGCAACAAATTAAGCGTACTGTTGTTTATGCTCACATCTGTAAATTTCTGCCAGCGATCCGTCACAATATAATACTTTCCATCTTTCATGCGACAGCTCAAATCCAACACAAGATGCGCTTTTCCTACAGCACGACAAATCTTGTCCAGATGTGCCGTATTTACTTTGCCATCCTGAAATACATAGGAAGTCACTATCACATGAGAAGCGCCCGCATCCAGATATTCTTTTGCATTTTCGGCCGTAACACCGCCTCCAATCTGAAGTCCACCTGGATATGCTGAGAGCGCTCGCATTGCCTGCGCCCTTGTCGCTTCATAATAAGGGCTAGATGCAGGATTTAGAAGAATAATATGTCCGCCCCAAATCCCATTTTTCTGATATAATTCTGCATAATATGCAGCATCCTTTGTCGCCACAAAATTTTCTTCTGCATGGTCTCCTTTATCCATTAGGGAACTACCAACAATCTGTTTCACCTGCCCATTATGAATATCGATACATGGCCGAAATTGCATCTGTCCTACACCACATCTTTCATGTCATATCTACCGGCAGGCTTTCCTTTTAAGAACTTCGCTGCCTGAACAGCACCTTTTCCAAACAGTGCTTTGGAATATGCTCGATGAGAAAAAGTAATCACCTCATCCTCACCTGCAAAAATCACATCATGATCGCCAACAATTGTACCGCCTCTCACCGCACTAATGCCAATCTCCTTGTCTGTGCGCTTTGCTCGTACCTGACTTCTATCATAAACATACTCATATTCATTGTCAAATGATTCATTAATACTATCTGCAAGTGCAAGCGCTGTACCACTTGGCGCATCCACCTTTAAATTGTGATGTTTTTCCACAATCTCAATATCAAATCCAGCAGGAACTAATATTTCTGCTGCTTCTTTTAAGAGTTTTAGTAACATATTAATCCCTAGTGACATATTTGCAGATTTCAAAATCGCCACTTTCTGCGAAGCCTCCTCCACATGTGCAAGCTGCGTTTCAGAAAGTCCAGTTGTACAGAGTACACATGGTATCTGACGCTCCACACAATAATCAAGAAGTCCATCAACTGCCTGCGCTACGCAAAAATCTATCACAACATCTGCTGCCACATCACACGCATCAATGCTGTGAAACACGGGATATGCATTTTTAATGTGGTCTGATGCATCAATACCCGCCACAATCTCTATCTCAGGATCCGAAGCTATAATTCCGGTTATCATCTGTCCCATTTTTCCATTGCAACCATGCATTATTACCCTAGTCATCTCTTATCGTATCCTTTCCTGCTTTTGTTCTCTTCCAGCAATTCCCCTATAAAATCCCGTAATTTTTCATCGCTTTCTCAAGCCGCTCAACATTTGCAGGTTCCATCTCTGTCAAAGGTCTTCTGAGCGCACCGCCCTCCATACCAATTAAATTCACTGCCTTCTTTACCGGGATTGGGTTCACCTCGCAAAACAGCGCCTCAAAAAGCTCTATTGCCCTTAACTGCTCCTTACAGCTCTCCTCTGTCTTTCCGTCAAAGTAAAGCTGGCAGATATTATGTGTCTGTTCTGGTGCAACATTGGAAAGCACAGAAATAACCCCTTTTCCACCAAGAGAAAGAAGTGGTACAATCTGATTGTCATTTCCTGAGTACAAATCCACACAACCATCAGCCATTGCCATCAATTTCGCTACCTGCGAAATATCTCCGCTCGCTTCCTTTACACCGACAATATTCTCAACATCTCTGCAAAGGCGCACAATCGTCGCCGGCATAATATTGCAGCCCGTTCTTGCTGGTACATTGTATAAAATCACAGGTATTTTTACAGACTCAGCAATCATTTTAAAGTGCTCATACAAACCATTCTGTGTTGCCTTATTATAATAAGGCGTTACCAGAAGCAATCCGTTCGCCCCTGCTCTCTCTGCTTCTTGAGAGAGATAAATTGCCGTTTTTGTACAGTTTGAACCTGTTCCTGCAATCACTGGAATCCGCTTGTCAACCTGCTTTACACAGAAACGAATACAATCTAAATGTTCCTCATGTGTAAGTGTTGACGCCTCACCTGTCGTCCCACACACAATGATTGCATCTGTTTTGTTCGCAATTTGGAACTCGATTAGCTTCGCAAAAGCCTCGTAATTTACTTCCCCATCCGGTTTCATCGGTGTAACAATCGCAACACCTGCTCCCTTGAATATAGACATAGAAATTTCCTCCTTAAATAATATACTGACCTGCAAAGAAAAAACCGATCATCTAATCAATAGACGGCCGGTACTCTATCCACACAATGCCATATACTAGTATCAAACTAGCTCTGGCAAAAAACGATAGCGCTCCATCTGTTGATGACAGTCATGCAGCTCTTAACCACATGCCCAAGCAGCTAGTCCTCAGGAAACCTCTGCTTTCGGCGTTTTTCCCTTTCCCTCTCCCTAAAACGGTGCCTGCCACCTCGGAAACCTTGTATCATGGAAACCTGTACTAAGCCTTGATAGTCCTCCATGATTTTCTAAAGTACTGATAAAAAACGCAACCTCTATCTTTTTTATGTTATCTTATTATATATCCTATTATGCGCACTGTCAACCAAAAAACAGATTTTTATCATAGCAACAAAGGAGCTCAAATAGCTCCTTGTCAATTCCTAATATACTTTATAGTTAACTGTCTCAATCTTAAAAATCTTATCGGCAAGCTGACACACATCATCATTGAGATGTACCCCTGTCAGGATAATATCCACATCTTCTGATTTTGCCCCCAGAATGTGATGCAAATCCTCAATGGTTATAATCCCATTATCTATCAATCCAAGCACTTCATCCAGAATCAACAAACCACATTCTCCTGTCGTAAGAACTTTCTTGGCAAAATTCAGCCCATTTTTTATATTATGAATTTCCTCCTGCTTATGCTCGTCAGAAAGTTGTGCAAACTCTACTGCATTTTTCTCAAAACGGAAAATCTTAATTTCTGGCTCCATCCGTTTGAGAAAAGCTTCATTTTGATTTCTCTTTAGGAAATTGATAATCACCACATCCCTGCCTGTACTCGCAATCTGAATCGCTCTTCCGAGCACCATGGCAGATTTATCGTATTCTTCACCACTGTACACTTGTATTATTCCTTTTTTCATAAATCTATCCCTTATGCCCTTTCCTCGTAACTGCATCGCCTGCGCAGATATGAACATTCATCACTCCGAAAATAATAGCATAACATACAGGATTTTGCAACTTTTTATTATCTATCTAACACAATGTAACTTGGCCACTCAAAAACTGTACGATTTATACTTCCTCTGTATCCTCCTCCGGAAGTTCTAGCTTGCTGACAGAAACTTCATAAGCAATACGCTTCTCCAGTTCTTCCTCTGAAATTTTCTTCATATACTCTCTTGACTGAATACGCCCCCATACCAAACAGCGCTCTCCCACCTCGAAATTCGATGCATAGCGGGCATTCCTTCCCCAGCAGATACAAGGGATATAATCTGACTTTCCATATGGACGGTTGACTGCCAGCAGCAGGTCTGCAATCTCACGCCCCAGAGGAGTCTTTCTATATACAGGTTCCTTGCAAACATAACCATCAAGGAAAATCTGATTCGTTTTAATATTCTCGCTGATTTCCTCCACAAATTCAATTTCCCTTGCAAATACAGAGAGAACCAGTTTATTTTTGTGCTCCTCATGCCGGTTGTAGGAACGGAACTGACCATTTACTACCACCATCATACCTCTATAGTCCCCACTTACATCGAGCAGTCTCTCTGAAATCATCACTGGGATAATATCCATGGATTCAGACAACCTCGCCACCTGAATGTCTACCATATAAAAGCCCTCGCCAAATATTTCATGGCTAAATGAGAACTCACTCACAATCTCACCCATGACTGTCACCTGATTATTTTCAATCACCTGCTCATGATACCCATTTTTTGTCTTTAATGTCTCTTGCATTATTTCATTCTCCCTTCGTTCTTGTAGTTAAATCATATGCTAGTTTATACAGTAAATAAAGCTTGAAATATCGCAGAAACACTGATAATTCAAGGCATTTCAGCAATATTTAACAGCATTTGACAAATCCCCGTATCCCAATGCGCCACAATTTGCCAAACGCCGTAGAAAAGTTTTCTCTTTATATTTTTCATTGCAAAACACACACATAAGTGCTATACTATTTTAGTTTTGAAAAGAAATTCTGAATGAATTATTGTATTTGAAAATATGGAGGATCTATATATGATACAGAAAAGAGAAGATGTCAGAAACGTAGCTATTATCGCCCATGTAGACCACGGCAAAACCACTCTTGTAGATGAACTTTTAAAACAGAGCGGTGTGTTTCGCGAAAACCAAGAAGTTGCTGAACGTGTTATGGATTCTAATGATATAGAGCGGGAACGCGGCATCACAATACTATCAAAAAATACGGCTGTCATGTACAAAAATACAAAGATTAATATTATCGATACACCTGGGCATGCTGATTTTGGCGGTGAGGTAGAGCGCGTGCTCAAAATGGTAAACGGTGTTATTCTTGTTGTTGACGCATTTGAAGGTGCCATGCCTCAAACAAAATTTGTGCTCAAAAAAGCACTGGAACTTAAACTTCCAGTCATTGTATGCATCAACAAAATTGACCGTCCCGAGGCGCGTGCTTCCGAGGTTGTTGATGAAGTACTTGAACTTTTTCTTGAGTTAGATGCAGACGACTCACAACTTGACTGTCCATTTGTATATGCCTCTGCAAAAACAGGAGTTGCTTCTCTAAAAGAAGATGCAGCAGGGGTCGATATGACACCATTATTTGAGACAATCCTGGATTATATTCCGGCACCAGAAGGAAACCCTGACGCCGGAACACAAGTGCTAATCAGCACCATTGACTACAATGAATATGTTGGTCGTATCGGTGTGGGTAAAGTTGACAATGGCACAATTTCTGTCAATCAAGAAGTCATTATCTGTAATCACCATGAACCGGATAAGCAGAAAAAAGTAAAAGTTAGCAAACTTTATGAATTTGATGGTTTAAATAAAATAGAAGTAAAAGAAGCGCAAATTGGTTCCATTGTTGCTATTTCTGGTATCGCAGATATTCATATTGGTGATACGCTCTGTGCTGTCGATAATGTAGTGCCAATTCCTTTTCAAAAAATCAGTGACCCTACAATCGCTATGCATTTTCTAGTAAACGATTCTCCTCTTGCCGGACAAGAAGGCAAATATGTCACCAGTCGTCATCTGCGTGACAGGCTATTCCGAGAGCTGAATACAGATGTATCTCTGCGCGTTGAGGAGACAGAAAATACAGATGCATTCAAAGTTTCGGGGCGTGGTGAACTACATCTTTCTGTCTTAATTGAAAATATGCGCCGTGAAGGTTTTGAATTTGCGGTAAGCAAAGCGGAAGTATTGTATAAAACAGATGAAAATGGCAAAAAATTAGAGCCAATGGAACTTGCATACATTGATGTTCCCGAGGAGTTTTCAGGAACTGTCATTGAAAAACTCAGTCAGCGAAAAGGCGAGCTACAAAATATGGGCAAGGCAAGCGGCGGCTATGCCCGCTTGGAGTTCTCTATCCCATCGCGTGGACTAATTGGATATCGTGGTGAATTTCTAACAGATACAAAAGGAAATGGCATTTTAAACACAATCTTTGACGGTTATGGACCATACAAGGGCGATATCCAATACCGCAAACAGGGGTCGTTAATTGCGTTTGAAGCGGGAGAAGCAATCACCTATGGTTTGTACAATGCGCAGGAGCGCGGCACTCTATTTATTGGACCAGGTGAAAAAGTTTACTCTGGTATGGTGGTTGGTCAGAATGGAAAAGGAGAAGATATTGAACTGAATGTCTGCAAAAAAAAGCAGCTTACAAACACACGTTCTTCAAGTGCTGACGAAGCGTTGCGGTTAACACCGCCTAAAATTTTAAGTTTGGAACAGGCACTTGACTTTATCGACACGGACGAGCTTCTGGAAGTAACACCCCAAAGCTTTCGCATCCGCAAAAAGATTCTTGATCCCACTTTAAGAAAGCGGGCAGGTATGAAAAAAAATTGATATATCACACAATCAAATCCCCTGCATATACTATAAAAAACATTTGCAGGGGATTTTTATGTCTCAAATTTTGAAAGCTGAAACACCCGCTTACTCTGGAGATTTAACCATCAGCGTCACATCATCGCTGGGCTTTATCCCCATAGATAATGCCACGATAACCATTTCTTACTCCGCTGCTCCTGACTCCGTTGTTGAGACACTCACCACAAACGATTCTGGTCTTACAGACACAATTTCACTTCCTGCTCCAAACCTTTCTTACAGCACAGAAATTAGTGATGTACAGCCATACTCGGAATATAATATCTCTGTTACCGCACCAGGCTATGAGCCGGTTTTTATCTCTGGCACAGAGATACTTCCTGATGTCACAGCGATACAACCAGTCACCATGAATCCAGTTGAAGTCGAACCTCCAGGAGAAGCGGAGGAAAATATCATTATACCTGACCACACACTCTACGGAGAATACCCTCCTAAAATACCAGAGGATGAAATTAAACCGATGGACGAGAGTGGAGAAATTGTACTAAGTCGCGTTGTAATACCTGAATATGTCATTGTGCATGATGGTCTACCACAGGATTCCTCTGCACCCAATTATTACGTCCGTTATACCGACTACATCAAAAATGTTGTATCGTCTGAAATTTACGCGACATGGCCGGAGAACTCCATTTATGCCAACACACTGGCGATTATGTCTTTTACGCTAAACCGTGTGTATACAGAGTGGTACCGGAATCAAGGTTATAACTTCACCATCACTTCCTCCACCGCTTACGATCAAAAGTGGATTCATGGCAGAAATATCTATCAAAACATTAGCCGTATTGTGGATAGTATCTTTTCAAACTATTTGTCACGTCCAGGCGTACGCCAGCCAATTTTTACTTCATATTGTGATGGAAATCGTGTTACCTGCAACGGACTTTCCCAATGGGGTAGCAAATATCTAGGCGCTCAGGGATATACGCCAATAGAAATCATTCGTTATTATTATGGAAACGATATGTACATTAATTCCACATCCTATATCTCTGGTGTTCCCTCCTCCTGGCCAGGTTATGACCTGACAATTGGTTCCTCTGGTCAGAAAGTACTACAAATGCAGCAGCAATTAAATCGTATCGCTCAAAATTATCCAGCAATTCCTCGCATCAACGAAGACGGAATCTTTGGAACAGCCACTGCCAACGCAGTCCGTACTTTCCAACGCGTGTTCGGTCTCGCCCCCACCGGAATTGTAGATTACCCTACTTGGTATAAAATCTCTGAAATATTTGTGGGTGTAACCCGCATCTCAGAACCAGGATAACCTGAAAAAATATATTACGATTCACTCTATGCAAAATAATACAAGCGTTCCAATTCTTCTATCTTTGCACAGGCACTTGTCGCCTCTGCAATTTCTTTGCAAAGGCGGTCATACTCCTCAATTGGTGCTATGACCGTCATCTCTACATCAGCCATATAGACACTATCCTCTATCTCAATCTTTTTACTAGCCAAAATATATTGAATTTTTCCAAGCATGTTATAATCCGTCCGAATCTTTAGTTTGACACCAAAATGCTGGCGGACTATCTCACACTTTTGCAGGGCTTCCTTCAACACACCAGAATATGCCCGCACAAGACCACCAGTTCCCAATAATGTTCCGCCAAAATATCTTGTGACCACAGCAGCAACATTTCTAATTCCGCTTCCAAGCAATACCTCAAGCATTGGACGCCCTGCAGTGCCACTTGGCTCCCCATCATCACTGCTTCTAGTGAGTTGCGCCTTGCTTCCTATTACAAAGGCAGAACAATTATGCCTGGCATCATAGTATTTCTTTTTCATTTTTTCTATAAAAACGATTGCCTCCTCCTCGCTCTCGACAGGACACACCGTCGCTATAAATCTTGATTTCTTTTCCACAAGTTCTGCCTCTGCCCCTTTCGTAAGCAACACAAAATCGTCATACGACTGTTCTGTCATATCTTTTTCCATATCCAACCTCCAACCAATCAACTTTTATACTCCTATCATAACCTGTAGTTGTATAAAATGCAAATATTCCGCCTAAACTAATATTTGTATACCACGCACCACAGCTTCCACCAAAAACACATAAAAAATATAAAGAAATAATATAATTCCTATAAACTCTAAAAAAAGTTCTTTATTTACGTAAAGGATTTTGTTATAATGAGTAGAATGAATTTTAGTTTGACGGAGGTGATTCGATGAATTATGGGAAAAGAGGCATTTCAAAAGTCCAGAAATCCCTAACTTCAAAATCCATAAAATTCAAAAAAATGTTTCTAGTCTCTGCGCTAAAACTGATATTAGTCAGTGTTATGTCAGTCATGATTGTTGGTGTCTGTTTTGGTATTGGTGCCTTCAAAGGAATCTTAAATTCAGCTCCTGATGTAGACCCTGCTGCTGTACTTCCGCAAGGATTTGCCACGATTGTGTACGATGCCAAAGGCAATGAGTTGACCAAATTAGTTGCCGCCAATTCCAACAGAAGCTATGAAGAAATCGATAAGATTCCTAAATATCTTGCAGACGCTTTCGTCGCAGTTGAAGACGAGCGTTTTTATGAGCATAACGGCATTGATATCAGGGGTATTATACGTGCAGGTTTTGCAGCATTGCAAAATGGAGAGCTCTCGCAAGGTGCTTCTACAATCACTCAACAAATCATAAAAAATAACGTATTTGATGACTGGGTGAATGAAGAGACAATGCAGAAAATTAAACGTAAAATCCAGGAACAATATCTTGCGATTGAATTAGAAAAAAAGATGTCAAAAGAAAAAATACTGGAAATTTACATGAGCACCATTAATCTGGGACAAAATACCTTGGGGGTTAAAGCTGCCGCTTTGCGCTATTTTAATAAACAGCCTTATCAGCTAACGCTGTCTGAGTGTGCAGTTATTGTTGCCACCACATCAAACCCTTCAAAATACAATCCCATATCCCATCCAGACCAAAATGAAACAAGGCGTAAAATCGTCCTCGAAAAAATGAAAGAACAGGACTATATTACACAGGCCGAATACGATGAGGCAATGGCCGATGATGTGTACAGCCGTATTTTGGCTGTAAATGAAGAAACTGTGGACAAATCCGTCTATACATATTTTGTAGACGAAGTTACCAGACAGGTATTGAACGATTTGATGGAAATCAAAGGATTCAATGAGACACAGGCGCACTGGCTTTTATTCAGTGGTGGTTTGAGTATTTACACAACGCAGGACCCAGATATCCAGGCAATCTGTGATGAAGTATATGAAAATGAAGAAAACTATCCTGAAACCATTAAATGGTACTTAAATTATGCTCTCACAATTGAAAAAGCCAACGGCGAAAAAGAAAACCACAGTACTGAGATGTTCAAGGCATTCTATAAACAACAAAATCCTTCCTTTAACCTGCTATACGCGACAAAAGACGAGGCGTATGAAGCAATTGAAGCCTACAAACATGACGTCATGTCAGATGGGGACAAAGTTGATGGAGAACGCATCACACTCACTCCACAGCCACAGGTATCTATCACTGTAGAAGACCAGTCTACTGGACATATTGTCGCCATTGTAGGTGGACGTGGTACAAAGGAGGCAAGCCGTACCCTCAACAGAGCCTCCAACACAACAAGACAGCCTGGTTCTACCTTCAAAGTAGTCTCGACCTACGCACCAGCTCTCGACAGTGCAGGTCTAACGCTTGCCGATGTACAAAATGATGCACCATTTAATTACAACAGCGGACGCCCTGTGAAAAACTGGTGGGGAAATAATTACAGAGGACTTCTGAGTCTTCGATATGGCATTGTACAATCTGCAAATATTGTGGCCGTTAAGACACTTACACAGATTTCTCCACAACTTGGCTTTGACTATCTGCAGAACTTCGGTTTCTCTACACTCGTTGACAAACGTGTTGAAAAAGATGGTTCTATTGTATCGGATATTGGACAGCCCCTCGCACTTGGCGGAATCACAGACGGTGTTACCAACATGGAATTAAACGCTGCCTATGCTACTATTGCCAATCAGGGAACTTATGTCAAACCGAAGTTCTATACAAAAATTATTGATCACGATGGTAATGTTATGATTGACAACACCACTCCTGAGTCTACGCAGGTGATTAAAGCATCCACTGCATGGCTGCTTACAAGTGCTATGGTTGACGTTGTTACATCTGGTACTGGTGGATCTGTCAATTTTGGAAATATGGCAATCGCCGGAAAAACAGGTACTACTTCTGATTACAAAGATGTGTGGTTTTCTGGTTATACACCATACTATACTGCTACAACATGGACTGGTTACGACAATAATGTCAGTATGAAAACTTCAGCCGAAAAGAATTTGTCAAAAACCATGTGGAAAAAAGTCATGTCAAAGATTCATGAAAACTTGGAATACAAGTCATTTCCCATGGCGAATGGTATTGTCACAGCTTCCATCTGTTCCAAATCTGGAAGACTCCCAATTGCAGGAGTATGTAATGGCAGTGTCAAGACAGAATATTTTGCAGAAGGCTCCGTTCCAACTGAATATTGTGATGTACATTACTTCTCTAATATATGTGGATATTGTGGACTCTCGGCAGCAGAAGAATGTCCTTTTAAACAAGCATCTGTTATCGAACAGATACCTGACCGACTTCTGGACAATAATCTTGCCTCATCACTTACAACGCTTCCTACAGATAACGATACAGAAAACACGCAGCTTTGTCCACACAATAGCACTTTCTTTGCAGCGCCAAATGCACAGGAAGTTATTCAGCAACAAATATTGGAAATGCAGTTAAGAGCTGCTGGCATCACACCGTCCTCACCAGAGACACCTGTGGAACCACAAGCTCCTGCATCTGATACAGATTAATACACCCCATATTGCGTTAGACAACAATTGCGAGGAGAAAATCTTCTCCTACGGGATTTCTTTACAGTTTTCAAATATATTTTTGTGCAAATGAATAGGAAAGGCTTTCCCCTATACAATTGAATAGGAAGGTTTATTCCCCTACGCACGACTCGCGCACTGCTTTAGCGGCTTATTTCCTCTACATGGGTCTATGCATAAAAAAGTGTCTTCGACACATCAACTCCCCCACCCCCTCAATCTTGAGGGGTGGGGGTTTTCTTTTCCCTCAACTTCGTGTATAATAATCCCATGAATGTATTACAGAAAATTTTCAATGATAGTTTTGACGAAATCAGATATACTCTTCATCTGCGTAAATGCGAACTGGAAAGCATTGAGAAAATGATCCACTACAGTGATCTTTCTTTAGGTGGTACCATGTATGGCTGCCCTCACTGTGGTAATCTCAAATTTGTTCCTTTCAGATGTCACAGCCGTTTCTGTCCTACTTGTAGTAATAAATATGCTATGGAAAGAACTCCCCAGATATCCTTCAAGCTCGTTGACGTCCAGCACAGACACTGTGTTTTTACTATTGATGAAAACCTGCGTCACTTTTTTCTCGAGAACCGCCGGTTTCTTAACTGTATCTTCCATGCCGTTAACAGTGTTATCGTACACACGTTCAACAAACTTAACAAATCTATCAACTATACTCCAGATTTTCTTTTAATCCTCCATACTTTTGGCAGGAATTTAAAATGGAATTCCCACATACACTGCCTTAACTTAATGACATTGGGTTATTGGTCCCTCTTTTAAAAAGACTAAGGCTCTACAAATGTGATTCCAAAACAGTTGTTAAATATATAGGATGTTACTGTTCAGTGA
Source organism: Lachnospiraceae bacterium UBA3401 (assembly GCA_002358575.1). Lineage (GTDB taxonomy): Bacteria > Bacillota > Clostridia > Lachnospirales > Lachnospiraceae > COE1. The sequence goes on along the minus strand of DEPD01000027.1, from coordinate 343 downwards.
AGAAGGATTTTATATATTCTAAAGTATACCAGATCGTCTTGTCGTGTTGCCCTTTTACCCAATCTCGTGAATATATGTTTCTATAAATATATGTTTGTGTTTTCTTTTAATTATCGCAATTTCCTGTAAAGTAAAAAGCGATGCAAATTAATGTATCGCTTTCAGTGTTTTTCCATCAAACAGTGAATCAGCAATTCCAAAAACTTCTCCAACAAACAATTCATCATCTGCATCATAGGTTATAGTAGCATGATACCCCTTATATTCTAACATAGAATTCATATAAACACCCCTTTCTACTATTTTTCGCATCCACACTTCTTCATTAGGAATTGTAGGAAAA